>NZ_JBAPLV010000030.1:0-43303 GCF_037083865.1 Klenkia terrae | reverse complement strand
CGCCCGCCCGACGACCGGACACGCCCTGCCGCCCGGTGGCGACACGGTGCCGGTGCCGGCGACGCCCTGTTGGACCCGGCGACGGCGAGGAGCGTCATCGAGCTGGCCTGCCGTGCGCCTTCGTTGCACAACACGCAGCCGTGGCGGTGGCGGATCGGACCGTCGTCGCTGCACCTGTTCGCCGACCCAGACCGTCGGCTGGACGCCAGCGACCCCTACGACCACGACCTCGTGGTGGCGTGCGGGGCTGCGCTGCACCACCTGCAGGTGGCGCTGCGTGCGGCCGGCTGGCAGCCGCTGGTGCACCGGATCCCCGACCCGGCGCGACCCGACCACCTCGCGGCCGTGGAGATGCATCCCCGCGAGCCGAGCCAGGAGGACCTGGCCCTGGCGTCGGCGATCGAGCGGCGCCGCACCGACCGGCGGGCGTTCACCTCCTGGCCGGTCCCGGACCAGCTGCGGGAAGGATTCTGCCGCCTCGCCGAGGACGCCGGCGCGGAGCTCCTGCCGCTGGACGCTCCTGGGGAACGGTGGCGGATCGCGCAGTTCGCCGAGGCGGCTGCCGTAGCGCAGGCCCTCACCCCCGGGGTTGTCGCGGAGACGCACTCCTGGTCAGGCCGCCGCCGGGGGGCTCAGGACGGCGTCCCGGCCGGGAACGTGAGCGACCCGGGCCGTGGTGATGACGCACCGACCTTCCCGCTGCAGAACGTGGCGGGGGCCGAGCTCCCCGCGCCGCTGACCACCGACCCCGACGACGGGACGTGGCTGGCCCTCCTGGTCACCCGCGAGGACGGTCGGCTGGCCCGGCTGCGCGCCGGGGAGGCCCTCAGCTCGGTCCTGCTGGAGGCCACCGTCGTGGGGATGGCCGCACAGCCCGTGACCCAGCTCCTCCAGGTCCCCGAGCTGCGAGCCCGGGTGCGGGACGAGGTGACCGGTGGGCTGGTCCCGCACGTCCTGCTGCGCCTGGGCTGGGCGTCCTCCAGCGCGCCGCCTGTGCCGCCCACCGGGCGGCGCGGGCTGGCCGACGTGCTCGAACCGTGGGATGCGCCCTGGCCCGACCCGGCCACCGCGGAGCCGTGACCGTGCCGCACACGTCGGGGCACGGCCGACGGACGGGGAGGTCAGCGTGGCCGAGGTCGTGGTGATCCGCCCGGACGGGTCCCGGAGTCATCTCCAGGTACCCGGGTCGGCCTCGCTGCGGGTGACCGGAGACGGAGCCCTGGTGGTGCTGGGGACCGACCCGGGCGGCGTGGACCTCGGCGTGCACCTCGCGGTGGCCGGGACGTGGTTCCGGGCCCGCATCGGGGCGGACCTGCCGCGGTGTCCCCGGGCTCGCGTGTCGGCCCCGCTCCCCGAGCCCTGAGCGTCGACGGGCGCGCGGCGGCACGGGAGGCCATCGGTCCTCGTCGCAGGTGTCGAGGGACCCCTGCGCGGAAGGGTGGTTCAGCCCGACGATCGACCGGTACCCACCCCTGATCGACGGAGGACGACCGTGAGCCCTGGCCGAGCACCCGACACCCGGCCGCCCCCGGACCGACGACCGCGTGGTCAGGCACCCCTCGCGACCGTGCCGGCGCCGACCGCCTGGTGGTTCGAGCACGACCCACACGGGCTGACGGCCCACGACCAGGCCGGCTTGGTCGGCCGGGTGGACGTCCAGGACACCGAGGCCGAGGTCAAGGTGGTGTTCTCCCTGACCGACCGCGTGCCGCACGGCATGGCCACCGAGCTGGCCCGGGGTGCCTTCGCCCACCCTGCGCTCGAGCCCGACCGGACGGTGGCCGTGTCGCTCCCCCAGGGTGAGGTCGACGTGCTGGCCGAGGTACGGCGGCACCTGTGGGTCGTCCAGACGCACGTCGCCGGCGCGACGTGCCTGGTCGAGGGCCGGGTCCGCGGCAGGTGAGCGGCCAGCGCGGTCACCTGCTGCTGGTCACCCCGCGCGGCACCGCCTCGGGCACGGGCACCACCCCGGCGACGTCCTCGCCATCTCCCCAGCACACCCGGTGGCCGCACGTGGGCGACGACGGCGCCGTCCCCGGACGTCTGCGGCAGGCCGCCCGCCGCCCCGGCGGGGTCGCGCCCGACGGCGATGCGCAGGCCGCCGGGCACCTCAGGTCGAACCGGGCGTCAGCCGGTGCCCGAGGCGCCGGTGCGGACCGCGGAACCGTCCTCGGTGCGGGCATCGGGGTGGGCGACCTCGTCGGCGGGAGCGGCGCGCACGACCAGGACCGGGCAGGGGGCGTGCAGCACGGCGTGGAGGGCGACCGAACCCAGCACCAGCCCGCGCGCCTCTCCCTGGTTCCGGGTGCCGACCACGAGCAGCTCGGCCCCCTGCGCCTGGTCGATCAGCACCCCGGACGCCGGCCCGGCCAGCACCGAGGTGTCGACCCGGTCGGGACGCTGCGCCGGGGGCAGCGCGGAGAACTCCTCGGCGACCACGGCCTGCACCCTGGACTCCACGGCACGGCGGATCTCGGCCTCGGCCGGCGCCCACGCCGCGTGCACCGGGCTCCACAGGTCCAGCTCCGAGACGGCCGCGACCACCACCAGGCGCGACCCGGCCCGGGCTGCGTGCGCCGCGGCCTCGCGGACGGCGGCCCGGCCGGCGGCGGAGCTGTCCACACCCACCACCACCCGTCGGTCGGACTGCGGGGTGAGCGGACCCGGCGCGTGCGGGCTCCCCGGGCCGGGGACGACGACCACCGGGCACCCGGCGTGCACCACCACGTGCAGGGACACCGATCCGAGCAGCACGCTGCGCGCCGCGCCCCGTCCGCGGGACCCCACGACGAGGAGCGCGGCATCGACGGCCGCCGTCTCCAGCACGGTCGTGGGCAGACCCACCCGGGTCTGCACGGTCACCTCCGGCCAGGGCCGGTCCCCGACGGCGAGCTCGGCCCGCGCCCGGTCGACCTCCTCCGCCGCCAGCCGCGCGGTGTCGGACCGGGCCTGGTCGGCGCGTTCGGTGAGCACGAGCAGGGGGTCGGCCCACGGCTCGTCCACCGGCACCGCGCAGACCACCCTCAGCCCCACCCCCCGGCTCACCGCCTCCCGGGCGGCCCACACCAGCGCGGCCCGTGACCCGGGTGACCCGTCCACCCCCACCAGCACGTCGCCGGCCCGGCGCCGGTCACGCGGCGGGTCGTCGAGCCCGAGGTGGGTGTACGGCTGCGGTCCGGTGCTGTTCGGCATGGTTCCTCCTGGCTCGGCAGCGGGGCGCCCGGGTGCGGGCACCACATCGGGTCACCCCCGGTCCCCGGCGCGGCCGGGGAGGCTCCTCGGGCTGTCCGACCCGATGGTGTGGCCGGCGCCCGTCGAGGACCAGGGACCCAGGTCCCCGACGCCGGGGCCGTCGTGTGGTGCCGGACCTCCGGCCCACGGCCCAGACTCGTCGCCACCCTGATCGAGCGGCCCTCCCGGAGGAGATCCCGTGGACCTGCAGGACGTGTTGAGCCAGACCCGCGACGCCATCACCGTCAGGCGGGTGTTCGCCGACCCCGTGCAGGTCGACGGGGTCACCGTGATCACCGCGGCCGCCGTGGGGGGCGGTGGCGGTGGCGGTGGCGGTCATGCCGAGGACCAGGAAGGCCAGGGAGCCGGGTTCGGGGTCGGCGCCCGGCCGGCCGGTGCCTACGTGATCAGCGGTGGCACCGTGTCGTGGCGCCCTGCCGTGGACGTCAACCGACTCGTCGGCGTGGCCGGACTGGTGCTAGTGACGCTGTTCCTGACCCGGGCCCGGGTCGCCCGTCCACGCGTGTCCGTGCGCCGATCCCGCCGGGGCTGACCCGAGCGGGCCGCCCGGGTCCCGGGGCGGACACCCGACCACCACCCGACGAGCCGGGGTCCTCCCCGGCGGACAGGAGCTGGACATGACCCACGCCGAAGGCCCGGTCGTCGCCGCGGTCGACCACACGCCGGGAGCCCGGGCCACCGTCCGGGCAGCGGCCATCGAGGCCGCGCGACGCCGCACCCCGCTACGGCTGGTGCACGTGCACCGCCCGGTGCGCCGGAGCTGGTTCGCGGGACCGGCCGCGACGGACCTCGGGACGACGACCCGGTGGGCTGCCGAGGACCTGCTCCAGGCCATCGGCGACCTGGTCCCCAGCTGCCGCGTGGACACCGTCGTGCGGACCGGGCACCCGGCCGAGCTGCTCGTGGACGAGACGGTCACCTCACCCCTGGTGGTGCTCGGTGGCCGGTCCGGCAGCCCCCTCACCGGCGTGGGCTCCACGGCGGCCCGGGTCGTCGCCCACGCGGCCGGCCCGGTGCTGGTGCTGCCCGACGAGGACGACCGGGCCCTGGTGGCGGGCCGATCGGTGGTCGTCGGCGTGTCCGGGGGACCTGGGGACGAGGCGGTGCTGCAGGCCGCCTTCGAGGAAGCCGACGCCCGGGGCTGCGAGCTCGTGGCCGTGCACACCTGGATCGAGCCTGCCCTGGAACCCACGTACCAGACGATCAGCCCGTTGATCGACTGGGACAGCGTCCGGGACGAGGAGCAGCGCCTGCTCGCCGAAGCGCTGGCCGGGCTGCAGGAGAAGTGGCCGGGCACCGAGGTCCGGCCGGCGTTGATCAAGCAGCGCCCAGCGCCGGGGCTGTGCGGTGCGGCGAGCACCGCGGAGCTGCTGGTGGTCGGTCACCGCCACCACGGCCGGGTCCCGGGGCTGGGCTCGACCACCCGATCGCTGCTGCACCAGGCGCCGTGCCCGGTGCTCGTCGTGCCGGTCGCTGGTCGATCGGACCACAGGACCTCGGAGCACACCCGATGACGCGGGCGCAGGTCGGGGACTGGCTCACCGTGCGCGGGCCGGCCGTGGGCGGTCGGGTGCGCCATGGCCAGGTCATCGACGTCGCGCACGCCGACGGCAGCCCGCCGTGGACGGTGCGTTGGACCGACGACGACCGGACCAGCGTGGTGGTGCCCGGCTCCGACGCGACGATCGAGCACCACCCACCCAGCCCGGAGGATCGAGGAGGGACGAGGGCAGCGGAGCCGTGACCGCAGCCGCGGTCGTTCGTCGTCGCCTGCCGGGCCCCGGTGGCGGAGTGAGCAGCCACCACCGGGCCGGCTCAGCGACCGGCTGCCGACCGCGGGGCGGTGTGCACGACCGTGACCGGGCAGGGCGCATGCCGCACGCACTGGTCGCTCACCGAGCCGAGCAGCAGGCCCCGGAAGCCACCCCTGCCGCGGGACCCCACCACGAGCAGGTCGGCCTTCGCGGCCGACTCGATCAGCCGGGGCGCGGGCGCGCCGTGGACGGCGTGCAGGACGACCGACCCACCGGCGCGGATGCCGGCTGCCGCGACGTCGGCCGCGAGCTGCTCGCGCACCGCGCCCTCCCAGTCGTGCAGCGGCGGGACGTAGCCGGGTTCCCAGCTCGCCGGGCGCGGAGCGTTCGTCAACGACCAGGCGCGCACCACGTGCAGGTCGTAGCCCGCCCGGGTCGCCAGGGCCGCCGCCCACCGGAGGGCCTCGGTCGCGCAGGCAGACCCGTCGTGCCCGACCAGCACGCCGCTGGGCACGTCCGCCACCCGGTCGACCCGGTCCACGTAGGACTCCGCGTCCGACACGTCCTGCCTCGTCTCCTCCGGCACCAGCACTCCCCAGTCCATGCCCACCCGTGGGCCACCGACGACGGGACCAGGCTGCGGGACGGCGCCGGGTCCCCGGCAGGGTCCTCGGTCCCCCGCGGGCGGGACCTCGGCCGCACCCGGGGACCCCCGTCCCGCAACTCCTGCCAGAGGTCCCTGCCCAGCCGCCGATGGCCCGGGGACCCTCGGGGAGGACGACACCGAGGAGGCACAGTGGACCACGCCGTCCCGTCCCGCGACGCCGCGCCGTTGCTGACCGGGCTGGGCGATCCGGTCGACCCCGCGGAGACCGGGTGGGCCAGCGCGCGGCTGTCCGCGCTGATGGGGGCCGGCTTCCCGGTCCGCCCGGGCTTCGTCGTCACCGCGAGTGCCCGCGAGCGCGCACTGCGGGAGACCGGGGTCGACGGTGAGCTCGCCCACCTCTACCGGCGGGCCGTCACGGGTCTGCTGGACGGCGCGTGGGGGGACGGTGACGCGGGGCTCGCCGGCGCCTGCCACCGCGCCCGTTCCCTGGTCCTCCGGGCGGGCCTGCCCGACCGGCTGGCGGCCGACGTGCTCACGCGGTGGAGTGCCCACCCGGGCGACCCGGCGACCGACCTCACCTCGTTGTCGACCTGCGTGGTCGACGGGCGGGACCTGCCCACGGCGCGGGCGCTGGTCGACGGCACCGGCGGAGCTCGCGGGCCGGGCGTGACCGCGGCCCTGGTCGCCGGGTGGGGATCGGTCTTCGCGCCCTCGGTGGTGGCCGCCCGGACGGACGCCGGCCACACCGCCTCCCCCCGGGTGGCCGTGCTGGTCCAGCACGGGGCCCGCCCCGCGGTCACCGGGACGGTCACGACCGCGGACCCGGTGACGGGTCGGCCCGACCGCGTCGTCGTGGTCGCCCGGGCGGCCACGGTCGGCAGCGGGGTCCGTCGCTGGGTCTTCGACCCCACCGGCCGCCTGGAGTGGCCCGGCGACGCCTCCCCGGCGACCACGCCTCCCCTCCCGGAGCACCAGGTCCTGTCCGTGGTGGAACTCGGGCTGCACCTGCAGGCGCACGCGGACGCGCCGCAGTCGGTCCAGTGGAACCTGGACCCGGAGGGCCTGTGGGTGACCGACGCCCGGACCGTCCACCCGCCCCGCGGCAGCGCCCGCCCCCGAGCCCCCCACCGACCCCCAGGTGACCCGGGCCGCACACCTCCGTGCCCCGCGCCCTCCCCGGAGGACCCCGGCCTCGAGGTCGGCACGGCAGCACCGGTCCGGTGACGGGCCCGGCACCCCCCGCCGGGCCCGCCCGGGTCGATGGTCCCTGCGTCGACGGCCCTCCGACCGCGTCGGTGGGGCCCCGGCGCGGGCAGGGTCGGACCTCCCGAGCGAGGAGGCCGACGTGGACGCGACCACGACCTGGACCACCAGGATCACCATCGGTGAGCACGACGGGCGCACGCGGGCGGTGGCCCACCTGCGCACCCGCGACCTCGACGAGCTGGTCGGGGTGGGCTTCACCCGCCTGTCCCCCGCCGACCCGGACGTGCCCCGGATCGGTGACGAGATCGCCGTCGCCCGAGCCCTCGTGGACCTGGGCCACCGTCTGCTGCACGTGGCCGCCGAGGACCTCGAAGAGGTCACCGGCCGGCCCGCGCACCTGGTGGTGTGAGCGCGCCGTGCGCAGGATCTCGCCGGTGATCGCCGCCAGCGGGCGGCCACCGGGTGGGCCGATGCTGCTCCGCCACCTCGACCGGGGCGACCACCCTGGTCAGCCTGCTGCGCCGACAGCAGCCGGGACAGGGCAGCTGACCTGGTGACCGGGTCGACGAGCAACCTCCCCGGACCGGTCGTGCCGGTGGAGCACCCGGCGAAGCTCGTGCGGATCGGTTCCATGGTCAAGCAGCTGCTGGAGGAGGTGCGTGCCGCACCCCTCGACGACGCCGGCCGAGAACGACTGCGGCAGATCCACCACACCTCCGTCGCGGAGCTGCAGGACAGGCTCGCCCCCGAGCTGCGGGAGGAGCTCGACCGGCTCGCACGGCCTCTGGGGAGCGGACCACCGCCCTCCGCCGCAGAACTGCGCGTCGCCCAGGCCCGGCTGGTCGGTTGGCTCGAAGGGGTCGTCCACAGCCTCCGGATCAGCGTCCTCCTGGGGCCGATGGGGCCCGCGCGGCTGGGCGCCCAGCACAGCGCCGCGCCCGAGCCGGAGCCGGAGGACTCCTTCCCGGCCACCCCGGGCACCTACCTCTAGTCCCCTGGGCAGCCACCACACCGCAGGAGGAGCAGGTGGCCTCAGGACCCGCACCCCGGACCGACCGTCGTCGCGGTGCTGCCGCTGCTGGGCACGGCGCTGAGCGGGCTGCTGAGGCACGAACTCGGGGTGGACCTGATCGCGGTGCGGGCGCTGCGCGGGGTCAGGGCCGGGGCACCCACCAGTACTGCGAAACCCCGTGCGGTGTCGCCGCGCTGACGGTGAAGGTGCCGCCGTGCCGGCGTGCGCGGTCCCGCAGGTCGACGCCCGCGGCGCCGGGACCGTCCGGTGCCCGCGCGTCGTCGTCGCGCACGTGCACGACCAGCCCGTCCCGGTCCTCCACCACGTCCACGACCGCGGTGGTCGACCGCCCCCGCCCGGCGACGTCGAGCAGGGCCCCCCGGACGACCGCCGCGACGTCCTCGGCCAGGTCGGCGGCCACCCGTCCCGAGCGCAAGCCGGAGAACCGCACGTCGGGCTCGAAGCCCAGCACGCCGCCCGCCTCGGCCACGGCGTCCAGCACCCGGTCGAGCGGGTCCACCGGGGCCGACTCCGTGCTCGACGGGAAGACCGTGCTGCGGACGTGGTCGATGGTCGCGTCCACCTCGTCCACGATGGCCCGCAACCGGCCGGCGGCCCGCCCGTCGCCCAGCTCGGCGAGCACGCCCTGCATCGCCAGCCCGATCCCGAACAGCCGCTGGACGACGGTGTCCTGCAGGCCGGTGGCGATCCGTTCGCGTTCGTCCAGCACGGCGGCACGTTGCTGGTCCGCCCGTGCCTCGGCCAGCTCGATGGCGACCGCGGCCTGGTTGGCGAAGCCACCGGCCATCTCGGTGTCGGTGACCGAGAACCCGGGCCGGCCGGGGCGACGGGCGGCGCAGAGCACCCCGCGGACGTCCCCGGCCCCGACGAGGGGCACCGCGATCACCGCCCCCATCTGCACGCCGGTCCACGGCAGGGCGCCGGACTCCTCCTCAAGCGCGCCGCCGACCAGGGACTCCGGCGCGCCCCCCTCGAAGACCCGGCCCAGCACGGTCCCGGCGAGGGGCACCGACCGGGCCGCCCGGGCGCCCTCGCCCGGAGCGACCAGGACGTCCACCCCCAGCTGCCGGACGCCGGACCCCTTCGCGCCGGGCCGGAGGACGGCCACCACGTCGGCCCCGACGACGTCCCGGCAACCCCGGGCGAGGAGGTCGAGGGCCTCCGCACCGCTCGTCGAGCCGGAGAGCAGCTGCCGGGTGATCGCGGCCGAGACCTGCAGCCACTCGACCCGACGGCGGGCCGACTCGTACAGCCGGGCGCCCTGGATGGCTGTGCCGGCGGTCGACGCCAGGGCCTGGACCAGCTCCTGGTCCTCGGTGGTGGTGGACCCGTGGTCGCTGTCCTCCAGGTGGCGCGTCCCGATCGGGGCACCGCGGACCTGGACGGGCACCTCGAGGCCGCCACCGTGCTGCCGCTGAGGCGGACCGGACGACCGCCTGCCTGTGCCGCCCGGTTCTGCGACCTGCCGGCCGGCTCGCCGGGCTCCGACGAGGTCCCCGGCGGCCTCCGCGGTGCGGTGCAGCACGCTGCTGGACGCCCGGTCGACCAGCTGCGCGAGGAGCTGGTCGAGCTCCAGGCGCGGGACGTCCGGGAACGACGGCCGCGGCTCGCCGTCGGGGACGCGCGGCACGGGTAGGTCGGGGTCGTCGCGTTGCGCCATCGGATCCACGGGGTCCTCCGACCGCACCGCAGGGAGGTCCGGTGCAGGTCGACCGTAGTGGGAGAACTCCGTCCCGGGCCAGAGCCGGTTGCGCACGACCGACGTCCGGTCCGGTCGACCTCGGTCGCGGCCACCGCGTCCAGGACTGCCCGGAGGCGGTCCCGCGCCGACTCCGCTGCGGATCGGTCCGCGAGCACACCGCCCTTGGTCCCTGTCCCGGAGCGCGGGCGGGCACGCAGGGTCGGGGGGACGCCGGGGGCCGGTGCGGGAGCGGGAGGACCTGGGGTGGACGCGATCGGTCCGGCGGGAGGGCGGCCACGGTCGTCGTCGGAGGGGCTGACCGGCGCCGAGGTGGCCGACCGGCAGGTGCCCGGGGGCAACCGGTTGCCCCAGCAGCGTCCCCCGTCCGCGGCGCGCATGCTCGTGGCCCAGTTCGTGCACTTCTTCGCGCTGCTGCTGTGGGGGGCCGCCGCGCTGGCCGTGCTCGGTGGGATGCCGCAGCTCGGGATGGCGATCGTCGTCGTCGTGCTGCTCAACGGCACCTTCGCCTTCGTCCAGGAGCACCGGGCCGACCGGGCGGCGCAGGCCCTGCGGGACCTCGTCCCGCACCGGGTCACCGTCGTCCGCGACGGGCGCCGGCAGGAGGTCGACGCCGTCGACCTGGTCGTCGGCGACCGGGTGCTGCTCGAGGCCGGTGACCGGCTGGCCGCCGACCTCGTGCTGGTGGAGGTGCACGGCCTGCGGCTGGACGAGGCGATGCTCACCGGGGAGAGCGAGCCGGTGGACAAGGCGGGCGGGGACACCGGCTCGGCGGGGTGCTTCGTCGTCGAGGGCGAGGGCTCGGCCGCCGTCACCGCCGTCGGCGGTGACACCCGGCTGGCCGGGATCGCCACGCTCACCGGCACGGTGCAGCGCGCGAGGTCGCCGCTGGGCCGGGAGCTGGACCGGGTGGTCCGGGCCATCACCGTCCTGGCGGTCGCCGTCGGGCTGGCGTGATTCGGCACCGGCCTCCTCCTGGGGCTCCCGGCCTCCGACGGGTTCCTGTTCGCCGTCGGCGTCACCGTCGCGCTGGTCCCCGAGGGGCTGCTCCCCACCGTCACGCTGTCCCTGGCCCGCGGCGCCCAGCTGCTGGCCCGTGAGCAGGCCCTGGTGCGCCGGCTCGAGTCGGTGGAGACGCTGGGTTCGACCACCGTCATCTGCACCGACAAGACCGGCACCCTCACCCAGAACCGCATGGCGGTGCTCGAGGTGTGGACACCGGCAGGTCGGGTGCAGGTGAGCGGCGTGGGCTACGAGCCGACCGGGCAGCTCACCGGTCCACCGGGCGCGCGGGAGGCCACCGCGGAGCTCGCCCGGGCGGCGGTGCGCTGCTCGACCGGGCGCATCCAGGAGGCCCCGGACGGGTGGACCGCCTCCGGCGACCCCATGGAGGCCGCCCTGGACGCCCTCGCCCGCCGCAGCGGCGCCCCGGCTCCGGACGACGTCCCGGCCACCCGCCGGTTCCCCTTCGACCCGCGTCGCCGCCGGATGTCGGTCCTGGTCGGCCACGAGCTGTACGTGAAGGGTGCCCCCGACTCGGTGCTCCCCCGCTGCACCGACCCGTCCGGCGCCGCTGCGGAGGCGACCCGGCTGGCCTCCGCCGGGCTGCGGGTGCTCGCCGTCGCCGTCCGCACCGTGGACCTGCCTGCGCGGGCGGGGGCCGACGAGGCCGAACGGGAGCTGCACCTGCTGGGCCTGGTCGGTCTGGAGGACCCACCGCGGGAAGGTGTGGACGCCGCGCTCGTGGAGTGCCGGCGGGCCGGCATCGCGGTCGCCATGGTCACCGGGGACGCCGGTGCCACCGCGACCGCGATCGCCCGCCAGGTGGGGCTGTGGCAGGAGGGCTCCAGCCGGGTCGTCACCGGCGCCGACCTGCCGGCCGACGCGACGGCCCTGGGTGCGCTGCTCGACCACGACGGGATCGTGGTGTGCCGGGTCGCGCCGGAGGACAAGCTGCGCATCGCCCGGGCACTGCAGGCACGCGGTCACGTGGTGGCCATGACCGGCGACGGGGTGAACGACGGGCCGGCGCTGCGGGCGGCCGACATCGGCGTGGCCATGGGGCGCAGCGGCACCGACGTCGCGCGCCAGGCAGCGGACCTGGTGCTGCTGGACGACCACTTCGCCACCGTCGTGGCGGCGGTGCGGCAGGGGCGCACGACGTTCGCCAACATCCGCCGCTTCCTGACCTACCACCTGACCGACAACGTGGCCGAGCTCGCGCCCTTCCTGGTCTTCAGCGTCACCGGGGGTGCGGTCCCCCTGGCCATCGGGGTGCTGCAGGTGCTCGGCCTGGACATCGCCACCGACCTGTTGCCGGCGCTGGCGCTGGGCGCGGAGCCCTCCTCCCCTCGGGTGCTGGAGGGTCCACCGCCCCGCCGCCGGCTCGTCGACCGGCACGTGCTCACCCGGGCGCTGGCCGTGCTGGGACCCGTGGAGGCGACCGTCGCGATGACCGCCTTCCTCACCGTGCTGGTGTCGGCGGGGTGGAGCTACGGCGAGACGGCATCCGGCACCGCGCTGGCGACCGCCTCGGGCGCAGCCTTCACGGCAATCGTCCTCGGCCAGTTCGGCACCGCCTTCGCCTGCCGCAGCAGCAGCCGGCCGGTCTGGCGGCTGGGCTGGCGCGGCAACCCGCTGCTGGTCGGTGCGTTGGGTGTCGAGGTGCTCGTGCTGGCCGCGGTGCTCACCGTGCCACCGGTCGCGGACCTGCTGGGCCATCGGCCGCCGTCCCTGGCCGGCCTGGCCGTGGCCGGGTGCGCGGTCCCCGCGGTGCTGGCCGTGGACGCGATCGGCAAGGCCGTGCGGGCCCGGCGGCCTGGCCGAGGCGTCGATGCCGTCGACCGGACCGGGCGGGCAGCACCGCCGCGCGGCTGAGCCGCAGGCACCCCCGACCCGACGGTCGGTGCGCGGTGTCGGCCCGCGGACAGCTCAGCGCTGCCCGCCGGAGGGGCTCAGCGGCCGGTCGACGGTCGGAGCCGGTGGAGCGCCGCCCGGGTCCGGGGCCGGGCCGGTCGGCGCGGCCGGGTGGCCGGCCGGCGGTGGCGTGGGGCGGCCCTGGGCGCGGTGCACCGCCAGCGCGATCAGCAGGACGCCGGCGACCAGCAGCACCGCACCGAGCGCGAGCAGCCCCGAGGCCAGCCAGACCAGGCCCGGTGCGGTCGCGGCCACGGCCAGCCGCACGGCGAGGCCCGCGCCCCGGTCGGTGGGCATCACGACGACCGTCCAGTCGCCGTCCTCCGGGGTCCACTCCAGCGTCTGCGTCCCGGCGCCCTCGGACGACGCCGTCCAGATGTCGAGCTCGCCGGGGGCGGTCCCCGGCGGTCCGCCGGGCAGGTCGTCCATCATCGCCGGGCCCATGCGGGACCCGGAGCCGGTGTCCCAGGCCCAGCCGCGCCCCTCGTCACCCACGTCGTCGACCCGGGTGCGTCCGACACCGCCCAGGTACCCGGCGACCGCGGCGGACGGCGCGACGCCGACGAACACCTCCTCCCCGTCGAGTGCGGTCACCTCGATGCGGACGTCGCCCAGGAAGTCGTCGACGACCCAGTCCGCACCGGCGGTGTCCAGGGGGACGTCGTCGCTGACCAGCGCGTAGCGGTCCGTCGCGGCCACGACGTCCGGGCTGGTCAACCAGTCGCCGTCCCGCTGGGTGCGGTCGGCCCACAGCAGCGCTCCGCCGCCGAGGAGCGGCCCGGTGGAGGCGAGCACCAGCAGCGCGCCGATCACCAGGGCCGCCACGCGCCCCCCGGTCCACCGGCTGCCCACCGGGTGCCGGCCGTCGCCGACCGACGGCGAGCCGACCGCCGGCGAGCTGGCCGGCGGGGTCGGCCCGTCCACAGCCGCCCCGCCCCCGACGGGTGCCGGTGGGCCGGTCAGGGGCCGCGAGCCCGGGTCGGTGCCGCCCATGTCCAGCCGGAACGGGGGGTACTCGTCGGTCAGCAGGGTGGCGTAGGCCACGACCCGCAGCACCCAGCGGTCCAGGCCCAGCACGAAGTCGAAGAGCTGCCCGGGATAGCGCCCGGTGAACAGCAGGATGACCCCCGTGACGACGACCAGCAGGCCCACCAGTCCGCCGAAGGCCCAGCCGTCGTCCCCGCCGCGGCTGGACCAGGAGCTCAACCAGAGGCCGCCACCGGCGAGGACGGCGACGACCAGGTACTGCGGCAGCGCCAGCAGCCACCACTTGACCAGCACCAGCCCACGGGACAGCCGCTCGGGGTACGGCACGTCCAGGTGCGCCGGGTAGTCCGGCACGTCGGCGAGGGTGAACGGCGGGTAGCGGTCGGTGCCCAGAGCCGCGTAGCCGTAGTAGTGGACCCGCCAGGTCCAGCGGAGCACCCCCACGGTGTAGTCGAACAGCGGCCGGGGGTACCGGCCGGTGACCAGGACGGCGACGAAGGCGACCACCGACACGACCCCGACGCCGATCCACAGGAACGCCAGCACGACGGCGTGCGGGATCAGCAGCAGCCACTTGACCAGCCAGAGCCACCGGGAGATCGGTGCGTCGAGCGTGGCGTCGACGCGGACCGGGTACGGCGTGTGCTTCTCGGTCACCGGGGACCCTCCTCGCTCTCCCGCCCGCACCGCAGGTCGATCCCGGGGTCCCGCCCAGCCGGTCCCGCGCCCGGCCTACGTCCCGATCGCCGAACGGTTTGCCGCCCGGCTGCGCGGGTCCGGGGTGCTGGTCGCCTGCCTGCCGCTGGGCCCGGACGTGCAGCCGTAGGACTTTGGTGCACGGGTGGTGGGCAGCGCGGTGCACGGCATGGCGTGGTTGCCGGAGGCGGTCGACTTCCTCCGGCGCGCGTTCGAGGTCCCTGCACGGCCCTGCTGGGCCTTCAGCGTCGGCGGCGTGGCCCCGGACGGGTTCCTGGGCCGCCGGATGGCCGCACAGGAGGTCCGCCGGGTGCAACGGAAGTTCGCCCCGGGCCTGGCGCTGCACGTCCACCCGCTGTTCGCCAGGGTCGTCGACACCCGGGAGGTGGGCCTGGCCGGTCGGGCCTTCTGGCGGGCGGTCGGCGGTAGTCCCGGCGACGCACGGGACTGGCCGGCGATCGACCGCTGGGCGGACCGGGTGGCCGCCCAGCTCGAGGTCGACCAGGTCGTGCCCCCGGGCGCAGCGTGACCTGCGGCGACGGGACCAGGGTCGCCGGTCCCGCGGATCAGCAGCGGGAGCACCTTCCCGCGGACCGCCCGGCCGGGCACGGTCCTCAGCTGTGACCGCGGTGATCTCGGTGTCGGACCTGGTCAAGACCTTCGGGCGCACCCGCGCCCTGGACGGGCTCGACCTCCAGGTGCGGGCCGGTGAGGTGCACGGGTTCCTCGGCCCGAACGGATCGGGCAAGTCGACCACCATCCGGGTGCTGCTGGGTCTGCTGCGGCCCACCTCCGGACGCGTCCGGCTGCTCGGGGGGGACCCCTGGCGGGACGCCGTCGCGCTGCACCGGCGGCTGGCCTACGTGCCCGGCGACGTCACGCTGTGGCCGACCCTCAGCGGTGGCGAGGTGATCGACCTGCTCAGCCGGCTGCGGGGCGGGATCGACCGGCGGCGCCGAGAGCAGCTGCTGGAACGCTTCGAGCTCGACCCGCGGAAGAAGGCGCGCACCTACTCCAAGGGCAATCGGCAGAAGGTCGCCCTGGTCGCGGCCCTGGCCTCCGACGTGGAGCTGCTCGTGCTCGACGAACCGACCTCCGGCCTCGACCCGCTCATGGAGGCCATCTTCCAGAGCTGCATCCGCGAGGCCCGGGCCGAGGGGCGCACCGTGCTGTTGTCCAGCCACCTCCTGGCCGAGGCCGAGGCGCTGTGCGACCGGGTGAGCATCATCCGGCTGGGGCGGACCGTGCAGAGCGGGACCCTCGCCGAGCTGCGCTCGCTGACCCGGACGTCGGTCACCGCCGAGACGGAGCGCGCCGTCACCGGGTTGACCGGCCTCCCCGGCGTGCACGGGCTGCAGGTCGCCGACCGGCGGGTGCGGTTCGACGTCGACCGCGACCAGCTCGACGGTGCCGTCCGACGACTGGTCGAGGCCGGCCTGCGCAGCCTGGTCAGCGCCCCGCCGACGCTGGAGGAGCTGTTCCTGCGGCAGTACGGTGACGTCCCGACCGAGGCCGTCCCGGCCGGCAGATGGTCGTCGTGAGCACCCCGACGCTGACCGGCACCCTGGCGCTGTTGGGGTTCGCGGTGCGCCGGGACCGGCTGCGCCTACCGGTGTGGCTGCTCGCCGGCGGCGCGCTGGTGGCCGTCCAGTCCACCTCCAACCAGACCATCTACCGGACTCCCGAGGCACTGGCGGCCTACCAGGCGTCGGCGGGGAGCAACGCGGCCAGCATCGCGTTCTCCGGGCCGCCGGTGGGCCTGGACACGGTGGCCGGCACGGTTGCCTTCGAGATCTCGACCCCGCTGGTGGTGCTCACCGTGCTGATGGCGATGTTCACCACCGCGCGGCACACCCGGGCCGACGAGGAGTCCGGCCGGACCGAGCTCGTCCGCTCGGCGCAGGTCGGGCGGCACGCGCCGGTGACGGCGGCCACCCTGCTGTCGGTGCTGGCCTGCACGGGGATGGGGGCGTCGGTCGCGGCAGGGGCGGCGCTGACCGGTCTGCCGGAGCAGGGTTCAGTGCTGCTGGGCACCGCCACCGCCGGCGTCGGCTGGGTGTTCACCGGGGTCACCGCCGTCTGTGCGCAGCTGACCGCGGGGACCAGGGGTGTGCACGGGCTGGTCGGTGGCGCGCTCGGGCTGTCCCTCGTGGTGCGGGCGATCGGCGACATCACCCACGACGGGCTGTCCTGGGCATCGCCCGTCGGCTGGGCCCAGGCCACCCACCCGTGGTCGGCGGACCGGTGGTGGCCGCTGCTGCTGCCCGTGGTCGGGACGCCGGTGCTGATGCTGGCCGCCCGGCACCTGCTGGACCGCCGCGACCTGGGGTCGGGGCTTCTGCAACCCCGACCCGGGGCGGCCACGGCACCGCGGTCGCTGTCCAGCCCGCTGGGCCTGGCCTGGCGGCTGCACCGCGGCGCCCTGCTGGCGTGGGCGGCGGGGATCGTCCTGCTCGGCCTGGTCTACGGAGGCCTGGCCGAGTCCGTCGAGACGCTGATCGGTGACAACCCGGATGCACAGGTGTTCTTCCCCGCGGGCTCGACCGCCGGCCTGGTCAACGCCTACCTCGGGGTCACCCTGCAGGTCACCGCGCTGATGGTGGCCGGCTACACCGTCTCGGCCACGATCGGGGCGCGCACCGAGGAGGCCGCCGGCCGGGCCGAGCCGGTGCTGGCCGCCGGTGTCGGCCGGCTCCGCTGGCTGGGCAGCCACCTGACGGTGGCCCTGGTGGGGGCCACGGCCCTGCTCGCGCTGGACGGGTTGGCCACCGGCGTCAGCCGCGCGGTGGTCACCGGTGACGCAACGGACCTGCTCCGGCTCACCGGGGCGGCGCTGGGCTACGCACCGGCGGTGTGGGTGGTGGCCGGGCTGGCGGGGGCGCTCCTCGGCGCTGTCCCCGCCGCCGCGGTGCCCGCCGCATGGATCGTCGTCGGGGTCGTCGCGGTCATCACCCTGTTCGCCGAGTCCTTCGACTGGCCGGGATGGGTGACCGTCCTGTCCCCCGTGGCCCGGACGCCGGCGGTGCCGGCCGAGAAGTGGGCGGCGCTGCCGCTGCTCACCCTGTCTGCGCTGGCCGTCGCGCTGCTGGCGGCCGGTCTCGGCTCGTTCCGACGCCGGGACCTCGTGCCCGGTTGAGGTGCGGGGGATCCGCGCTCAGCGAGCTCTGCCGAAGGGCCACCAGCGTCGGCGCCGGGCCGGGGGCGGGGTCGACGACGCCGGGTCCACCGGTGCCGGGCTGTGGGGCGGCGTCGAGGCGTGCGCGGCCGACCCGGACCCGCCGCGCTGCGCCTCGCGGGCCCGCGACTCGGCGAGGTAGTGCTGAACGGCGCCGGCGGAACCGCTGTGGCCGCGGGCCGCGGCGTCGTGCCGGGCCTCCCACTCCGCGGCCACCTTCTCCGCCGGTGACATGGCGAGCGGGTCGGGGCGTGGGCGCTGCCGCGACGTCCCGGCGTCCTGAGGTGTGGTCATGGTGGTTCTCCTCCCAGCGGGTCTGATCCCTGCCCCTCCACGATCGGCGGGCGGCTCGGCCGCGGCGAGAGCGGTACGGCTCGGCCCTCGGGGACCAAGGCCCCCTGCTCCTCCTGGGCGACGGTCGGGCGGTCAGTTCGCGGCGCCGGCCAGGGTGGACGACGTCCCTTCCTGGGCGGCGCCCGGCGCCGGGTGCACGACCATCACCGGGCAGGGCGCGTGCACCACGCTGTGCAGGGACACCGAGCCGAGCAGCATGCCCGACAGCGCGTTCCGGCTGCGGCTGCCCACGACCAGCAGCTCGGCGCCGGCGGCCTGCTGCACGAGCGCCTCCCCCGCCGTCCCCCGGACGGTCACCACGGTCACCGGGACCGTCGGCTGCTCTCCCAGCACCTCGGCGACCGCTGCCTCGGCGTGTCGTCGGGCGGCGTCCTGGACCTCCTCGAGCGACTCGGCGAGCACGACGTACAGCTCGCTCCAGTAGTTCGGCAGGTCGTACGCGGCCACCACCTCGAGCTCCGCGCCCCGCTCGGCAGCCGCCTCAGCTGCCCTGGCCAGCGCGGTCCGGGACGGCACCGACCCGTCCACCCCGACGACCACACGGGCCGGGCCGGTCGTCGTCGAGGGGTGGACGACGACGACCGGGCACGCGGCATGGGTGGAGCAGTGCAGCGCCACCGAGCCGAGGAGGGTGCTGCGGATGCCGCCACGGCCCCGGCTGCCGACGACGAGCAGGTCGGCGCCCTCGGCCACGCGGACCAGGTGCTCGGCCGGCGCCCCGGCCACCACGGTGACCTCCGCCGGGACGTCGCCGGTGCCCGGGACTGCGGCCACGCCGGGCTCCCGGCGGACCGCCTCGACGAGTTCCCGCGTCCGCGCCCCGGTGTCCGAGCGCAGCGAGTCGACCCGGCCGCGGTCGAGCAGGTAGGGGTCGGTCCAGTAGAAGTCCACCGGGAAGGCGGACACGACCTCGAGTGACGCACCGGCGCGGGCCGCCGCGACGAGTGCCCACCCGAGGGCGTCCCGGGAGCCGGCTGACCCGTCGACGCCGACCACCACCCGGGGGTGCCCGCTCCTGGTCCCCGCGCGGCCCTGCCGGTCGTTCGGCTCGGTCTCGTCGTCCACCACGGCCTCCTCGGTGTCGTCCCCGGGTGCGTGCACCGGGCTGGTGCCAGCGTCTTCACCCGTGAGCCCACCCAGGACGGGCGCACGTCCTGGACGGGCGGGACGAAGGTCCCCGTCCGTGGTCCACCCGGTCTCGTCCGGAGCCTGTTCACCCGCTACCGGGGCTGCGATGCTCTCGGGCATGGTCGAACCAGCCGGCGCCCCGCCCGCGGCGGGCGGTGAGCACCCCCCGTCCCCGCTCGCCGGCATGCGGCTGACCGAGCTGCTGGGAGAGGTCCAGGAGCGCCTGTCCGCAGTCGCCCGCACCCAGGAGCGCGTGCAGGATCTGCTGGACGCCTTCCTCAGCGTCACCACCGGCCTCGACCTGGACACCACGCTGCGGCAGATCGTCGAGGCCTCGACGAGGCTGGTCGACGCGCGGTACGGCGCCCTCGGGGTGCTCGACCCGACAGGCGGGCTGGGGGCGTTCATCACCGTCGGTCTCGACGACGACGTGCAGGCGACGATGGGTCACCTGCCCGAGGGGAAGGGCGTACTGGGTCAGCTGATCACCGACCCGCACCCCCTGCGCATCGCGGAGCTGAGCTCGCACCCCGCGTCGGTCGGCTTCCCCCCGGGGCATCCACCGATGCACACCTTCCTCGGGGTGCCGGTGCTGGTCCGGGGCACGGTCTTCGGAAACCTGTACATGACCGAGAAGCGCGGTGGCGGCCAGTTCACCGCCGAGGACACCGCCGTGCTGGTCGCCCTCGCCGGGGCGGCCGGGATCGCGATCGACAACGCCCGGCTCTTCGAGCAGGGCGAGCTCCGGCGCCGGTGGACCGACGCCGTGGGCGATGTCCGCGGAGCACTGCTCAACGGCATGTCACCGGACGAGGCGCTCCACCTCGTCGTGGACCGGGTGGCCGACCTGGCCGCTGCCGACGGCGTGTGGCTGTTCACCGGACCGGACTCCGGCGACGGCGCCTACGAGGTCCGGGCGCAGGCAGGGGACGGGCTCGTCGACAGCACCGGCCGGCGCCTGCACCCTGACGACGCGCCGGCTCTGGGGGCAGTGCACGCCGCCGGGGAGATGGTTGCCCTCGACATGGGCGGCATCCCCTACGACGGGCCGAACAGGCACGTGCCGTGGGGTTCCACGCTCGGGGTCCCGTTGCGCAGCATCGACGCGCGGGCCGCGGTCCTGGTCGTCGCCCGCCGGGGTGGCGGGGCACCCTTCGACCCAGCGGTGGGCCCTCTGGTCTGCGAGTTCGCCGACCAGGTCGCGCTGGCGCTGGACATGGCGACCCGCGCGCAGGTCGCCCGGAGGCTCGATGTCTACGAAGACCGCGACCGGATCGCCCGGGACCTGCACGACCACGTCATCCAACGGCTGTTCGCCGCAGGCCTCAGCCTGCAGGCCACCACGAACCGGGTCCACGACGTCGCGATCCACCAGCGGTTGCGGCAGGTGGTGGGCCAGCTCGACGAGACGGTCAGGGACATCCGCACCACGATCTTCGACCTGCACACCACCGACGGCGCCGACCACGGCGAGAGCCTCCGACGCCAGGTGCTGGACGTCGTCACCGAGACCGCGGGCGAGGAGCTGGACTGCACGGTGCGCATGTCCGGCGCGGTCGACAACCTGGTCACCGGTGACCTGGCCGGGGAGGTCACCGCCGTGGTCCGCGAGGGCGTGAGCAATGCCGCCCGGCACTCCGGCGCCCGGCACGTCACGGTCACCGTGGACGTCACCGACCGGGTGGTCCTCGAGGTGCGGGACGACGGCCGCGGCGTCGACCCGACCGTCGCCCGCAGCGGGCTGCGGAACCTGGCCGAGCGCGCCGAGCGTCGGGGCGGCTCGTGCACGGTGCGGCCGGTGGCCGACGGATGGGGGACGCTGCTGCGCTGGGAGGTCCCGCTGCCGGTGTCGCCGAACGGGTGACGGGGTGGACGACCACCAGGACGGTGGTGGCCGGCGGCCCGAGCCGGTGCCCGGCACCCGTCGGCCCACGAGGCGACGGGCGGGATCCACCCCGCTGCACGAGACCCGACCCGGGAGACGGGGGGCTCCCGGGCCGGGCCGATGACCCGGTCCCGGCCGACCACGCACATCGACCACAGGGTTCTCGGTACGGCCCACGGTGTCCGTCCTGGACGGTTGCCGCCAGGGTCCGAGGTCCTCCCGCCCGTTCCCCACCGGAGTTGCACCTCGTGCCACTCCGGTGAGGACGGCGGAGTCCCACCCACGTGGGAGGGCTCGACGCCCCGCGGACGACCGGCCTCCGCCGGTCCGGTCCGCGGTGGGAACTCAGGTGCGGCTCACCGGGACCCGGGTCTCGGCGGGTGCCGTGGGCTGCTCGGCGACGGGCACACGCACCTCCAGGATCCCGTCGCGGTAGCTCGCCGACACGTCCCCCTCCGTGGTGCCCTCGGGGAGCGGGAGGGTACGGGTCAGGTGACCACGCCGGAGTTCGTGCCGGATGCACCCGTCCTCGCGGTGCTCCTCCTCGGACTCCCGCCGGGCGTCGATCCGCAGCATCCCGCCGGCGACGACCACATCGACGTCCCGCTCGGGGTCGATGCCGGGTAGCTCGGCCCGGACCACGAGCGTCGAGCCGTCGCGGTGCTCGTCCACGCGGATGAGGTCCTGCCCGGCCGGACGGTCTGCCAGTGGCCGCAGCAGCACCTCGCGGGACAGCGGCAGTGCACGGAGCCAGTCGTCGAGCACCCGGTCCAGGGTCGTGAACGGGGGCAGGGCCGGGGCGGCCCGTCGTTCCTGCAGCGAGGTCATCGTTCCTCCAGGTGGGTGTTCCGGGCGAGCTCGTCCCGCCCCCGACCACCTTCCGAGCCCTGGCGGACCCGCGGGAGGGGCGCAGGTCCCCTCTGCCCCCGCCCGGACGTCCTGCCGCCGTCCCGGTGGCTGGCCGGAGGGCGGTCCGTCCGCGAACCGGCCCCTGTGCACCTCGAGCGCGCAGACCCCCTGCAGGCGACCTCGCGTCAGAACCCGAACACGACGCGGGCCGGGACGGTGCTGGCCAGCACCTCGGCCATGGCGTCGTTGACCTCGTCGAGCTTGCGCTCCACCGAGATCACCCGGGTCCGGCCCGCCGCGTGCAGGGCGAACACGTCGGCCAGGTCGTTGCGGGTGCCGACGATGGAGCCGAGGACGTGCTTGCCCGAGAGCACCATGTCGAAGATCGGCAGCGACAGGTTCCCCCCGGCCGGCAACGCCACGCAGACCAGCCGCCCGCCGCGCCGCAGCGAACGGTAGGCCTGGTCGAACGAGGTCGGCGAGGCCGCGAGCGCGATGGCCACGTCTACCCCACCGCGGGCCTGGATGGCCTGCACGGGGTCGGCGGTCGAGGCGTCCACCGTGTGGTCGGCGCCCAGCTCCCGGGCCATCACCAGCTTCTCCTCGGTGATGTCCACCGCGGTGACGAAGGCGCCGGCGATCCGGGCGTACTGCACCGCCAGGTGCCCCAGCCCGCCGATCCCGAACACCGCCACGGAGTCGGCGGGAGCCACCCCGGCGACCTTCACCGCCTTGTAGGTGGTGACCCCGGCACAGGTCAGCGGGGCGGCGTCCAGGCTCGTGACGCCGTCCGGGACACGGACGGCGAAGTCGGCGGCCACGGTCGCGCACTCGGCGAACGCGCCGTCCCGGCCGTAGCCGGAGTTGGTCTGCGACTCGCACAGGGTCTCCCACCCCGCGACGCAGGACCGGCAGTGCCCGCAGGCCGACCCGAGCCAGGCGATCGCCACCCGGTCCCCGAGCGACCGGGAGGTCACCCCGGGCCCGAGGGCGGTGACGATGCCGACGCCTTCGTGGCCGGGCACGAACGGTGGGCTGGGCTGCACCGGCCAGTCGCCGCGGGCGGCATGGATGTCGGTGTGGCAGAGCCCGCTGGCCTCCATCCGGACCAGTACCTCGCCGGAGCCGGGCTCGGGAACGGGACGGTCCTGGATCTGCAGGGGTGCGCCGAGGCGCGGGACGACGGCAGCCTTCATGACAACTCCTCGTGGTCGGTGCTGGTGGGTGCTGGTCGAGAGCTCTCGGGAGGTCACCGGCTGTCCGCCAGGGCGTCGAGGCGACGCTGGTACTCGTCCTCGTCGACCACGCCGCGGGCCAGCTGCCCGTCGAGCAGCTCCCGGGCGGCCCCCCGCCGGGGCGTGGTCGGCGGAGGACCGCCGGCGGCCCGGCCGGACCGCACCCCCACGACGACGATCGTGGTCACGACGAGCACGACGAGCAGGGCCAGCAGCAGCGTGGGCACGCCCGTGCCACCGGTCATCGGTCCCCAGGCCGTCGACCCGCCCCACCCCGTCGTCACGGTCGGGCACCTGTCGTCGGTCCTCGTGCGACGGACACGTCGACTCCCCTCCGGCCGTGGGCCCGGCTCCGGTCCGAGCGTGCGGCGCAGGGGGAACCCGCCGCTGCGGTCCGGGGACCTTCCCCCGTCGTCGTCGGACCCGAGCAGGAGGGACCTCCGTCCCCGTGCGGGCGCCGAACGCGTCGTGGATCATGCTGCGACCCGTGGCAGGTCCAGCTCCAGCACGAGACCGGACAGGGACGCCGTCCGCAGGGTGCGCACGGTGGCTCGCCGGTGGGCCCGTGACCGGGCCTCCACCACGGCCACCTCGTCCTGGTCGCGGCCGAGGGCGCGCAGCGTGGGGAGTCCGGCGACCAGGTCGAGCAGCTGGGCGCCGAGCCGGGTCAGGGTGTGCAGCCGGGCGTCGGCCTCGTCACGGGCGACCAGCCCGACCAGGACGAGGAAGACCGTGAGCAGCACCAGCACCACCAGCAGGATCAGCGCGGTGGGCGGGTCGACGACGGCGACCACGACGAGCACGGCCACGGGGAGGACCGCGGCCTCGATGCGGGCGGGCAGGTGGACGGCGAGGTCCTCCTCCGGCCGGTCCAGGCCATCGGTGGCCAGCAGAGCGACCTCCGACGGGTCGAGAGCTCCGGGCCCGGCCGTCGTCGTGCGGTCGACCAGGCCCGCCCGCAGCTCGCCGACGGCCCGGCGGGCCGAGCGGTGCGCCCACCACTCGCGCAGCCACCCGGCCCCGGCCCGCAGCAGCACCGCGGCCACCAGGACTCCGAGCTGCTGCCGCTCACCGGTCAGCGCCCGGGAGAGGGCGACCGCCGCGAGGATCGCGGCGGTCGCCGCACCCGCGCCGAGCGCGGCGGTCCCGAGGAGGTGCACCCGGACCCGCGGGACGAGGTCGGCGGCGCGCCGACCCAGCAGGCCGGCGCGCACGCCTGCGCCAGCGGCACGCAGTCGGTGTCCGGCCCCGCTCAGGGTGTCCACGGTCAGGACCCTAGGAACGGCCCGGTGGCCCGGCCTCCGGCCGAGGTCCTGGCCGCGCTGACCCCAGGTCCCCCCGCCGGGGGACCTAGGTCCTGCGCGGCGCGCCGGGTCCTTCGCCCCGGGGCGCAGCGGCGAAGGCCCCTGGGCCGCCGGCCGGCCCGGGCACAGGCTCGGTGACGGGCCCGTCCGGGCTCCCCGAGCCCGGGAGGACACGTGCAGGTGCGAGAGCTGATGAGCGCCCCGGCCGTCACGGTGGGGCCGGCCACGCCGGCCACCTACGCCGCGGAGGTGCTGGCGTCCCGCGGGTTCGCCGCGCTCCCCGTCGTGGACACCGGGGACCGGCTGCTCGGCGTGGTGGCCGAGGTCGATCTGGTGCGCGACCGCATCCGACCCGACCCCCGGCTGCACGCCCGCCGGGACGTCCGGGACCGGGACCACCGACCGGCCGCGCTGGTCGCCGGGATCATGACCGCCCCGGCGACCGCCGTGGACGTCGCCGACGACGTCGCCGACGCCGCACGCCTGCTGCTGGAGCGCTCGCACCGCAGCCTGCCCGTCCTCCAGCACGGTCGGGTGGTCGGGGTGCTGAGCCGCCGCGACCTCCTCGGCATGCTGCTGCGCCGGGACGAGGAGGTGCGCCTGGACCTGCTGGGCGTCATCGAGCAGTACACCGGTGAACCCGGGAGGTTCGAGGTGGGGGTCTCCGACGGGTGCGCTGCGCTGGTGCGCCGCGCGGGCGCGCCCTCCCCCGACCCGGCGCAGGAGGCCTCGGCGCTGACCACGCTGGCCCGCACGGTGCCCGGGGTGGTGGACGTGCGCGTGCGTGATGCACCGGTCGGCGCGCCGCACCACGAACCGGCCGGCACTGCCGGGGGACCCCGGTGACCCGGCATGCCGCCCCGGCCACCACCCAGCTGCGGGCGGGCCCCGGCGCCGTCGTCCTGCCCTGCGCCCTCATGGGGCTGACCGCGGCCACCGGCGCCGTGGGACTCGCCAGCGATGGGCTCGACCTCGGCGCGCGGGTGCGGGACCGCCTGCCGTGGGACAGCCCCGTGCTGGCGGGGGCCGCCCTGTTCGTGCTGGTCGGTCTGCCCATGTTCGTCGCCGCCTGGGCCGGGGCGCGTCGCCGTCCGGCCACCGGCGACCTCACGACGCTCGCCGGTGCGCTGCTGGTCGGGTGGATCGTGGGACAGGTCGCCGTCCTCGCCACCTTCTCCTGGTTCCAGCCGCTGTGCCTGCTCTACGGTGCCGTGCTCGTCGTCCTCGGCCGCCTGGTGGACCGGAGCCGGGACCGAGGACCGCGGTGACCGGCACGGCTGGCGACCTGCGGGTGCGTGATGTGATGACCCGGTCGGTGCGGACCGTCTCCGTCGACGACCCGGTCAGCACCGCGGCGGCGGTGCTGCGCCGCTGGGGTGTCGGCGCACTGCCCGTGCTGGATGCCGACGGCCGGGTCGTCGGCATCGTCGCCGAGCTGGACCTGCTGCGGGCCGGGCCCGGAGCGGGGACATCGGTGGGTGCGGTCATGCGGACCCCGGTCCGGTGCCTGTCCCCCGGCGCCCGCCTCGCCGGCGTCGCGGACGCCCTCGTCCAGGACGGGCTGCGGAGCATGCCCGTGGTGCTGGGTGGCGAACTGGTCGGCATCGTCAGCGCTGCCGACCTCCTGATCACCACCACCCAGGAGGACCGAAGGCCCGACCCGGCCCGACCGGAGGCCCTGGGGGACGGAGACCGGGCGGCCCAGGCTGCACCCCAGGGCCGATAGGCAGGCCCAGCCCAGGAGCCGGGCGGCGCCCGGAGGACAGGAGCCCAGCATGGACAACATCGCCCCACCGGTGGTCGTCGCCGTGGACCACTCCCCCCAAGCCGTCCCGGCTTCCCGGGCGGCAGCCCGGGAAGCCGCCCGGCTGGGGCGGGGACTGCGGATGGTCCACGTCGAGCACCCGGTACGGCCGGGGTGGTTCACCAGCTCCCGGGCCGCGCACGATGTCCATGAGCTCCACCGGCGCGCCGCCGAGGACCTGCTGCAGCGCGCCACGAGGGCCGTCGGCGACCTGCTGCCGGCCTCTTCGGTGCAGACCGCGGTGCGCTCGGGCCACGTCGCGGAGGTGCTGGTCGAGGAGAGCGTGGGGGCGTCCTCGCTCGTGCTTGGCGGCCGGTCGGGCGACCGGATCGCCGGTCCCGGCGCGACCGCTGCCCGGGTGGTGGCCCACGCTGCCTGCCCCGTGCTCGTCCTGCCCGACGAGGACACCGCGGTCCTCGTCGAGGGCCGGTCGGTCGTGGTCGGGGTGGCCGGGCGCCCCGGCGAGGCGGCCGTGCTGCGCGCCGCCTTCGAGCAGGCCGACGCCCGGGGCGGCGACCTGGTCGTGGTCCACAGCTGGGTCGAGCCCGCCCTCGAACCCACCTACCGGGCGATCGGCCCGCTGATCGACTGGGCGAGCGTGCGGGACGAGGAGCAGCGTCTCCTGTCCGAGGCCCTCGCCGGCCAGGCCGGCACCTGGCCCGACGTCACCGTCAGGCCCGCTCTGGTCAGGGCCCGGCAGGTGCCCGCTCTCCGGTCGATGGCCAGCACGGCCGAGCTCCTCGTGGTGGGGCACCGCCACCGGGGACCGGTCACCGGGCTGGGGTCCACCACCCGCGGGCTGCTGCACCACGCTCCCTGCCCGGTGCTGGTCGTGCCGCTGCCCGCGGTCGGACGGGGGGACGGGCCACGAGCCCCGGAGGACCACCCGGGTGCCTCCGTGACCATGCACACCGCTGGCCGGTGAACCGCGCCCGGGGACGGTGGAGGGACCTCGAGCCCGCCACCCGGACCACGCTGCTGGTCGTGGGCGGCACCCAGCTCTCCCTGGCCGTGTCGGCGTGGACAGACCTGCGGCGCTGCCCGCCGGACCAGGTGCGCGGGGCCAAGCTCCCCTGGGTCCTGGTCATCGCGATCAGCTGGGTCGGCCCGCTGGCCTGGTTCCGCTGGGGCCGACGGCGCACCGGCCGGCCGGTGCGAGGGCGGTACGGCTCGGGGATGCGGGACCAAGGCCCCCGACCGGAGCTGCTCGGCGGCGCCACGATCGGAGCCACCCGCCGATCCCAGGAGCCCCGACCATGACCGTGACCGCCCTCGGTGCCCGCACGGACGGCGCGGTGCCGCCGGAGCCCGAGCGCTACAGCGATCTCGACCTGGAGCTCGACCTGAGGTGGTGGGGTGCGGCCAACCTGCTCACCGCGGCCCAGATCTACCTGCTGGACAACCCGCTGCTGCACCGCGCGCTGCGTCCCGACGACGTCAAGCCGCGCCTGCTGGGGCACTGGGGCACCAGCCCCGGTCTGACGATGCTGCACACGCTGCTCAACCGGCTGATCCGGCGCACCGGCAGCCAGGTGCTGGTGGTGACCGGCCCGGGCCACGGAGGCCCGGCGTTGCTGGCCTGCTCCTGGCTGGACGGGCACTACAGCCAGGTGCACCCGGAGGTGACCCCGGACCTGGCCGGTCTCGGCCGCCTCGTCCGCCAGTTCTCCACCCCGGGCGGGGTGGGCAGCCACGCCGGGGTGCACGTGCCGGGCAGCATCCACGAGGGTGGTGAGCTGGGCTACGCGCTGGCGCACGCGGCCGGCGCCGCCTTCGACGACCCTGATCTGCTGACGGTCTGCGTGGTCGGCGACGGCGAGGCGGAGACCGGCCCGCTCGCGGCGTCCTGGCGGCTACCGGCGTTCCTGGACCCGGTCCGGGACGGTGCGGTGCTCCCGGTGCTGCACCTCAACGGGTACAAGATCTCCGGTCCCACCGTGCTGGGCCGGTCCTCCGACGCCGATGTGTGCGCGTTCCTCGCCAGCCAGGGCTGGGCACCGGTGGTGGTCGCCGGCGACGACCCGCACCAGGTGTTCCGCCAGCTGGAGCACGCCCTCACCCAGGCCCACGCCACCATCACCGACCTGCAGCGACGGGCACGGTCAGGTGAGGACGTGCGGCCGGCGCGCTGGCCGGCGGTCGTGCTGCGCACCCCGAAGGGCTGGACCGGTCCCCGGCTGGTGGACGGCGTCCTGGTGGAGGGCACCTGGCGCGCCCACCAGGTCCCGCTGACCCACGTCCGCGACGACGCGGGGCACCTGGCCCAGCTGCAGTCCTGGCTGTGGTCCTACCGACCCGACCTGTGCTTCGACGCCGGGGGCCGCCTGGTGCCCGAGCTGGCCGCCCTGACCCCGGAGGCCGACCTGCGCATCTCGGCCAGCTCGCGGGCGGGTGGTCCGGGATTCCGCGTCCGCCCCCTGCCCCTGCCCGACCTCGCCCAGCACGCCCTGGACCTCCCCGCACCCGGGGTGGTCCGGCACGGGTCGACCCTGCCGCTCGGCGGCCTGCTGCGCGACCTCCTCGCGGCCACCGGTCGGCCCGACGGCGGCGGTGACTTCCGCCTGTTCTGCCCCGACGAGACCACCAGCAACCGGCTGGGCGCGGTGTTCGAGGTGACCGACCGGTGCACCCAGCTACCGGTGCTCCCCCACGACGTCCACGTCGCCCCGCAGGGCCGGGTGCTCGAGGTGCTCAGCGAGCACCTCTGCGAGGGGTGGTTGGAGGGCTACACCCTGACCGGCCGGCACGGCCTGTTCGCGACCTACGAGGCCTTCGCGATGGTCGCGGCGTCGATGGTCGTCCAGCACGCCAAGTGGCTGCAGCTGGCCGCCGGCCAGCCCGACCGCACCCCGGTGCCCTCGCTCACGGTGCTGCTGACCAGCACGTGCTGGCGCAACGACCACAACGGCTTCTCCCACCAGGGCCCCGGCCTGGTCGACACCGTCGCCCCGCTGGCGCCCGAGGTGACCAGGATCTGGTTCCCGCCCGACGCGAACACGGCGCTGGTGGTCGCCGAGCAGTGCCTGGCCGGTCGGGGGCAGGTCAACCTGGTGGTGGTCGACAAGCAGGAGCACCTGCAGTACCTCGACCTGGGGCAGGCCCGCGCCCTCGTCCTCGCCGGGGCGGCCGTGTGGGAGTGGGCGGGCAGCGAGGACCCGGACCGCCGACCGGACGACGACCCCGACGTCGTGCTGGCGGCAGCGGGGGACGTGCCCGTGCTGGAGGTGCTTGCCGCCGCAGAGCTGCTCCGCACCCACGTGCCGCACCTGCAGGTACGGGTGGTGGCGGTCGTCGACCTCCTCGGTCTGCTCCCACCCGGTGATCACCCGGCGGCGCTGCCCACCGACCGGTTCACCGAGCTGTTCACCGACACCGTGCACGTGGTGTTCGCCTTCCACGGCCATCCGCGCACCGTGCACCCGCTGCTGCACGGCCGACCCGACGCCGACCGGTTCCACGTCCGCGGGTTCACCGAGCACGGGAGCACCACCACACCCTTCGACATGGTCGTGCTCAACCGCATGAGCCGTTACCACCTGGTGCTGGAGGCCCTCCGCCGTGCCCGCCGCGTGCCGGACGGCGCCGACCGGCTCACCGCGCTCTGCCGGGACCAGCTCGACCGGCACCGCACCCACGTCGTCGAGGCGCTCGACGACCTGCCCGAGGTCCGCGACTGGACCTGGGGATCCCCTCCCCCGCCCGAGGAGCACCCATGACCACCCACACCCCGTCCGTCGTCGTCGGGGTGGACGGCTCCGAGCACGCCGAGCTGGCCGCCCACGTCGCCGCCGCCGAGGCGGTCCGCCGCCAGCGGCCGCTGCGCCTGGTCCGGGCCTTCACCTGGACCGACCAGCTCATGCCCGGGCTGCCCGACACCCTCGCTGCCCGGGCCGCCGCCCGGCGCAGCGCGAACGCTGCCCTGGACCGGCTGCGCCGCGAGCTGACGGCGAGCATCCCGGGGTGGACCGTGGGGGCCACGTTGGTCGAGGGCCGCCCGGAGACCGCGCTCTGCCGGGCCGTCGAGGCAGATGACCTCCTGGTGGTCGGCGCCAGCGGGACCACCTGGGGCTCCACCGGTGTCCTCGGGACCGTGGCCGAGACCGTGGCGGCCGCTGCGCCCTGCGCGGTCCTGGTGCACCGCCCGCTGCCCGCACTCCACGCCGACCGGCACGAGGTCCTCGCCGGGGTGGACGGCGGCCCCGGCACCGCGGCGGTGCTGGCCGCGGCGGCCCAGGAGGCAGAGGCGAACTCGGTGTCCCTGGCCGTCGTGCACGCGTGGCGGCAGCTCACCGAGGACGCGCCGGCGTCGTTGAGGTGGCGGTTGGACCGCGACGCCACCGAGCGGACCGAGCGGGACGCCGTCGAACCGGCGGTGGCCGAGCTGCGCCGCCGCCGTCCCCGCCTGGAGATCGACGTCACCGTGGCCCCGGGACGGGCCGGACGGGTGCTGGTGCAGTTCGCCGAGACGGCCCGGATGCTGGTCGTGGGGCGCCGCTGCCTGGCCGACGGTGGACCGGGGGCCACCGTGCACTCGGTGCTGCACCAGGCCGACGTGCCCGTCCTCGTCGTCCCGGTCGCCTCGGTCGCGGCGCACGCCGCTGTCCGACCGCAGGCGATCGCGACCACGTCGTGACCGGCGCTCCTGGTCGACCCGGTCCCGGACCCCGGGTCCTGGTGACGGTGGCGAGCAAGCACGGGTCGACCGCCGAGCTCGCCGAGCGGCTGGCGGTCGACCTGCAGGAGAGCGTGGCCGGTCGGCGGTGCCGCCTGACCGCCGCCTGCCGGCGGGTCGAGCAGGATCCCGACCCCGCCCAGTTCGACGCCGTGGTGCTGGGCAGCAGCGTCTACGCCGGACGCTGGGCCGAGCCGGCCCGGCGCTGGGCCAACCAGCACCTGGTCACCCTGCGCAGGCGTCCCGTGTGGTTGCTCAGCAGCGGCCCGATCGGCGAGCACCCGTTCCCGCCCGACGAGGCGCACGACATCGGTCCGCTCGCCGACGAGCTGCTCGCCCGGGGACAGCGGACGCTGCCCGGTCGGCTCGACCCGGCCCGGCTGGGCTTCGGTGAACGGGCGGTCGTCACCGCCATGCGCGCACCGCACGGGGACTTCCGCGACTGGACGGCGCTGCGCAGCTGGGCGGAGGAGATCGCCTCCCAGCTCGAGCTCAGCCCCGCCGGCGCCGCCCAGGTCGGCACCGCCCCACGCTGAGCACCACGCTGAATGCCGCACCCGAGCTGCACCGGGCCGAAATACCTGCAGGTGCGTGACCAACGCCCGGTGTGCGCGCGGCCGCGGCCGGACAGGGTGGGGACGTTGCGGGCCGGGAGGACCGGCACCGGACCGGGCGGAGGCAGGATGGACGGCACAGCGGAGCGGCGCATCGAGGAACTGGACGAGGCAACCTGCCGTGCACTGCTGCGGACGGCGGCCATCGGCCGCATCGCGTTCACCGAGGGCGCGCTGCCGGCGGTGCAACCCGTGGCCTTCGTCGTGGACGGCGCGGAGATCGTCATCCCGACCAGGCGCGGGAGCAAGGTCACCGCGGCGAGCCGGCACACGGTGGTCGCCTTCGAGGTCGACGACGTCGACCTCGCCGAACGCACCGGGTGGAACGTCACCGTGGTCGGCCCCTCACGGGTGATCGAGGACCCCGACGAGATCCACCGCCTCGATGCGTACGGCGTGCGGCCCTGGGCGCCCGGTGGGGCAGGCCACTGCTACGTCGGCATCACGGTGGGGCTGCTGAGGGGACGCCGGGTCCACCGCGACGGGCAGCCCCAGGGGCCCCGCTGCGTACCCGCCGGGTTCTGGTGAGGGCGGCACAGCCCGGCGCCGGGCCGGGCGAGGGCTGCGCCCAGTGCGAGGCACTGGCCGGGATGGGGTTGAACGATCTGCTCGAGGAGGCGCAGGACCGGCTGGCCTCGGTCGCCCGCACCCAGGAACGGGTGCCCGAGCTGCTCGCTGCGTTCCTCAGCGTGTCCAGCGGGCTCGACCTGGACGGGACGCTGCACCGCGTGGTGCTGGCTGCCGCCCACCTGGTGGGCGCCCGGTACGGGGCGCTGGGGGTGCTCGCCCCGGGCGGTGGGCTGGGGACCTTCCTCACCGTCGGGGTCACCGCGGAGCAACGGGCGGCGATGGGCCGCCCCCCGCACGGTGACGGCATCCTGGGCCAGCTCATCACCGCCCCCCGCCCCCTGCGGATCGACGACCTCGCCGAGCACCCGTCCAGCGTCGGCCTGCCACCTGGGCACCCGCCCATGCGCGCGTTCCTGGGGGTACCGATCACCGTGCGGGACGTCGTGTTCGGCAACCTCTACCTGACCGAGAAGCGGGGTGGCGGCCCGTTCACCGACGAGGACGAGAGAGTGCTCGTCGCCCTCGCGGCCGCTGCCGGCACCGCCATCGACAACGCGCACCAGCACCGGGACAGGGCTGAGCTGTCGCGGTGGCAGGCAGCCGTCGGTGACGTGCGGGCTGCGCTGCTCGACGGGCAGCCTCCCGAGGTCGCCCTGGCGCTGGTCGTCGAGCGGGTGGCGAGCCTGACCGAGGCCGACGGCGCCTGGCTGCTGCTCGGGCCGGATGCCGCCGGTGGCTGGGAGGTCCAGGCGCAGAGCGGCGTGGGTCTGGTGGACCTGAGCGGGGAACGGCTGTGGCCCGCGGACTCACCGCCGCTGCAGGCCGTCGTCGACACCGGGGCCGTCGTCATCGTGGACCTGGCCGGTCGCTCGTCCACCGGACCGGACGGGCACGTCGCATGGGGCCCGGCGCTGGGCGTGCCCCTGCCCGGACCCCCAGGTCGCGGCGCGGTCGTCGTCGCTGCCCGCCGCGCCGGACGGGCCACCTTCGACCCCGGTTGCGGGCAACTCGTGCGCGCCTTCGCCGACCAGGTCGCCCTGGCCCTGGACACGGCCGCTCGTCAGCGGGTGGCGCGTCGGCTGGACGTGGTGGCCGACCGGGAACGGATAGCTCGGGACCTGCACGACCACGTCATCCAGCGGCTGTTCGCCGCCGGCCTGAGCCTGCAGGCAGCGCTCCCCCGGGTGGCCGACGACCAGGTCCGGGTGCGGCTGAGCAGGGTGGTCGAGCAGCTCGACGAGACGGTGCGGGACATCCGCACGACCATCTACGACCTGCACGACAGCCGTGCCGTCGACCCCTCGGCCGGTCTGCGCCGCCGGCTCCGGGAGGTGGTGACCGAGACGGCCGGGGACGTCCTGCGCACGGCGGTCCGCACCTCGGGTGCGGTGGACTCCCTCGTGACCGGGCCGTTGGCCGCCGACGTGCTGGCCGTGGTCCGCGAGGGTGTCAGCAACTCGGCCCGCCATGCCGCGGCCCGCCACGTCACGGTCACGGTGGAGGTCACCGAGGAGGTGGTCGTCGAGGTCCGGGACGACGGGCGGGGCATCGATCCGGCGGTGGCCCGCAGCGGGCTGCGCAACGCCGCGGACCGCGCCGAGCGGCGAGGCGGGTCGTGCGTCGCCGTCCCGCTGCCCGACGGCGGTACGGCACTGCGCTGGCGGGTCCCCCTGCCGGTGCCGACCGGTTGACCGGCCGGCAGCAGCAGTCAGCGGCGTGGTGGGGCAGCGCGCAGCTCGGTGGCCAGGATGGCCACCTGGGTGCGCCGCTCGAGGCCCAGCTTGGCCAGCAGGTGCGACACGTAGTTCTTGATGGTCTTCTCGGCCAGGAACATCCGTTGACCGATCTGGCGGTTGGTCAGGCCCTCGCCGATCAGCTCCAGCACGGTGCGCTCCTGGTCGCTGAGCAACGCCATCGGCCCGGCGGGCTCGGCTGCCCGCCGCATCCGGTCGAGCACGGCAGCCGTGGCCGTGGGGTCCAGCAGCGATCCGCCGGCACCGACGGTGCGCACCCCCGCGACGAGGTCCTGACCGAGGATCTGCTTGAGCAGGTACCCCGAGGCCCCCGCCATGATCGCGTCGAACAGCGCCTCGTCGTCGCTGTAGCTGGTGAGCATGACCACCTTGAGGTCCGGCATCCGGGAGCGCAGCTCGCGGCACACGGTCACCCCGTCGCCGTCGGGTAGCCGCACGTCCAGGACGGCGACGTCGGGACGCAACGCCGGCACCCTGGCCAACGCCTCGGAGGCGTTCTTGGCCTCACCCACGACGACGATCCCCGGGTCGCTCTCCAGTGCGTCGGCCACACCGCGCCGGACGATCTCGTGGTCGTCGAGCAGGAAGACGCGCAGCTGCTCCGGTCGGTCCGTGTCGGTCGTCATCGGTCCCCCGTCCTCCCCGTCCCCGGCGGCCGGTCCGTCGCCTGCCCCGACCCTAGACACCCGGAGATGCCCAGGACCCGGGACGAAGGTCCCGCACGTCCGGCCCGACCAGGGTCCCAAGTCCCTGGTGTGGTGTGCCGGCGTCGGCCAGCGTCGGCACCTCGTCAGCGGGTCGACCGGAGGTGGACGTGGAGGGAGCGACGCCGACCGGGGGCCGCCCCGGTGACGACCGCAGGGTGGACTGCGCCGACCCCGTGCCCGAGCTGCGCGTGGTGCACCACGTCCACCGGGTGCCGGGCGGGGCGATCAGTGCGGTGTGCGCCGGGGCGGCCGCGGCCGCGTGGTCACCGCGACCGGTTGCCGGGGTCCTGGAGGACCTGTGCCGCGGGACCGCCCGCTACGTCGTGTCCTGGTTGGGCGACGCCCGGCCGGTCGTCGCACTGCCGCGGCCCGAGGGCGGGCGGTACCTGCACAGCACGAACCCGGCCGGGCACGGGAATGCCCTGGACTCGCTCCCGTCCTGCCCCGTCCACGCCTCCGGCGCCGGAGGTCCCGGGCAACCCGAGCCCGGTGCCGCGGAGCTCGCTGCCTGCCGGGCCCGGCACCCCTCGAGCTGGCCGCCCCGCCTGCTCCCCCCGGTCTGAGGCCGCGGCCGGTCCGGTCCGCTCGGCGGGACCGAGGTCCCGTCGAGCCGGGACCCTGGCCCGTCCCCGAGGAGGGGCCACCGACGTCACGGTGGGCTGGGTCGCCGGACAGGCGGCCGGGGAGGAGCAGGATGAGCAACGGACGAGTGCTCTGCCTGGGCCACGCCGTGCGGCGGTTCAGCCTGGGCTCAGGGTCGATGAGACGCACCACGGACCGTCTCCACGTCGGGTTGCGGCTGTGGTTGACCGCCGTCCTCGTGATGTCCCCGGCCATCGGGTTGTCGGCCGGGACGGCGGCCCGCGAGGTGTTGTCCCAGCAGGCCGCTGCCGACACCGCGCGCCTGCACCAGGTGGAGGCCGTGCTGGCGGTCGACGTCCACCGGACCGCGGGCACCACGTCCGGTGAACCGGTGTGGGTCGCAGCCAGCTGGACCTCCCCGGCAGGCCTCCCGGTCCAGGGCAGGGTGCCCGCGTCGGCGGGGGACGACGCCGGCGACAGGATCATGATCTGGACGACCGCGACCGGTGAGCGGCGGCACGCCCCGCTGAGCCCCTCCGACGTCGCCCTGCAGTCGGCGGCCATCGGCACCGTGACGGCACTCGGGGTCGTGGTCACCGCAGTCCTCGCCCACCTCGGTGGGGTGGCGCTGCTCGACCGGTCGCGGGCCCGTCGCTGGGCGGCGGGCTGGGCGGCGGTGGAACCCTCGTGGCGCAAGCAGCTGCTGCGGTGAACGGGCCCCGGGTCGTCGTCGGGGTGGATGGGTCCCGCGCATCCAGGCCGGTCGTCGCGGTCGCAGCCCGGGCCGCCCGGGACCGCGGGTGCGGACTGCTCATCGTGCACGTGTCGCCCTGGGCCGGCGCCGGTGTCCAGGGCCGGGACGGCCACGGCGCCGCCTGCGCCCTGCGGTCGTCGACCGAGCTCGCCCTGCGGACGGCGGCGCAGGACGCGGCGCAGGACTCTGCGCAGGACACCGCGCCGGTCGGGGGGCCACTCGACGTGCAGTGGCGGCTGGCCGACGGGAGCACCGCACCGGCGTTGCTGGCCGCCGCCGCGCACACCGACCTGCTGGTGGTGGGCAGTCGGGCCCGCAACCTGGCCGAACGGGTCCTCCTGGGGTCGGTGACCACTGCACTGCTGGAGAGCTCACCGGTGCCGCTGCTGCTCGTCCCGACCGCGTCCCGCACCGTGGTCATCGGTCCGCCGGGCCCCGTCGTCCTGGCCCTGGACGGCCGTGCGGAGTCCGGGCCCACCGTCCGCCTGGCCTTCGCCGAGGCCGCACGCCGACGGGCCGAGCTGGTGGCCGTCCACGTCTGGGACGCACCGTCGCCGGCCTCGGCGTGGGAGCACCCGGACGGCCCGCTCAGCCTCACCGACGCCCGTGACGACGAGGTCCGGCTCTGGGGCGAGAGCCTGGCCGGCTGCCGGGAGGACTTCCCCGACGTCGTCGTACGGGGAGTCGTGCGCCACGGCCCCGTCCTGCCGACGCTGCTGGGTGCAGCCACCGCCGCACAGCTGCTGGTGCTGGGCCGCCGCGGTGGACGCCGGACACCGCACCGGGACACCGGGTCCGTCCTCGCCCACCGCGCCGACTGCCCGACCCTGGTGCTCCCCCTCGGCGGACCGGGGTGACCTGTCGCCGGCACCGGACCCGAGGAGCATCCCCGGGTCACCCGCCGTGGGAGACCTCGTGGGATCCCAGGACCAGCAGGTCCGCCTCCTCGGCGAGCGCGGCGAGCACGCCGTCGGGGTCACCGTCCAGCAAGCGCACCCAGGTACGTCCGCGCACCCCGGTGTCCTGGACCGCTGCCCGCACCGTGGCCACCAGGTCCCGCTCGCACTCCGCGCGCGCCGCAGCAGCGCCCCCGGCCCAGACCCGGACAGCCATGACCTTGGCATCGCGCTCCGCGGCCTCGCGCAGGGCCCACCGCAGCGCGGCCCGGCTGTTCGGTGATCCGGAGACCCCGCAGACCAGCCACGCATCGGCACCCGGCCAGCTCCCGTCCACCTGTCCCAGCTCCACCGGACCACCGTGGGTCGGCGGAACCCGGACCGGCCAGGGACCCAGGTCCCCCGGGATGTGGCCCACGGCCCCTGCCGCACGCGGCGGCAGCTACGGGACGGTCGGGGAACCCGACCCCTGGAGGCACCGTGACCACCGGACCCGACCTGCCCCGACCCGTCGACCCGACCCGGATGGCCGACATCGAGGCCGCTGCCGACGCCGCGCTGCTGGCCCCGTCGGTGCACAACACCCAGCCCTGGCTCCTGGTGCTGCACCCGGACCGCATCGACGTCCGTGCTGACCGCAGCCGCCGACTGCCCGTCCTGGACCCGGCCGGCCGTGAGCTCATGCTCAGCGTGGGCGCCGCCGTCCTCAACACCCGGGTCGAGCTGGCCGCCCGCGGCCGGGCGGTCGAGGTGGACCGTTCCGCACGGACCACCGACCCCGACCTGGCCGCCGTCGTCCACCTGGTCGACGGTCCCCCGGACAGCGCCCTGGCCGCGCTCGCCCCGCAGGTCCGGGCCCGGCGCACCAACCGCCGGGGCTACACCGACGACCCGGTCCCCCCGGACGTGCTCGACCGGGTGCTCGTCGCGGCCGCCGCCGAGGACACCGTCGCGGTGCCGGTGCTGACCGAGGACCAGCACCGGCTCGTCGCCCGTCTCGCCCAGGACGCCGATGCGGAGCAGAACGCCGACCCCGCCTACCGGCACGAGCTGCGGATCTGGACCAACCGCGACACCCGCAGCGGGGACGGCGTGCCGTCCACCACGGTGCCGCGGGTGGACGGCAGCGCCCAGGACGACGTCCCCGTCCGGGACTTCGACACCCGAGGCCTGGGTGCCCTGCCGGCCGCGACGCGGGCGGGGAGGACCGGCGCCCTGGTGGTGCTGGCCAGCCATGCCGACGACGAACGGGCCTGGGTGCGGGCCGGCGAGGCGATGGAGCGGGTGCTGCTGGAGCTCACCGCAGACGGCTGGGCGGCCGGTCCGCTCAGCCAGGTCACCGAGGTCCCCCGCACCCGCGCATCGCTGGGCCGCGAGCTGTGCTGGGGGGTGCACCCGCAGCTGCTGCTGCGGATCGGCCGGGCGGTGCCCACCGCGGCCAGCCCCCGACGAGCCCGTCACGAGGTGGTCAGCGGCAGCACCCGACCTGCTCCCGGACCACCCCCCGTCCCCTGCCCGGGCCCCACCGGCTGGCCCGCGGCCCGCGGTGCACGGGCCGCCCGGGACCTGCCCGGTCATCACCTGCCGGTGTCCGACGGACGCGGGGGGACGACGTGGGTGTGAGCCCTCCGCCGTCGGTCGTCGTGGGGGTCGACAGCGGCCCCGCGTCGACGGCGGCCGCCCGCGAGGGTGCAGCACAGGCCCGACGTCGACTGCTGCCGCTCCACCTCGTGGCAGGAGCACCGTCGATCCTCACCGTGATCCCCTCCGGGGGCGCCGGGGGGATCACGGCGGCGCTCGAGGTGGGTGCTCGGGCGCTGCAGCAGCGGCTCGCGGTGCTGCAGGACGAGCTGACCGTCGCGTGCCCGGCCCTGCGGGTCACGGCCGAGTACACGACCGGCAGCGCCGAGCAGGTCCTCGCCCGGCGCGCGGGCCCGGAGGGCCGGATCGTCGTCGGGGGCAGCTCGACCGGCAGCCGCCCCACCCTGGGCCGGGTCGCCGGCCGGTTGGTCCGCGACGCGCCCTGCCCCGTCCTGGTGCACCGCGCCGGCGGCGACCCCACCGGGCCGGTCGTCGTCGGCGTGGACTGCCGGCCGGGCACGGCCGAGCTGATCGGTGCCGCGGTCGACGAGGCATGCGTGCGGGGCTCCTCGCTCGTGGTGCTGCACGCCTGGCGGGTGCACGGGACCGGGCCCAGCTCCGCTGCTCCACCGGAGCACTCGGTGGCCCAGGCCGAGGCCGACCTGCTCGAACGGCTGGTCGCCGACGTCCGCACCGGGCACCCCGCAGTACCGGTCGAGCTGGTCCTGCGACCCGGGACGGCCGCGGACAGGTTGCTGGAGGCAGCGGAGTCCGCTGCCGTGCTCGTGCTCGGCCGGCACGGACTGCGCCCCCGCGTCCCGGCCCGCCGCACGTCGGGCTGGGTGCTGGACCGGGTGGGATGCCCGGTGCTGGTGGTCCCGGTCGGTGCGGACGTCCGCCGACCGCGCGGAGTGGTCCGGGCCCGGACGTCCGCACGGTGATCGGCATGCCCGGCATCGCCCCGCCGGCCTCCTCCCCCCGGCGGCTGCCGCGGCGGACGTCGAACGCCCTGCGGCGCGGCGTGGACCGCGCCCGCTGGTCCCCGTCGGCAGAGGACACCCAACCGTGGTGGTGGGTCCTCCTCCCGGACCGGCTGGAACTGCGGCTGGACCGCTCCCGCTGCGTCGACCACGACCCCACCGGTCTCGTCGCGCTGGCCGGCGCGGGCGCCGCGCTGTGCACCGCCGAGGTCGGCGCCGCAGCCGTGGGTGTCGCCGTCGACGTGCAGGTGCTGCCCGACCCCGCGGACGAGGCGCTGGTCGCCGTCCTCCGACCAGGGGGGCAGGTCCCCGATCCGCGCCTGGCGGCGCTCGACCCGGTGGTCGAGCTGCGGCACACCTGCCGGGAGGGACTGGTGTCCGAGGACCTCCCCTGGGACCTGGCCGCGGACCTCACCGGCGCGGCCGCTGCCCACGGCGTCCAGCTGATGGTGCTCCCGCAGGAACTGGCCAACCGCTCGACGCAGTGGGCCGGCGACGCCGCCGCGCTGTGCCCGGCTCTGCACGGCACCCGCCGGACCGGTGCGGCCGAGCTGGCGCGGGCACCCGCGCGGATCGCGCTGGTCACCGCTGGGGACACCGCCTCCGACCGTGTGCAGGCCGGCCGGGCCCTGCAGAGGGTGCTGCTGGAGGCCACCCGCCACGGCCGCACGGGCGGCCCGGTCACCGGACCGGTCGAGGTGCCGGCCGTCCGGGCGCGGGCGGAGCAGGAGCTGTGCCCCGGCCGACGGCTGCAGGCCTTGGTGCGGGTCGGCAGAGGCACCCCCGGCCCGCTGCCGGGGCCCCGCCGTCCGATGGTCGACGTCCTGCACGACCACACCGAGACGTGGGAGGTGCCGCCGCTGCACCGCGACCCGGACGCCGGCCTCGCCCGCTGACCGTGCGCCCCGGGTCAGCCGGTGGCCGCGGCGGCCGCGATCGGGGCCGAGTCCGTCGCCCGGACGGACGTCGGGTGCACGACCAGCACGGGGCCCGGTGCCCGGGCAGCACAGGCCAGCGCGATCGAGCCGAGCAGCAGCCCGCGCAGTTCACCGCGACCGCGGCTCCCGACCACGAGCAGCACGGCGTCCAGGTCGGTCGCCTCGCGCACCAGCACCTGGGCGGGTGGCCCCTCGACCACCAGGGTCCGCACGACGGGGACCGGACCGACCGTCACGGCCTGGTGCTCGCACAGCGCATCGGCGACGAGGTCATCGACGCCGCGCTGCACCTGCCAGCGCACCTCGTCCCGTCCTGGGGCGCCCACGGTGGACAGGTCCACCCAATGGTCGACCATCTCGAACGCGGCCAGTGCGACGACCTCCGCCCCGCGGCGAGCCGCCTCGGCCAGGGCCGCGACGAGCGCCGCCCGCGACCCTTCAGACCCGTCCACGCCGACGACCACCGGACCCGGTCGACCGACCTGCGTACCTGCCCGGACGACCTGGACCGGGCAGTGCGCGTGCGCCACGCACTGCAGCGCCACCGACCCCAGCAGCACGTCCCGCGCGACTCCACGCCCATGCGTGCCCACCACCAACAACGAGGCACCGGCCGAGGCCTCGACGAGCCTCGTGACCGCCGGCCCCACCGCGACGTCGAGCATGGTGACCACGCGGTCCGCGCCCGCCACGGAGGCGACGGCCGGGTCGTCGCGCACCTCGGTCAGCATCTGGCGCACCCGCGCCTCCAGGTCGTCCCTCAGCCTGTCCAGCGGCAGGGCGATCGGCCAGCCACCCCACCACATCGCCTGCAGCGAGAAGGTCGACACGATCCGCAGCTCCCCTCCCCGGCGTGCCGCCGCGCCGAGGGCGTGGACCAGGGCGGCTCGGGAATCGACCGAGCCGTCCACTCCCACCACGACGGGCGGGGACGAGGGATCGGCCGAGGTATTGCTCGGGCCGGAGGGGACGTCGGTCAGGTCGGGCATGGCACACCTCCGTGGTCAGCCCGGACCGGTCGCCGGGCCTGTCCACCGTGGTGCCGCTCTCGACCGGCCGGGAGGGGCGGAGGTCCCGATCCAGCGGCCGGTCGTCGGTGATCCGACGTCCGACCCGGCTGGAGGAAGACGGGCTGCTCGCCGCACCCGCCACGGCCCCCAGCGCCCCGCCGGGAGGGCCGCAGCACGAGCAGCAAAGGAGACCCCATGCCACTCCGAGCGTCAGGGCTTCCGCTCGACACCGGGGAGTCGGCCGTCCAACCGGTGTCCTCGGACGGTCTTCCAAGGTGCCCAGAAGTACGAATCCGACCTCTCCGACTGAGCGACCGATCAACCAGAATGGGGCCCGAAGGGGTATCCCCACCGCAGCCCTCTTGAGCCTCCCGTGATACTGATCTTGATACTGCAGCCCGGGAACCTGGGTGCATCTGCATGCATCTGGAGGCCGATGCAGCAGACACCGGAGGCGCTGAACGCGCAGCTCAGAGCCCTGCAATGCCCCTAGATGCTCAGGCCGAGTTCGGAGTTCAAGTCCCCCCTCGGACGCAGTGCAGCCCCGGTGTTCCTGCAGGTCAGGAGGTCGGGGCTTTCTGTTGGTCAAGCTCAGATCGACTCGTGACACTCATGTGGTGATCCACCGGCTCACCGGCGATCACCAGTGACCACGACCAGCTGCTCCCCGCCTGCGAGGGCTTGCTGGTGGGCTCGGACGAGGACCCGGAGCCCTTCCCCCCGGTTTGCCCGCAACCTGGGCACCAATAGGCCGCGGGGGCCGCGACCGGCGGGCTGGACCGGGCGTTCCGGGTGCACCACGACGCCGCCCACCCGTCCTCGATCACCCTCCCCCGCCTGGGGTGACCGGGCGCGGTCCGAGGCCGACCTGACCGATCGGGCAGGTCTGCCTGACCGGTCGGGCCGACGTCGATCTCCGACCGGTCGGACACCGGCCCAGACTCTGCCCATCGTGTGACCCGCGCCATAGGTTCGGCCCCGACTCCGGCACCGCTGCTGACGAGGAAGGTCCACTCATGCAGGTCGAAGAACTGCTCAAGCCGTTCCCCATCAAGGAGTTCCACCCGTTCCCGCGGGCGATGCTCGGCCCTGGCGCCCACGAGCTCATCGGGCCCGAGGCCCTCAAGCTGGGCTTCAAGAAGACCTTGATCATGACCTCGGGTCTGCGGGGCACGAACATCGTGGAGAAGATCTCCGAGTCCATGAAGTGGCACGGCCTCGACGTCGTCATCTACGACAAGGTCGAGTCCAACCCCAAGGACTACAACGTCATGGACGCGGTGAAGCTGTACCAGGAGAACGCCTGCGACAGCTTCGTGTCCATCGGCGGCGGCTCCAGCCACGACGCCTGCAAGGGCGCCCGCATCTCGGTGGCCCACGACGGCCGCAGCGTGAACGAGTTCGAGGGCTTCAACCAGTCCGAGAACCCCAAGAACCCGCCGCACATCGCGGTGTCGACCACCGCCGGCACCGGGTCGGAGACCTCCTGGGCCTACGTCATCACCGACACCACGACCGACCCGGACAACCCGCACAAGTACGTCGCCTTCGACGACACCTCGGTGGCCACGCTGGCCATCGACGACCCGGTCATGTACTACGACTGCCCCGTCGACTACACCGCCCAGTGCGGCTTCGACGTCCTCGCGCACGCCTCGGAGCCCTACGTCAGCCGGCTGAACTTCCCGCCGTCGATGGGCAACGCGCTGTACGCGGTGAAGCTCACCGCGGAGAACCTGCGGGCCGCGGTCTGGAACGGCCAGGACCTCAAGGGCCGCGAGGGCATGATGCACGCCCAGTACATCGCCGCGCAGGCCTTCAACTCCGGCGGGCTGGGCATCATCCACTCGATCAGCCACGCCGTGAGCGCCTTCTACGACACCCACCACGGTCTCAACAACGCGATCGCCCTGCCCCGGGTGTGGGCGTTCAACATGCCCACCCAGTACAAGCGGTTCGCCGAGATGGGTGCCGCCATGGGGGTGGACACCTACGGGATGACCGACGTGCAGGCCGCCGACGCGGCCCTGGCCGCGGCGATCCGACTGCTGCGCGACGTCGGCATCACCGAGAAGTTCACCGACGTCACCGCCGACAGCTACTCCAAGAACCGGCTGGGCACCGGCCCCACCGCCTTCTACGAGAACGCCAAGGTGATCACCGGCGACGACGCCGATGTCGACCGGATCACCAACCACGTCCTCGGCGACGCCTGCACCCCGGGCAACCCGAAGGAGTGCACGTTCGAGACCGTCCGCCCGGTCGTCGAGCACTGCATGAACGGCGACCTGGACGACCTCCTCACCTGATCGACCCCGTCCAGGCCCATCCCGTCGGGGGGGGGGGGGGGGCGGGGGGGGG
>NZ_JBAPLV010000029.1:0-56769 GCF_037083865.1 Klenkia terrae | reverse complement strand
GCCGCGCCGCCGTTGCCGCCGGTGCTGGTGTTGGTGGCGGCGCCGGTGGTGGTCATCGGGTTGCAGTTGTCGTCGCTGTGGAGGTTCTCGCAGCCGACACCGACCCCCGCACCGCTGGACGCCTCGCCGGAGTTCCCGCCGTCCCCGCCCCGGACGTTGCCGCTGTTGGTGGCCACGTTGCCCTCGGCGTCGCCGCCGTTCGCCGACGTCGGTGCGTGCACCGAGGTGTCGGCGCCGCTGGAGCCGGAGCTGGAGCCGGAGCTGGAGCTGGAGCTGGAGCTGGCGACCGACGGGGTGCCGCCCCCGCCGCCGCCCCCGCTGCCCACGGCCTCCGCGGAGGCCTGGACGGCGGGTGAGGTGGCGGTGCCGCCGTCGGCGGAGGTGTCCCCGGTGGCCGTGGTGCTGTTGGTGGCCGCGCCGCCGTCGCCGCCGGTGCTGGTGTTCGTCGCTGCCCCGGTCGTCGTGGTCGGCGAACCGTTGCCGTCGCTGCGGTGGTCGTCCTGGCCGACCGCGACGGTGGCACCGCTGGAGGCCGACCCGCTGTTCGAGCCGTCACCGCCCGACACGTTGCCGTCGTTGGTCGCGGTGTTGCCGACGGCCTCGCCGCCGTTGCTCTGGGTGGGGGTGTCGGTGGTGGTGACCGCCGAGCCCTCGTCGGCGGTGCTGGTGGCGGCGACCTCGTCGGCCGAGGCGACCGCTTGCCCGAGGAGCCAGACACCCCCGGCCATGGTGGCGACGGCGAAGCCGTTGCGCACGGATCGATTCATGTCAGGTGTTCCTTGTCGCTGGTGTGCGTCGTTGCGCACGAGCTGGTGGTGCGGGAGGGGTGGTGCAGAGGTGGTGCGGTCGAGCCCCCGTCTGGACTGCTGACCCGTGGTGCCGGAGGCCGAGGTCTGCTCGGCTGGTGCGGGGCTGCTGCGCGGTGGACCAGGCTGGCCAGGCCGTGGAGGTCGCCCGTCGTGGTGTGCCCCCCGTGGGCACACCGGGGACGGGGCGGCTCGCGCGGCGGCGGTGCCTAGTCGGGGCGGGAGCCCGGGTCGCCGACGAGGTCGGCGACGGGTGCCACGGCGGCGAGGGTGCGCGCGGTGGCCGCCCCGGCCGCGAGGGCGGGGACGTCGGCGGCGAGCACCGCGGTGGCGGTGCCCGGGCCGGTGGCGGTCTGGCCGTTGGCCGCACCGCCGGAGGGTGCGCAGGGCGCCGCGACGGCGACCGGTGCGTCGGGGATGCCGGTCGCCGGCAGCGGCGCCGGTCCGGTCGGGGCCGGTCGCCCGGCGGCGTCGACGGAGACCGGGGCCGGTGAGCTGGATCCGGCCGGGGCGATGACGGCGTACTCGGTGAGGGCGGTGGACGTCCGGCCGGGTGCGGTGGCGGCGGAGCGCGGGGAGCCGGCCACGGCCTCGGGCTCCGGCGTGCAGAGCGGCCCGGTGACCGCGGCGGTCGGCCCGGACGGGGCGACGGCGGCGCCCGCGGTCCCGTTCGCCGGGTCGGTCACCGTGGCCCCGGTCGACTCCGACGTCGCAGCGGGTGCGGTGGCCGTGGCGTCCGCGGCCGAGGCGGGAGCCGGCGCGGGCTCCGGGGTGAGCTGCGTCGCGGGGGTCGTCGTGGTGGTCGTCGCCGTGGTCTGGCTGGTCGAGGCGGCGCCGTCGTCCCCGGTCGGTGCCTGGGCGGTGCCGGCGGCCGGGTCGTCGGCCGGCTCGTCGGGGGTCGGTGCGCTGCTGGGCGGGGTCGCGTCGGCGCCGGTCGGCGGCGGGTCGGCGTCCGGGGGCGGTGCGGGGACCGTCTCGGTCGGCGAGGATTCGACCACCGGGTACGTCGCCACGGCGACGTCCGGGTCTGTCGGTGCCGGGGTCGGGGTACCGGCGTCGGCGGTGTCCGAGTCGGCCACGACGGCCGGTTCCGCGGCGGGGGCCTCGTCGGCCGAGGCGGGTGCGGCGAGCGCCACCCAGGCGGCCGCCGACCCGAGACCGAGGGCTGCTCCGGTGAGCAGCCGCCGGACCCACGGCCGACCACCGGACGGCGGTCGGCCGCCTGCGGTGAGGTCGGCCTGGGACATGGCCGGGAAACTAGGGACCACCGCAAGCACCGCGCCACGGTTCCGGTACCGAAGCGCCCCAACGCGGCGTGTCGCGGCGCCGTGATGTACGGACCGTTCCGTCGCGATCACGCAACGTCCACCCGCTAGGGTTGTGTGTGACGCATGACACCACCGGTGGTATCACTCGCCGGCAGGTGCGTGCTCTGTCAGGAGCGAACCCATGGCGATGACGCTGCGGTTGACGCCGGGCCAGGTGGAGGCCCTGCGGAGGCAGGCGCGGGTGGAGCACGCCTCCATGCAGGAGGTCGCCAAGCGCGCGCTGGAGGAGTACCTGGCCGCCCATGCCCGGCGGACGCCGCTGGACGTGGTGCTCGACGTCGAGCTCGACCGCTACGCCGCGGCGATCGAGGAGCTGTCCCGGTGGACGGACTGACCCTCGACGCGCTGCTGCAGGTGGCCGTCCGGGTCGTGGGGCCCGACGTCGTCGTCCGCGACCCCGGCCTGCTGGTGGGTGCCCTTGCCCGGGTCGACGCGGTGGCCGACGGGGTGGAGGTGTACCCGACGCCGGCGGAGAAGGGCGCGGCGCTGCTGCACTCCCTGGCCGCGGGTGCACCGCTGGCCGGCGGCAACCGGCCCTTCGCCCTGGCGGCCTGCCTCGCGCTCATGGGCCTGCTGGACGAGCCCGCCGGCATCGGTCCCGAAGCCGCGGTCGACCTGGTGACGGCCATCGTCACCGGTCGGGTGGACGACGTGGCGGACATCGCCGCAGCGCTGCGCGGCACCCGCCAGGTGGACGACCGCCACCGACGGTGACCAGAGCCTGGGACGCGTGGGGCCGGTGGGACAGACACACCCCGCGGTGTACGGGACGGCGGGCACTCGTCTAGTTACGTTGCGTGTCGACTCGCTCGGCGACGACACCCCTCCCCGGGTGCCCGAGCGCGACCCGGAGGACATCCCATGACACCCCGATCGACCGCTCGTCGCTGGTCCCGGGTCGCCGTCCCGGCCGTGGTCACCGGCGTCCTGCTGACGCTGGCCACCGGCCCGGCCGTGGCCGCACCGGCCACCGCCGCCGAGGCCGCCGCCGCCGTGACGCAGACCGCCCAGCAGGTCGAGGTGCTCAGCGAGCAGGTCAACGACGCCGAGCTCGCCGTCGCCGACCAGCAGGCCCTCGTCGCCACCGCGGACACCGCGGTCCAGGTCGCCGACGCGGCGGTGTCCCAGCTGCAGCCGCAGGTCGACGCCATCGTCCGCAGCGGCTTCGTCGACGGGGTGCCCTCGGGCCTGGAGACCGTCCTGACCAGCGGGTCCGCCGACGAGATGCTGGACCGGGTGTTCACCATCAGCCAGCTGACCGACCACACCGACGCGGTGCTCGGCGAGGTCGCCGCCGCCCGTCAGGTGGCGGCCGACGCCCGGGCCGCGGCCGCAGCGGCCCAGTCCGCGGCCGACGCCGCGCTGGCCGACCTGCAGGCGCAGCAAGACCAGCTGAACAGCCAACTCGCCCGCTACCAGGCCGACTTCGCCCTGCTGTCCGCCGTCGAGCAGGCTGCGGTCACCCGCACGGCCGTCGGCCCGGAGGTCGACGCGGACGCCACCGCAGCTGCGGCGGCCGCGGCACCCGCCGCCGCGCCGACCGAGGCGGCTGCGATCGCCGTGCAGACGGGCCTGGCGCAGGTCGGGAAGCCCTACGTCGTGGGGGGTGCCGGCCCCGGCGGCTTCGACTGCTCGGGTCTGACCCAGTTCGCCTACGCCGCAGCAGGCCTCTCGTTGCCGCACTCGAGCCGGACCCAGTCCGGCATGGGTGCTCCGGTCGCCCGGCAGGACCTGCAGCCCGGCGATCTCGTCTACTACTACAGCCCGGTCAGCCACATCGGCCTGTACATCGGCAACGGCCAGATGGTGCACGCCAGCGTGTCCAGCCGGCCGGTCGCCGTCACCAGCGTGGACATGCCCGGCTACGCCGGCGCCCGCCGCCCCACCGCCTGACCGACGTCCGCCCCGGTGGGGGAAGGTCCGGCGCCGGCCGCGGACCATCCCCCGGCCAGGTGGACCGACCTCAGGCGGCGGTCGGCGTCGACCGGTGCCGGCGGACCCGCCACACCAGCAGGCCGACGACGACCACCGCGGCGACCACGACCGCGCCGGTGGTGCCCACCGTGTTGGCCACGCTCTCCCACGAGGCGCCGGCCAGGTAGCCGATCAGCACCGCGCCGACGCCCCACAGCAGGCCGCCGACCGCGTTCCAGGCGAGGAACGCGCGGTAGCGCATACCCGCGACGCCGGCCAGCGCCGGGGTGACCGCCCGGAGGAACGCGGTCAGCCGGGCGAGCAGGACGGCGGGGCCGCCCTTGCGCGCCAGGGTGTCCGTGGCCCGGTCGATGCCCTCCTGGTGCCGGCGCGCGATCCGGCTGGCCAGCAGCCGGGGACCGGCGTGCCGGCCGACCTCGTAGCCCACGGAGTCCCCGAGGACCGCGGCCGCCACGACCAGCGCACCGAGCAGCCAGACCGACACCCGGCCCTGCTCGGCGGCCACCCCGCCGAGCACCACCGCGGTCTCGGCCGGCACCACGAACCCGACGAACAGGGCCAGAAGGACCTGATCGCCCCCCACGACGTGCTCCGCACGCCGCGGGACCCTGCGACCAGGCCGAGGAGGGCGGTCACCCGCGCACCCTGCCCAGCGCACCTGGACGGCGGCTGGGCGCAGGCTGGGAGGAGTGTCAGCCGCCCTCGCGCATGCCCCAGGGCGAGCCGTAGGCGGTCAGCAGGTCCAGGAACGGCTGGCTGTCGAACGCCTCCGGGCCCAGGACGCCGGCGCCGCTCCAGGTGCCCGCGGCCACCAGCTCGAGGGCGACCACGGGGTTGACCGCGGTCTGCCAGACCACCGCCTGGTGGCCGTACTCGCGCATCGACCACTCGTTGTCCACCACGTGGTAGAGGTAGACCTGCCGGGGCTCGCCGTCCTTCCCGGTGCCGGTGACCCACAGCCCGGCGCAGGTCTTGCCCGACATCCGGTCACCCAGCCGGGCCGGGTCGGGCAGGCAGGCGGCGACGACGTCCCGCGGGCTGACCTGCACGCCCTTCACCGTCACCGGGTCGGTGCGGTCAAGGCCCACCTTGTGCAGCGCCTTGAGGACGTCGATGAACTCCGTGCCCAGGCCGTACTTGAAGGTGACCCGCTTCGCGTCCACCCAGCGCGGCATGAGGAGCACCTCCTCGTGCTCGACGTTCACGCACTCCACCGGGCCGATGCCCTCGGGGAACTCGAACACCTCGGGCTCGCTGAACGGTGCCGTGGTGAAGAACCCGCGCCCCTCCTCGTAGACGACCGGCGGGTTGAGGCACTCCTCGATCGTCGTCCAGATGCTGAACGACGGGGCGAACTCGTAGCCGGACACCTCGAGGTTCGCGCCGTCCCGGACGCCGAGCTCGTCGATGGCGGAGAACAGGTGGTCGGCGGCGTACCGGGCGAACACGTCGGACAGCCCGGGCTCCACCCCCATGCCGACCAGCGCCAGCTGCCCGGCCGCCTCCCACTCCCCGGCCAGCGCGAACTGCTCGTCGCCCAGCTTCACACCGGTCTCGGTGTAGGGGTTCTCCGGGTGCGGGTGGGACAGCGACATCGCCATGTCCAGGTAGGTCGCCCCGCCGGCCAGCGCCGCCCGGAACAGCGGCATGACGAACCGGGGGTCGACGGCGTTCATCAGCACGTCGCAGCGGTGCTCGGCCAGCAGCGCGGCCACGGCGTCGGCGTCCCCGGCGTCCACGGACCCGGCGCTGCTGAACCGCTCGTCGTCCACGGCCGAGGCGGTGGCGTCCGCCCGTGCGCCGTCGTAGTCGGTCACGACCAGCGCCTCGAAGAACGACCGGCGGGCCGCGATCGCGGCGAACGCGCTGCCGACGCCACCGGCGCCGACCAGGAGGATCCGCATGCTGTCCTTCTCTCGGGAGGGGAGGCCGAGCGTAGGTGACGACCGACACGGGCGCGACGGCTTCCGTCGCCGTGCGAACTCGTAACACGCGAAACCCTTGTGGAGCGGTGATCCACCTGCGATAACCGTGGCATGACGGAACCAGTGAGCCAGCCGTGAGCGAGCCGGGTGCCCAGCCACAGCTGAAGCAGGGCGCGATCGGCTTCGTCGACGCCCTGGTGATCGGCCTGGCGTCGACCTCCCCGGCGTACTCGCTGGCCGCCGTGGTCGGCGCCGTCGTCGCCCTGGTCGGCGTCTACGCGCCCGGGGTCTTCCTGGCCTCGTTCGTGCCGATGCTGCTGATCGCGTCGGCCTTCTACTACCTCAACCGCGCCGACCAGGACTGCGGGACGACGTTCTCCTGGGTGACCCGGGCGATGGGCCCCTGGATCGGCTGGCTGGGCGGCTGGGCGATCGCCATGACCGGCGTGCTGGTCATCGGCTCGCTGGCCGACACCGGCGTCCGGTTCGGCCTGCTGGCCCTGCAGCTGGACGGGCTGGCCGAGAACACCTTCCTGGTGCGCACCCTCACCGTGCTGCTGATCTTCGCCATGACCTGGATCTGCGTGATCGGCACCGAGACCAGCGCCAAGCTGCAGAACGGCCTGATCATCGCCCAGGTCGGCGCCCTGCTGGTGTTCGCCGTCGTCGCCCTCGTCGCGGGCCTGTCCGGCAACGGGGAGGCCGACGGCGGCAACCTGACCCCGTCGCTGTCCTGGCTGAACCCCTTCGGCGCCGGCGGCGCCGCGCTGACCGGCGGGCTGCTGCTCGGGGTCTTCATCTACTGGGGCTGGGAGTCCGCGGTCAACCTGACCGAGGAGACCTCGGACGCCGAGTCCACACCCGGCAAGGCGGCCATCGTGTCCACCGTCGTCCTGCTGGTGACCTACCTCGGCGTCACGGTGGCGATCCTGAGCTACTTCGGCACCGACTTCCTCGCCTCCCGCGAGGACGAGGCCGAGACCATCTTCGCCACGATGGCGACCGAGGTGCTCGGCGGCTGGGACTGGGTGCTCCTGCTGGCGGTGGCCACCTCGGCGATCGCCTCGACGCAGACGACGATCCTGCCGGCCTCGCGCACCGGGCTGTCGATGGCCCGCCGGCACGCGATGCCCGCCTCGCTGGCCCGCATCCACCCGCGGTTCCGCACCCCCGACGTCTCCACCTGGCTGGTCGCGGTCATCGCCGCCGCCTGGTACGTGGTGGTCAACCTGATCAGCGAGAACGCCCTGTTCGACTCGCTGACCGCGCTGTCGCTGCTGATCGCCTTCTACTACTCCCTGACCGGCATCGCCTGCGCGGTCTTCCACCGCCGCCAGCTGACCCGCAGCGTCAAGGACTTCGTGCTGATCGGCGTCGGCCCGCTGGTCGGAGCGGCGATGCTGATCTGGCTGCTGATCGAGTCGATCGGCGACCTGGCCGACCCGGCCAACTCCGACCTGGGCACCGCGTGGTTCGGCCTCGGCCCGCCGCTGGTGATCGGCATCGGGATCTTCCTGGTCGGCGTGGTGTTCATGCTCGTCTGGCGGTTCAAGGACGCCCGGTTCTGGGACGAGAAGACGACGACCGCCGAGCGCCTGCAGGCCGACATCGAGGCCGGCCGCACCGCGGCCGCCGTCGAGGACCCCGCCCCGTGACCGCACCCGACCGAGGAGAGACGCACCGATGAGCATCGTGCTGGGCTACGACGAGTCCCCGGGCGCCCGGCGCGCCCTCGGGCTGGCCCTCGACCTGGCCGCCCGGCTGGACGAGCCGCTGGTCCTGGTCTACGGCGCCGCGCCGCCCGGGGTGGTCGGCGAGGAGGCCGGGTCGCACACCCAGGCGCTGGCCGAGATCGGCCAGGCCGCGCTGGCCCACGCCGTGGCCGACGCCGAGGAGGCCGGGGTGCGCACCGTGCTGGAGCTGGTCGACGAGAAGCCGGTCAACGCCCTGCTGCACGCCGCCGAGAAGCACGACGCCCGGGTCATCGTGGTGGGCACCTACGGCGAGACCCCGCTGCGCGGCGCCATCCTCGGGTCGGTGCCGCACAAGCTGCTGCACCTGTCCGACCGCCCCGTCCTCTGCGTCCCCGCCGAGCGCTGAGCGGCGTGGATCAGCTCAGCTGATCCACGGCCGTCCTGGCTCACCGGCGCCGGTGAGCCAGGACGCACGGTGATCAGCCCAGCTGATCACCGCCCTACAGGCGGGACCAGGCCTCGGTGAGCACCGAGCGCAGGGTCTGCTCGATCAGGTCGAACTCGGGCTGGCCGACGGTCAGCGGCGGGGCCAGCTGGATGACCGGGTCGCCGCGGTCGTCGGCCCGGCAGTACAGCCCGGCGTCGAACAGGGCCCCGGAGAGGAACCCGCGCAGCAGCCGCTCGCTCTCGGCGTCGTCGAAGGTCTCCTTGGTCGCCTTGTCCTTGACCAGCTCGATCCCGTAGAAGAAGCCGTCGCCGCGGACGTCGCCGACGATCGGCAGATCGGACAGCTTCTCCAGGGTGCGGCGGAACGCGCCCTCGGTCTCCAGCACGTGCTGGTTGAGGCCCTCCCTCTCGAAGATGTCCAGGTTGGCCAGCGCGACGGCCGAGCTCACCGGGTGGCCGCCGAAGGTGTAGCCGTGCGGGAAGGAGACGCCGGGCCGCAGGAAGGGCTCCATCACCCGGTCGCTGGCGATCATGGCGCCGATGGGGGAGTAGCCCGAGGTCATCCCCTTGGCGCAGGTGATCATGTCCGGCACGTAGCCGAACTTCTCGCAGGCGAACGTGGTGCCCAGCCGGCCGAAGGCGCAGATGACCTCGTCGGAGACCAGCAGCACGTCGTGCCGGTCGCAGATCTCGCGCACCCGCTCGAAGTACCCGGGCGGGGGCGGGAAGCAGCCGCCGGCGTTCTGCACCGGCTCCAGGAAGACCGCCGCGACGGTGTCGGGGCCCTCGAACACGATCGCCTGCTCGATCTGGTCGGCGGCCCACTGCCCGAAGGCCTTGGGGTCGTCGCCGAAGTAGGGCGCCCGGTAGATGTTGGTGTTGGCGGCCCGGAACGCACCGGGGACCAGCGGCTCGAAGTCCTGCTTGAGCGCCGGCAGCCCGGTGATGGACAGCGCGCCCTGGGTGGTGCCGTGGTAGGCGATGGCCCGGCTGATCACCTTGTGCTTGGCCGGCTTCCCGACCAGCTTGAAGTACTGCTTGGCCGCCTTCCACGCCGTCTCCACGGCCTCGCCGCCGCCGGTGGTGAAGAAGACCCGGTTGAGGTCACCGGGCGCCGCGGCCGCCAGCCGCTTGGACAGCTCGATGGCCGAGGGGTGCGCGTAGGACCAGATCGGGAAGAAGGCCAGCTCCTCGGCCTGCTTCGCGGCGGCCTGCGCCAGCTCGCGCCGACCGTGCCCGGCCTGGACGACGAACAGCCCGGCCAGCCCGTCGAGGTACTTCCGCCCGCGGTCGTCCCAGATGTAGGCGCCCTCGCCCTTCACGATCACCGGCGGGGCCTGCTGCGTGTAGGAGCCCATCCGGGAGAAGTGCAGCCACAGGTTGTCCATGTCGCCCGGGCCGTACCGCCCGGGCTCGGTGACCGACTGCTCGGTGGTGGTCATGGCTGCACTCCCGGTGGCTGCGGATTCCGTCGTCGGGGGACGGGTCGACGCCTGGGAGCGTAGCGATCGGACCCCCTCCCTGACGAGACCGTCGTCAGATGCGTTTCCCGGTCGCCACCCGGTCGACCAGGTCGGCGATCGCCGCGGCCCGGCCGGCCGCCGTCCGCTTGGTGTGCACCCGGTGCAGGACGGCGTACCGCTGCGCCTTCGTCATGGCCTCGAACCGGTCCGTGGCGCCGGGGGTCGCGGCCAGCGCGGCGGTCAGGTCGTCGGGGACCGTCATCCCGGCCGACCCGGCGTAGGCCTGCTCCCAGCGCCCGTCGGCCTGCGCGGCCGCCACCTGGGCCAGCCCGGCCGGCCGCATCCGGCCGGCGGCCACCAGCTCGGCCACGGTGGCCACGTTCTTCGCCGACCAGATGCTGCGCGGGCGCCGCGGGGTGGTCCGGATGGTCCAGCTGGTGTCGTCGTACCGGTTGCCCCGGCCGTCGATCCAGCCGTGGCACAGCAGGCCCTCCACCAGCTGCTCCCAGGTGACCGACGGGAAGTCGGCGCCCTTCTTGGCCAGCCGGGCGTACAGCCCGGGCGCGGTCGCGCCGTGCTCGTCGAGCCAGGCGTCCAGCTCGGCGCCGTCGGCGAACACCCGCACCTCGAACTCGTGCTCCACGGCTGACCCCTCCCAGGTTTCGGAACTCGTGCGGGCGGTCAGGCAGGTCCGGTGACCCGCAGACCGCCCGGCCCGGAGCAACTGTGGCTGGTCCGGCACGGGGAGAGCCAGGGCAACCTCGCCGACGCCCGCGCGCACGAGCTCGGCGTGGACCGGCTCGACCTCGACGTCCGCGACCCCGACGTCCCGCTGTCCCCGACCGGGGAGCAGCAAGCCGACGCGCTGGGCCGCTGGCTCGCCGCGCAGCACGAGCCGCCGACCGCGGTGCTGAGCTCGCCGTTCGTCCGGGCCGCCGACACCGCCCGACGGGCCGCGGCCGGGCTCGGGCTGCCGGTCCGGTTCGACGAGCGGCTGCGCGAGCGGGACTTCGGCGCCTTCGACGGCATGACCTCCCACGGCATCCGCGAGCGCTACCCGGAGGAGGCCGAGCGCCGGCAGCTGCTGGGCAAGTTCTGGTACCGGCCACCGGGCGGGGAGAGCTGGGCCGACGTCGCCCTGCGGGTCCGCAGCGTGCTGGCCACCGAGGCGCTGCGGCACGACGGCGAGCGGCTGCTGCTGGTCAGCCACCAGGCGGTGGTCATGGTCTTCCGCTACGTGCTCGAGGAGCTCGACGAGCAGCACCTGCTGGAGATCGACCGGCAGGAGCAGGTCGCCAACACCTCGGTCACCCGCTACCGCGCGGCCGGCGAGAGCTGGTCGCTGCAGGCGTTCAACTCCGTCGAGCACCTGGCGGACACCCCGGTCACCGAGGAGCCCGATGTCCCGCACCCCTGAGTCCACCCTGGTCACCCCGCAGGTGCTGCGCGGCTGGCGGTTGCCCGAGCCGACCGGCGGCAAGGAGGCCCGCGGCTCGATCCTGGTCGTCGGCGGGAGCACCGAGACCCTGGGTGCGGTGCTGCTGGCCGCGGAGGCCGCGCTGCGCTCGGGGGCCGGGAAGCTGCAGGTCGCCGTCCCGCGGAGCCTGGCGCCGGTGACCTCGTCGGCGCTGCCGGAGGCCCTGGTGCGCGGGCTCGCCGAGACCGAGGAGGGCGCGATCCGCGCCGACGCCGCCGACCGGGTGCTGGACCTGGCCCAGAGCGCGGCCGCCGTGCTGGTCGGCCCGGGGATGGTCGACGAGGAGCAGACCCGGGAGCTGGTGCAGCGGTTGCTGCCGGAGGTGCCCGGGCCGCTGGCCCTGGACGCGCTCGGCCTGGCCGCGGTCACCGCCGACCCGGCCTGCCTGCACCACCTGGACGGTCGGGTGGTGCTGACCCTGAACCCGACCGAGCTGGCGTTCGGGTTGCACGTGGAACACGTCGAGGACCCGCCGGTCGCGGCGCGGGAGATGGCCGACCGGGCGCAGGCGGTGGTCGCGCTCGGCGGGGAGACCAGCTGGGTGGCCGCCCCGGACGGCCGGCTGTGGCGGGACGAGAGCGGCGGGGCCGGGCTCGGCGTCTCGGGCTCCGGCGACGTCCGGGCGGGGACGGTCGCCGGGCTGCTCGCCCGCGGCGCCGAGCCCGCGCAGGCCGCCGTCTGGGCCGGGCACCTGCACGGCCGGGCCGGGGAGCGGCTGGCCGCCGAGGTCGGCCGGATGGGCTTCCTCGCCCGCGAGCTGCCGCCCCAGATCCCGCGGGTGCTCGCCGAGGTCGACCTGTAGGGGCTTGCCGTCGCGGGGGGACCTTCGATAAGTTGCAACTTATGTTGACCGACCCCGCAGCCACCGCCGGACTCGTCGTGCGGGAGGTGCGCTCCGCCGATCGGGACGGCGTCCCCACCCGGGTCGCCGTCGCCCGCCGGACCTACCGCACCGACCGGGCCGACCTCTGGGACGCCGTGACCAGCGCCGAGCGCATCCCCCGCTGGTTCCTCCCGGTGACCGGGGAGCTGCGCGAGGGTGGTCGCTACCAGCTGGAGGGCAACGCCGGCGGCACCGTGCAGGAGTGCCGGGCGCCGGAGTCCTTCGCGGCGACCTGGGAGTTCGGCGAGATGGTGTCCTGGCTGACCGTCACGCTCACCGAGGCCGACGGCGGCACCGTGCTGGAGCTGGCGCACGAGGCGCCGGTGGACCCGCAGATGTGGACGCAGTTCGGCCCCGGCGCCGTCGGCGTGGGCTGGGACCTGGGGCTGATGGCGCTGGGCCTGCACCTGGAGTCCGGCGCCCCGGTCGACCCGGCCACCGGGCTGGCCTTCCCGACCACCCCGGAGGGTGCGGTGTTCGTCGGTGCCGCGGCCGCCGGCTGGGGCGACGCGGCGGTCGCCGACGGGGACGACGAGGCGCAGGCCCGGGCCGCCGCCCGGGCGACCGCTGCGTTCTACACGGGGACGCCTGAGGCCGGGTGACCGCTGCCGCGCAGGCCCTGGACGCCCTCGGCGACCCCACCCGGCGCCGCATCCTGGAGCTGCTGGCCGGCACCGAGCGGACGGTGGGCGAGCTGGTCGCCGGGTTGCAGGAGCGCGGCCGGATCTCCCAGCCGGCGGTCTCCCAGCACCTGGCCGCGCTCCGCGACGCCGGCCTGGTCCGGGTGCGGCCCGAGGGCACCCGCCGGTTCCACGCCGTGGACAACGGCGGGGTGGTGGCGGTGCGGGCGTGGCTGGACCGGCTGGGCGACCCGTTCGACCAGCCGCTGGACGCGCTGGCCACCGAGGTGGCCCGCGGACGGCGCGCGCGCCGGGGGGAGGTCCCCGCGGATCAGCCGGCGGCGCGGCGGGCGCGGTAGGCCGCGGCGTGCGTGCGGTTGGCGCAGCTGGCGTCGCAGAACCGGCGGGACCGGTTCTTCGTCAGGTCGACCAGGGCCGCCCCGCAGCCCTCGGCCTCGCAGCGCCCCAGCCGGTCCAGCTCCTCGGCGCGCACCAGGTCGGCGACGGCCATCGCGGCCTCCACGGCCATCCGGTGCGGGACCGGTGCGTGCGGCTCGGTGGCGTGGACGTGCCAGCCCCAGTCGTCGTGCCGGACCAGCTGCGGCTGTGCCTGCCCGTCGCGCAGCAGCCGGTTGACCACGGCGACGACTCCCTCGGTGTCGGCGTCCCACATCTCGGCGAGCTCGGCCCGCAGCGCGTGCACCCCGGCGAGCTCGGCGGCGTCGCCGGCCCGGTCGCCGGTGAACCCCCAGGCGTCCAGGAACGCGGCGAGCGCCGGGGGGTCGGGCAGCAGCTCGGTGCCCGTGCCGGACCCCGTCGCGGTGTTCACCAGCTCGGCCGCGGCGTTGAGCCCGACCTCCGTGTCATGGGCAAAGCGCATGTTGCTCCTGACTCTGCTAGCGTCCCGTTCGTCAGGAGTGTAGGTCGTATCGGTCCTGACACGGCTCCCGAGGAGATGTCGTGCCCGATCGTCGTGCAGGCCTGACCGGACTGCTGCTCGCCCTGGCCTCCGCGGCCGCCTTCGGCACCTCGGGGGTCTTCGCGTCGGCCCTGCTGTCGTCGGGGTGGAGCGCGGCCGCCGCGGTCACCCTCCGGGTGGGCCTGGGTGCGCTGGTGCTCACCGTGCCGGCCCTGCTGCAGCTGCGCGGGCGGTGGTCGCTGCTGCGGGCCAACCTGGGGTCGGTGGTCGCGTTCGGGCTGCTGGCCGTGGCCGGCTGCCAGCTGGCCTACTTCCTGGCCATCGGCCGGCTCTCGGTCGGGGTCGCCCTGCTGCTGGAGTACTCCGGCGTCGTCCTGGTGGTGCTGTGGACCTGGCTGCGGCACGGCCAGCGGCCCAGCCCGGTCACCGCCGCCGGGGTGGTCGTGGCGATCGCCGGTCTGGTCCTGGTGCTGGACGTGGTCCGCGGCGCCGAGATCGACCTCCTCGGTGTCTTCTGGGGCCTGCTCGCCGCGGTCGGCCTGGCCGTCTACTTCGTGGTCTCCGGGCGGACCGACGGCGCGCTGCCCCCGCTGGTCAGCGCCTGGGGCGGGCTGGCGATCGGCGCGGTCGTGCTCGGCGCGGCCGCCGCGGTCGGGCTGGTGCCCTGGCGGACCACCGCGGCCGACGTCGACCTGGCCGGCACGCAGGTCAGCTGGCTGGTGCCGCTGCTGGGCCTCGCCCTGGTCGCCGCCGCGTTCGCCTACGCCACCGGCGTCGCCGCGATCCGCCGGCTCGGCTCGCGCACCAGCTCCTTCGTCGGGCTGACCGAGGTGCTCTTCGCCGTCCTGTTCGCCTGGTTGGCGCTGGGGCAGCAGCCCGGGCCGGTGCAGCTGGTCGGCGGGGTCGTCGTCCTGGCCGGCATCGTGCTCGTCCGGGCGGGGGAGGGGAACCCGGCGCCGGTGGAGCCGGTGCCCGGTCGGGACCCGGTCGCCCAGGCCTGAGGGCGGGGTCGCCGCGGGGGGCATCCGGCCAGGTCACGGCGGGTTCGTGACCCCTTCGGTCCGCACTGCGCCTATCGTGGCGGGATGACCGGCAACCCTGACACGACGATCGATGCTGCGGTGCGCGCGATCCGGGTCGCCGACGCCGAGCGGCAGACGGCCCAGGCCGCGGCCCGCGAGGCACAGCGACGCTGGGAGGCGGCCCTGGTGGCCGCCGTCGAGGCCGGCCACGCGCCGTCCGCGGTGGCCCGCGAGGCCGGGGTCACCCGCAACCGGGTGTCCCAGCTGGTGTCCGCCCGCCGGGCCGCCGGTCAGGACGACCTGGCCCCCCGGACTCCCCGGATCGTGCCCAGTCCGCTGAGCTGAACCGTGGGGTGCGTAAACAGCGTTTAAGCTTGACCGGGAACGGTTAGGTGGACGCAGACAGCAGCACCCGACGAGGAGGCCACCGTGCCCGACAACCTGCGCGGTTCCCGGATGGGCACCACGAGCCTGGAGAGCGTCCGGGGCGCGGTGCTGGCCGAGGCCGCCACCCACACGTACATCTGCGAGACCGACCACCAGGTCAAGGTCACGTTCGCGGCCGACGCCATCCCCCCGGCGATCTGGACCTGCCCGCGGCACGGGCGGCCCTCGGCCCTCGTGGTCACCGCCGACACCCCGGTGGCCGCACCGACCGACGAGCACGAGGCGCCGCGCGGCCGGGCCCGCAAGACCGGACCGCCCCGGGTGAGCAAGACCCCGTGGGAGATGCTGCTCGAGCGCCGGGAGATCACCGACCTCGACGAGCTGCTCGCCGAGCGGCTCGAGGTGCTGAAGGCCCGCCGCACCCGCGCCTGACCCCGTGCGGTAGGCAGGGCAGATGGCCGAACCGCTGATCGCCGCCCTGGGGGACCGCGTCCCCGCCGTGGACCCCGCCGCCTTCGTGGCGCCGACCGCCGTGGTCGTCGGGGACGTGACCCTGGGCCCGCGGGCGTCGGTCTGGTACGGCGCGGTGCTCCGGGCCGACGCCGAGTCGATCGTCGTCGGCGCCGACTCCAACATCCAGGACGGGTCCACCCTGCACAGCGACCCGGGCTTTCCCCTGGTGCTGGGCGAGCGGGTGACCGTCGGCCACCGGGTGGTGCTGCACGGCGCCCGGGTGGACGACGACGTCCTGGTCGGGATGGGCGCGGTGGTGATGAACGGCGCGCACATCGGGTCCGGGTCGATCGTCGCGGCCGGCGCCGTGGTCACCGAGGGCGCCGAGGTGCCGCCCGGGTCGCTGGTCGCCGGCGTCCCCGCGAAGGTCGTCAGGGACCTGGGGGACGCCGCGGTCGAGCGGATCCGGGCCAACGCCGTCAGCTACACCGACCGGCTGGACCAGCACCGCGCCCTGCGACCCCTCTGATCACGAGAGCTCGGCGGCCACCAGCGGGGTCAGGGTGAGGTGCGGCTTGTTCTGCTGCAGGGCGCGCAGCGACCACTTGTCGGTGAACAGGGCCAGCAGCTCGCCGTCGGGGCGGGACATGACCTCGGCGCCACGGGCCTTGGCGATCTCGGGGGCGGACTCGGCGTCGGTGGCCCGGGCCAGGGAGTAGGGCAGGTTCTCCAGGCTCACCTTGGCGCCGAACTCGTGCTCCATCCGGTGCTGGGCCACCTCGAACTGCATCGGCCCGACCACGGCGAGCACCGGGGCGCCGTCGCCGCGGCGCTCGGAGACCAGCACCTGGACGACGCCCTCGCCGGCCAGGGTGTCCATCCCCTTGCGGAAGGCCTTGTACTTGCTGGTGTCGGCGACCCGGGCGACCGCGAAGTGCTCCGGGGCGAACGTGGTGATCGGCGGGTAGACCACCGGCACGTCGGTGTAGAGGGTGTCGCCCACGCCGAGGGCCTGGGCGTTGACCAGCCCCACGACGTCACCGGGGTAGGCGGTCTCGATGGTCTCCCGGTCGCGGCCGAACACCTGCTGGGCGTACTTGGTGGCGAAGGGCCGGTTGTTCGCGGCGTTGGTGACGACCATGCCGCGCTCGAAGACCCCGGTGCACACCCGCATGTAGGCCAGCCGGTCGCGGTGCCCGGTGTCCATGCCGGCCTGCACCTTGAAGACGAAGGCGCTGAACGGGTCGTCCAGGGCGCGCGGCTTGCCGTCGGCGTCGGGCCGGTCGGCCGGCGGGGGAGCGAGGTCCACCAGGGTGTCCAGCAGCAGGCCGACGCCGAAGTTGCTCACCGCGGAGGCGAAGAGCACCGGGGTGGTCGCGCCGGCGAGGAAGAGCTCCTGGTCGTGGTCGGCGCCGGTCTCGCCGAGCAGCTCGGCCTCCTCGACCGCCGTCGTCCAGGCGTCGCCCTCCTGGGCCAGTGCGGCGTCGGCGGTCATCACCCGCTCGGGCGCGATCGTGGCGCCGCCGGCGGTGCGGGTGAAGTGCCGGTAGGAGCCGTCCCGCCGGTCCAGCACGCCGCGGAAGTCCCCGGCGATGCCGACCGGCCAGGTCAGCGGTGTGGGGGTGAGCCCGGTGCGCTCGCTGATCTCGTCCATCAGGCCCAGGGCGTCCAGGCCGGGGCGGTCCCACTTGTTGACCACGGTGATGATCGGGATCCCGCGGTGCTTGCAGACCGCGAAGAGCTTCATCGTCTGGGTCTCCAGGCCCTTGGCCGCGTCGACCAGCATCACCGCGGCGTCCACGGCGGTGAGCACCCGGTAGGTGTCCTCGGAGAAGTCGGCGTGACCGGGGGTGTCGACCAGGTTGACCACGGCCTCGCGGTAGGCGAACTGCAGCGCCGCGGAGGTGATCGAGATGCCGCGGGCCTTCTCCATGTCCATCCAGTCGGACACGGTGGCCCCGCGGCCGGCCTTGCCGTGCACGGCACCGGCCCGGCCGATCACGTGGGCGTGCAGGGCCAGGGCCTCGGTGAGGGTGGACTTCCCGGCGTCCGGGTGGCTGATGACGGCGAAGGTCCGACGGCGCGCGGCCTCGCCGGCGGCAGTGCTCATTCCGGCGAGTCTACGGCGCTGCGGGGCCGGGCCGGGCCGCTCGGCCGCGACCCCGCCCGCCCGGCCGTCCGGGAATGGCGCCGGAATGGTTGTCGACACGGCTGGCGGTCACCGTCCCGCGGGCTGTCGACACGTCGACCCGGAATGGCGGTGACCGATCAGCGCGGGCATTGATCTGTGACCGGGTACGCCGTTGAGCTGCTCGTTCATCCATAGGGGTGGGGTCGGCGCGCCGGGTCGCCGCCCGGTGCAGGAATGGTCATCGGCATTCCTCCGCGCGTATCGGGAAAAGCGGTTCCGAACTTGAGCTCTCGGGTTGAGAACTGCTCGGTCCGTGCCGTTGTGGACCCTGACAAGGAGGGGCTGACGGCCCCCGGCGCAGCAGGGAAGAGGACCACCGTGGACGGCTTGGACGACATCGTCGAGGACTTCCTCGTGGAGAGCCACGAGAACCTGGACCAGCTCGACCGGGACCTCGTCGCCCTCGAGCAGGAGCCCAACTCCCGGGAGCGGCTGTCGAGCATCTTCCGCACGATCCACACGATCAAGGGCACCAGCGGCTTCCTGGCCTTCGGGAAGCTGGAGCAGGTCGCGCACGTCGGGGAGAACATGCTGTCCCGGCTGCGGGACGGCGCCCTGCAGCTCACCCCGCACCGCACCGACGCGCTGCTGACCATGGTGGACACCGTCCGCGAGCTGCTCGGCTCCATCGAGACCACCGGTGGTGAGGGCTCGGTCGACGTCAGCCGCGCCGTCGAGCTGATCAGCGCCTCCATGGAGGACGGGCCCGCCGCCGAGGCGCCCGCCGCCGACCCGGTCGCCGCCGAGGCCGTGGTCGAGGCCGCCGCCGAGGTCGTCGAGGAGGAACTGGCCGCGCTCGAGGTCGCCGCCGACCAGCTCGCCGCGGTCGCCGCCCCGGCCGCCGCCGCACCCCCGGCCGTCGTCCCGGTCCCGGCCGCGGCCCCGGTCCCCGCGCCGGCGCCGGTCGCCGCCGTGAAGCCGCTCGGCGGGGAGGACGAGCCCGCCCCGCGCCGCGCGGTCGCCGACTCCACCATCCGGGTCGACGTCGACCTGCTCGACGCCCTGATGCAGCTGGTCGGGGAGCTGGTGCTGACCCGCAACCAGATCGTGCAGTACGTCTCGCGCCAGGCCGACACCGACCTGGTGCGGGCCGGCCAGCGGCTGAACCTGATCGCCAGCGAGCTGCAGGAGGGCGTCATGAAGACGCGCATGCAGCCCATCGACCACATCTGGTCCAAGCTGCCCCGCGTCGTCCGCGACCTCGGCCAGCAGTGCGGCAAGTCCGTGCGGCTGGCGATGGAGGGCAACGAGACCGAGCTGGACAAGACCCTGCTCGAGGCGGTCAAGGACCCGCTGACCCACCTGGTCCGCAACTCCGTCGACCACGGCATCGAGAAGCCCGACGCCCGCCGGGCCGCCGGCAAGGCCGCCGAGGGCGTGCTGACCCTGCGGGCCCGGCACGAGTCCGGCCAGGTCGTGGTGGAGGTCGTCGACGACGGCGCCGGCATCGACCCGGCGAAGATCGGCGAGAGCGCCGTCCGCAAGGGCCTGGTGACCGCCGACGCGCTGTCCCGGATGGCCACCTCGGACATCCTGCAGCTGATCTTCGCTCCCGGGTTCTCCACCGCCGCCGCGGTCACCAACGTCTCCGGCCGCGGTGTCGGCATGGACGTCGTCAAGACCAACATCGAGGCCATCGGCGGCACGATCGAGATCGAGTCCGAGCCCGGCCGGGGCACCTGCACCCGGCTGCGCATCCCGCTGACGCTGGCCATCGTGCCGGCGCTGACCATCGAGTGCGCCGGCGACCGCTACGCCATCCCGCAGGTCAGCCTGCAGGAGCTGGTCAGCCTGGACGCCGAGAAGGCCGCCACCGCGGTCGAGGAGATCGGTGGCGCCCGGGTCTACCGCCTGCGCGGCGAGCTGCTCCCGCTGGTGCAGCTGACCGACGTGTTCGGCACCAGCTCCGAGCGCCACGACGGGCACGTCGTCATCGCCGTCCTGCGGTCCGAGGGCCGCCGCTTCGGCCTGGTCGTCGACCGGGTCATCAACACCGAGGAGATCGTCGTGAAGGCAGTCGGTGCCCAGCTCAAGGCCATCGGCCTCTACTCCGGGGCCACCGTCCTCGGCGACGGCACCGTCGCCCTGATCCTCGACGTCCAGGCCCTCGCCCGCCGGGCGCTGCGGGCCGAGACCGTCGAGCGGGCCGAGCAGCGGACCGCGGCCAGCGCCGCGGCGGCCACCGCGACGGTCGGCACCGAGCGGACCCGGATGCTGCTGGCCGCGATCGGCGGCGGACGCCGGGTCGCGATCCCGCTGGACACCGTCACCCGCCTGGAGCAGATCAAGACGGCGACGGTCGAGCGGGTGGGCTCCCGGGAGGTCGTGCAGTACCGCGGCGCCATCCTGCCGATCGTCCGGCTGGACCAGCACCTGGGTGCGGCGTCGTCCTACGGCTACGGCGACGAGCCCACGAAGGACACCCTCGAGGTCATCGTCTACGCCGACCGCGACCGCAGCGTCGCCATCGTGGTCGAGGAGATCCTCGACATCGTCGACGACACCGAGGTCCAGCACTCCGACATCGACGACATGGGCCTGCTCGGCTCCGCCGTCTTCGGCGACAAGGTCACCGAGCTGCTCGACGTCCGCGCCGCGATCCTCGCGGCCGACCCCGGCTTCTACGCCTTCGACACCGCCGCCCCCGCGGCCTCCGACGACCTGATGGCGGTCTGACATGAGCACGGCAACCACGCAGGGCACTGCCCAGCTGGCCACCTTCTGGCTGGACGGCGACCTCTACGGCGTCGAGGTCGAGCACGTGCAGGAGGTGCTCCGGGCGCAGAAGCTCACCCGGGTCCCCCTGGCCCCGCCGGCCGTCGCCGGCCTGATCAACCTGCGCGGCCAGGTGGTCACCGCGATCGAGCTGCGCGAGCGGCTGGGCCGCCCGGCCCGCGCCGAGGGCGCCGAGGCCGTGGTGATCGTGGTCCGGATGCACGGGGAGGCGGTCAGCTTCCTGGTCGACGGGATCGCCGACGTCGTCCACGTCGACGCGGTCGACTTCGAGCAGCCGCCGGACACCCTCGACGGGCGGGCCCGGGAGCTGATCCGCGGGGCCTACAAGCTCGACGGCCGGCTGCTGCTGGCCCTGGACGTCGCCCGCGTCGTCAGCCCCTGACGCCGGCCCACCCCTTCCCCCCTCCCGGGTCGAGAGACCCTTCCTGAACCAGGAGTCCTCCGTGTCCACCCCCGTCACCACCACGGGCCCCGGTTCGGTCAGCCGGATCTGGTCCGACCGCAGCGTGAAGGTCAAGGTCCTCACCGCGGTGGGCGCCGCCTCCGCGGTCGCCGTCACCATCGGGGTCGTCGGGATCGTCGCCCTGGGCGACGCCGCCGACACCACCCAGCGCCTCTACAGCCAGAACCTCGAGGGCGTCGCCGCCATCGGCGCGATGACCAACGACGTGCAGGACCTCCGGATCCAGAACCGCAACGCCATCCTGGCCACGGACACCGCGGCGACCCGGACCGCGCTGCAGGCGGTCACCACGGCCGCCGACGAGTTCCGGACCCACCTCGAGGACTACACCGCCACGACCATGGACGCCGACAAGCAGGCGCTGGTCGACGACGCGACGGAGCAGCTGCAGACGGCCACCGGGCTGGTGGACGACGTGCTGGCCCCGCTGGCCCTCGCCAGCGACTACGAGGGCTGGGCCCGGGCGAACGACCAGCAGGTGAAGTCGGTGCTGGACGCCGTCACCGACGACCTGGCACAGCTGCAGGCCCTGGAGCAGGAGCAGGCCGCCGCGGCAGCCGCGAGCGCGGCCTCGTCGGCGTCCTCGGCCCGCACCCTCAGCCTGGTGGTGCTCGGGATCGGGGTGCTGCTCGCCCTGTCGGTCGGGTGGTTCGTGGCCACCGGGATCGCCCGGTCGGTGCGCCGGGTGCGCGCGGTGACCGACGCCCTCGCCGGCGGCGACCTCACCGTGAGCGCCGGGTTGACCTCGCGCGACGAGCTCGGCCTGATGGGCGCCTCGCTGGACAGCGCCATGGTGGAGCTGCGCGCCCTGATGGCCTCCGTCGCGGCGTCGGCCGATGCGGTGGCTGCCTCCAGCGAGGAGCTGTCGGCCTCGTCGGCCCAGATCTCCGCGTCGTCGGAGGAGACCAGCGTGCAGTCCGGCGCGGTGTCCGGTGCCGCCGACGAGGTGTCCCGGTCGGTGGCCACGGTGGCCGCCGGTGCCGAGCAGATGAGCGCCTCGATCCGGGAGATCGCGCAGAACGCCAACGAGGCCGCCCGGGTGGCCGCCGAGGCGGTCACCGAGGCGGAGGCCACCAACGTGACCATCACCAAGCTCGGGGTGTCCTCCAAGGAGATCGGTGACGTGATCAAGGTGATCACGAGCATCGCTGAGCAGACCAACCTGCTGGCGCTCAACGCCACGATCGAGGCCGCCCGCGCCGGTGAGGCCGGCAAGGGCTTCGCCGTGGTGGCCAACGAGGTCAAGGAGCTGGCGCAGGAGACCGCCCGGGCCACCGAGGACATCGCCCGCCGGGTCGAGGCCATCCAGGCCGACACCGGCGGGGCGGTCGCGGCGATCGGCCGGATCGGCACGGTCATCGGCCAGATCAACGACTACCAGCTCACGATCGCCAGTGCGGTCGAGGAGCAGACCGCGACCACCAACGAGATGTCGCGCAGCGTGGCCGAGGCCGCCGGCGGCACCACCGAGATCGCCGCCAACATCAGCGGCGTCTCGACCGCCGCGGAGTCCACGACCCAGGCGCTGTCCCAGACCCGGGTGGCCGTCGACGAGCTGTCCCGGATGGCCGCGGACCTGCGGACCACCGTCGGCCGCTTCACCCACTGATCCACCGGTCCGGACCGCGGCCACCTGCCCGGTCCGGACCGCCCCGCGGGACAGCGTCGCCCGCACCACCCACCGATCGACCCCGCGCAGCAGCAGTGCGACGCAGACCCCCAGGAGACCTCATGCATGCCGACCGGCAGCCCGCCCGGCGACGGACCGCCGACCGACCGCTCGGCGTGAAGATCGGTGCCGCCGTCCTCACGCTCGCCCTGGTCGCGGTGGGCCTGGCGGTGCTGGCCGCGAGCAGCATCGGGTCGCTGCGCGACTCCGGCCAGCAGCTGTACCGCGGCACCGTCGTCCCGCTGACGCAGCTGGCCGAGATCCAGCGCAGCTTCCAGGGCGACCGGGCACGGGTCATCCAGTACGGCATCGCCGACGCCGACGTGCGGGCCGAGCTGGTCACCGACCTGGCCGAGCGCCGCACCGAGATCGACGACCAGATCAGCGCCTACGCCCCGTCCGCCGCGGACCCGGCAGCCTTCGGCGAGTTCCAGGACCAGCTGTCCGCCTACTACGCGCTGGCCGAGGACACCCTGTTCCCGCTGGCCGACGACGGCGACGCCGCCGGCTTCGCCGAGGTGTTCCAGGACCAGGTGCGGCCGCAGACCACCGCGGTGGTCGAGCCCCTGCAGGCGGAGGCCGACGCGCAGGCCACCGTGGCGCAGGCCCGGGCCCAGGCCGGCGAGGACGAGGCCTCGTCCGCCGTCTGGACGATCTGGATCGCGCTCGCGGCCGGGCTGACCGTGGCCACCGGGCTGACCGTGCTGATCGTGCGCCGGATGCTGGCGTCGCTGCGCTCGCTGCGGGCCTCCATCGACGCCCTCGCCGCCGGCGACCTGACCGTCGACCCGGTGGTGACCTCGCAGGACGAGCTCGGCCAGACCGCCGCGGCGCTGCGGACCGCCCTCGCCGAGCTCCGGTCGGTCATGTCCACGGTGGTCGCCTCGGCGGACGCGGTGGCCGCCTCCAGCGACGCGCTGTCGTCGTCGGCGGCGCAGATCTCGGCCGGCGCCGAGGAGACCAGCGTGCAGTCCGGCGCGGTGTCGTCGGCGGCCGACGAGGTGTCCCGCTCGGTGGCCACGGTGGCCGCCGGCGCGGAGCAGATGAGCGCCTCGATCCGGGAGATCGCGCAGAACGCCAACGAGGCGGCCCGGGTGGCCGCGGACGCGGTGGCCGAGGCCGAGGCGACGAACGCGACGATCACCAAGCTGGGTGTGTCGTCGAAGGAGATCGGCGACGTGATCAAGGTGATCACGAGCATCGCGGAGCAGACCAACCTGCTGGCGCTGAACGCGACCATCGAGGCCGCCCGTGCCGGTGAGGCGGGCAAGGGCTTCGCGGTGGTGGCCAACGAGGTCAAGGAGCTGGCGCAGGAGACGGCGCGGGCGACCGAGGACATCGCCCGTCGGGTGGAGGCGATCCAGGCCGACACCGGTGGTGCGGTCGCGGCGATCGGCCGGATCGGCACGGTCATCGGGCAGATCAACGACTACCAGCTGACGATCGCCTCGGCGGTCGAGGAGCAGACGGCGACGACGAACGAGATGTCGCGCAGCGTGGCCGAGGCCGCCGGCGGCACCACCGAGATCGCCGCCAACATCACCGGGGTCTCGGGTGCGGCCAGCTCCACCACGCAGGCACTGGGGCAGACCCGGGTCGCCGTCGACGAGCTGTCCCGGATGGCCGCCGACCTGCGGACCACCGTCGGCCGGTTCACCCACTGATGGCCCGCACCGACGGCGCTCCTGCGACCACTCCGCCCCCGGAGGACCTCGTCACCAGCTCGCTGCGACGCCGCGCGGCCGACCTCGGGCTGCGCGCCCGGCTCGGCCTCGCCTTCGGCGGCGTGGCGCTCGTCGTCCTCGCCTGCGCCGCCGGCGGGGTGACCGCGGTGAGCCAGCAGCGGGACCTGGCCCAGCAGGTGGGCGCCGCCGACGGCGTCCTGCGGGACGCCGAGACCATGCGCTTCCAGATCGCCGACGCCACCGGGTGGCAGGGCTTCGTCCTCGCCGACGTCGCCGCCTTCGGCCCCGAGGCCGCGCTGCAGGACGACTCGTACAACCGGGCGGGCTTCCTCGCCAGCAAGGCCTCGGTCTACGCCTGGCTGGCCGACGTCCAGACCTCCGGGATGAACGCGGCCGAGCGGGCCGCGTTCGACGAGCTCGAGCCCGCCTGGGACAGCTACTTCTCCTGGGACGACCAGGTCGTCGAGTGGATCCGGCCGGGCACGCAGGCCGGTCTGGCCACCGCGCAGACCTCGATCAACGGCGGCGAGGCCGGTGAGGCCTACACGATCGTGCTGGGCATCGCCGACACCATCGCCACCTCGGCGCAGGCCCGGCTGGACGCGCTGGGCGCCGAGCAGTCCGCCGCCCAGACCCGAGCGACCTGGCTGCTGTGGTCGGCCGGCGTGCTGGGGGTGCTGCTCGCGGCCCTGCTGGCCTGGCGGGTCACCCGCTCGCTGGCCCGCCCGCTGGACCGGATCCGGCACGTCGCCGAGGGCCTGGGCTCCGGGGACCTGACCCGGCGCACCGGGCTGACCGGGGCGGGGGAGATGGGCCGGACCGGGGCCGCGCTCGACGTCGCCGCCGAGCAGCTGCGCGGGGTGATGGCCTCGGTGGTGGACTCCGCCGACGCGGTCGCCGCCTCCAGCCAGCAGCTGTCCGCCTCGGCTGCGCAGATCTCGGCGTCGTCGGAGGAGACCAGCGTGCAGTCCGGCGCGGTGTCCGGTGCCGCCGACGAGGTGTCCCGGTCGGTGGCCACGGTGGCCGCCGGCGCGGAGCAGATGAGCGCCTCGATCCGGGAGATCGCGCAGAACGCCAACGAGGCCGCCCGGGTGGCTGCCGAGGCCGTGAGCGAGGCGGAGGCGACGAACGCGACGATCACCAAGCTGGGTGTGTCGTCGAAGGAGATCGGCGACGTGGTCAAGGTGATCACGTCGATCGCGGAGCAGACGAACCTGCTGGCGCTGAACGCGACCATCGAGGCCGCCCGGGCCGGCGAGGCCGGCAAGGGCTTCGCCGTCGTCGCGAACGAGGTGAAGGAGCTGGCGCAGGAGACCGCCCGGGCGACCGAGGACATCGCCCGCCGGGTCGAGGCGATCCAGGCCGACACCGGTGGCGCGGTCGCCGCGATCGGCCGGATCGGCACCGTCATCGGCCAGATCAACGACTACCAGCTCACGATCGCCAGTGCGGTCGAGCAGCAGACCGCGACGACCAACGAGATGTCGCGCAGCGTGGCCGAGGCCGCGGGCGGGACGACGGAGATCGCTGCGAACATCGGCGGGGTCTCCACCGCCGCGGAGTCCACGACGCAGGCGCTGTCCCAGACCCGGGTGGCCGTCGACGAGCTGTCCCGGATGGCCGCGGACCTGCGGACCACCGTCGGCCGCTTCACCCACTGACCAGGACGAGGTCCCCGTCATGCCCTACTCCCTGGTCAGCGCTGCGACCCTCGGCTTCGACCTGGTCCGCCTGCCCGGCGGTCCCGACGCCGCGGCGGTCCTGCTCGCCGGCATGGGCGCGTCCCCCGACCACCTGCGCGGCTGGGCCGCGCAGCACCCGGTCGCGACGGGCACCGCCGCCCAGCGCACCCGGTGGGCCGACCGGTCGGCCCGCATCCGCGAGCTGGCCGCCGCCGGCGTGCCCGGGCTGCGCTCCGCGGAGGCCCACCCGCAGGCCCGCTCGGAGGCGCTGGTCGCGCTGCTGGAGCAGGGCACGATCGGGGACGCCGCATCCATCGAGCGCGTGCTCCGGGAGGACGTGCTGGGGCCGGAGTCCGCGGCCGCCGTCCTGGTGGGCGTCGACGTGCGCGAGCTGGCCGCCGACGTGCTGGCCGACGCGGCGGTCGCCGCCTGGGGCTCGGCCGCGGTCGCCGACCGCGACCGTCGTACCGCGGCGCAGGCCGTCGCCCGGGTGGGCCCGGTGCCCGACCCCGACCTCGGCCCCCGCGCGGAGGCCGTCACCCACCTGCTGGCCCGGGTCGCTGCCTTCGACGAGCTCTCCCTCGGCCGCTGGCGGGTGGCCACCGACGAGGTCCGGGACGGCCGCCGACCCTGGGCGGCCGCCATGCACGGCGCCGCCTGGGCGGCGCACGTGTCCGGCCGGACCCGGGCGCTCGGCGCGGCCCAGCTGATGGCCGTCGGCGCCTTCCGGACGGCCGGGTTCACCCCCGCCGACGGTGCCCGTGGGCTGTGGAACGCGGTGAGCGGCTGCGTGCAGGCCGTGGCCATGAGCGACCTCCTCGACGGCCCGTCGCTGGACCAGCTGCTGCTGCCGTGGCTGCTCGCCGAGGGGGACCACCCGCCCGGGTTGCACCGCGCGCCCTCCTGAGCCGACCGGCTCAAGTAGTCCGGTCCCGTGCCGAAACTCCAACCAGTGGCTGCCCGCGGGCCGGCCCCAGCAGAGAGCAGGATGCCGTGCCCCCGATCCGCGTGATGGTGGTCGACGACTCGATCGTGGTCCGCAAGATCGTCACCGACGTGCTGGCCGCCGACCCGGCCATCGAGGTCGTCGGGACCGCGGTCAACGGACGCGTCGCGCTGGCCAAGCTCGACCAGCTGCGCCCCGACCTGATCACGATGGACATCGAGATGCCGGAGATGGACGGCATCCAGACCGTCGCCGCCATCCGCAAGCTCGGCCGCCGGACCCCGATCATCATGTTCTCCACGCTCACCGAGCGCGGGGCCACGGCCACCCTGGACGCGCTGGCGGCCGGGGCCGACGACTACGTGACCAAGCCGGCCAACGTCGGCAGCATCACCCAGTCCAAGGACAGCGTGCGGGACCAGCTGATCCCCCGGATCAAGGTCCTCACCGGCCGGCCCGCCGGGCCCGCGCTCGGCCACGCGCCGGTCGCCGCCGCCCGCGCCGTCGTCCCCCCGCCCGCCCCGCGCCGCGGCGCCCGCAAGGCGCCCGCCGTCCTGGTCATCGGGTCCTCCACCGGAGGACCGGACGCGCTGACCAAGGTCATCCCGCGGCTGCCCCGCGACTTCCCGCTGCCGGTGCTGGTCGTGCAGCACATGCCCCCGGTGTTCACCAAGCAGTTCGCCGGCCGGCTGGACCGGCTCAGCGCGCTGAGCGTCGTCGAGGCCGTCGCCGGCACGCCGATCGCACCGGGCACCGTGCACATCGCCCCCGGCGACTTCCACCTCACCGTGTCCCCCGGGGCCGGCGTCCGGCGCACCGTGCTGGACCAGGCCGCCCCGGAGAACTTCTGCCGCCCGGCCGTCGACGTGCTCTTCCGGTCCGCCGCGGCCGCCTACGACGGCGCCGTGCTGGCCGTCGTCCTGACCGGCATGGGCTCCGACGGCAAGCTCGGCGCCGGCCGGATCCGCGAGGTCGGCGGCACCGTCGTCGCCCAGGACCAGGCCACCTCCGTCGTCTGGGGCATGCCCGGCGCCGTCACCCAGGCCGGCCACGCCGACGAGGTCGTCCCGCTGGACCGGGTCTGCGACGCGATCCTCCGCCTGTCCTCGTCCCGACCCTCGACCCTGGTGGGAGCCCGATCATGACCACCGCACTCGCCACGCCCGGCTTCGACTGGGTCTGCCAGCTCGTCCGCCGCGAGTCGGCCATCGTGCTCGCCCCCGGCAAGGAGTACCTGGTCGAGGCCCGGCTCATGCCGCTGGCCCGCCAGCTCGGCCTGTCCGGTGTGTCCGAGCTGGTCGAGCGCTGCCGCGCGCGGCCCGACCCGGCCACCAACCGCCGGATCGTCGAGGCCCTCACCACCAACGAGACCTCGTGGTTCCGCGACGGCGACCCGTTCACCGCGCTGACCAGCACCGTCATGCCTGCGCTGCAGGCCGCGCGCCGGCCCACCGACCCGATCACCATCTGGTCGGCGGCCTGCTCGAGCGGCCAGGAGGCCTACACGATCGGCATGCTGCTGGCAGACTCGATGCCCGGCGCCGCCAGCCGCGTCCGGATCACCGCCACCGACCTGTCCCGCGACATGGTCGCCCGCACCCGGGCCGGCCGCTTCAGCCAGCTCGAGGTCAACCGGGGGCTGCCCGCCCCCATGCTGGTCCGGCACTTCAGCCGGGTCGGCACCGAGTGGGAGATCGCGCCCGCACTCCGCCAGATGGTGACCGCCAGCGAGCTCAACCTCGCCGGCCCCCTGCCCCGGCTCGGTCCCTTCGACGTGGTCTACCTGCGGAACGTGCTCATCTACTTCGACCCGCCGACCAAGCGCGAGGTGCTGCGCAAGGTCCGGCAGGTCATGCGCCCGGACGGCTGGCTCTTCCTGGGCGCGGCCGAGACGACGCTGGGCGTCGACGACTCCTGGGAGCGGGTCCCCTGCGGCCGCGGCTCCGCCTACCGACCGACGAAGGGGAAATGAGATGCGAGCGCTGGTGATCGACGACTCCCGCGCCATGCGCCGGATCGTCGCCTCCATCCTGGAGGGCTTCGGCTACGAGACCCGGCCGGCCGGCCACGGTCGCGAGGCCCTCGACGTCCTCGAGGAGGGCTGGGTCCCCGACCTGGCCTGCATCGACTGGAACATGCCGGTGATGGACGGGCTGCAGTTCGTCTCCGCCGTCCGGGCGGTCCCGGCCTGGCGCTCGGTGACGCTGATGATGGTCACCACCGAGAGCGAGCACGGCCAGATCGTCAAGGCGCTGGCCGCCGGCGCCCACGAGTACGTCATCAAGCCGTTCACCGCCGACGCCATCGGCGACAAGCTGGCCCTGCTGGGCCTGCTGCCCACCGAGGTGCCGGCGTGAGCGCCCCGATCACCCACCTGCTGGACGGCGAGACGGTCACCGCGGTCGCCGGCGAGGTGTGGAGCGCGCTGGTCGGCGAGGAGGAGTACCTGGTCCCCGGGTTCGGCCTCGACGGCCCACCCGTGGCCGGTCCCAGTGCCTGGGTCACCGTCACCGGCCCCTGGAACGGACTGGTCGTGCTCACCTGCGACCAGGCCGGCACCGCCGACCTCACCCGGTCGGTCCTGCAGATGCGGGCCGACGAGGAGGCCACCGAGGAGGACGTCGACGACGTGCTCCGCGAGCTGGCCAACATCCTCGGCGGCAACGTGAAGTCCCTGCTCCCGGGCCCCTCGGTCCTGGGGCTGCCCGAGACCGGTGCCGCCCCGCTGCGCGCATCGGACGAGGACACCTGCCGCGTCGCCGCCAGCTGGCGCGGTCACCACCTGGCCATCACCATCCAGGGCGCCACGGAGGCGCCCGTGTTCACCACGGAGGTCCCGCTGTGAAGATCCTCGTCACCGACGACAGCCGCGTGATGCGGCAGATCGTCATCCGCACGCTCCGGCAGGCCGGGTACGACGACGTCGACATCGTCGAGGCCGAGGACGGCGTCGAGTGCCTGGCCAAGGTCGGCAGCGACGCCCCCGACCTCGTCCTGTCCGACTGGAACATGCCGAACATGTCCGGCCTGGAGTGCCTGAAGGCGCTGCGGGCGCAGGGCTCCACGGTCCCCTTCGGCTTCGTCACCTCGGAGGGCTCCCCGGAGATGCGCGAGCAGGCCGCCCAGGCCGGCGCGCTGTTCCTCATCGCCAAGCCGTTCACCGCGGACACCTTCCGCGACGAGCTGGACTCGGTGCTGGCGTGAGCGCCCCGGTCAAGACCGGGCTGCCGACCAACAAGGCCGTCCTGGACCTCCTCCAGGGTCTGCTGGGTCGGGGCATCACCGTCGCCCCGGGCGCGCCGGTCACCCCCACGCCGTCCCGCCCGACGGCGTTCGCGACCTACGTCGACCCGGGCTACGGCCTCAACGCCGTCGTCCTCATCGACCTGCCGCTCGCGGCCTGGTGCGCCGGGGCCCTCGCGCTGCTGCCCAAGGGCGGCTGCGAGGACTCCGTCTCCGACGGCGAGCTCTCCGAGATGCAGGTCGAGGTGCTGCACGAGGTGGTCAACGTGGCCGCCTCGCTGTTCAACGCCGGCGGTGTTCTGCACTCCAAGCTGGACCGGCTCTACGCCCCGGGCGAGGCGGTGCCGGCCGACATCGCCGCCCTCACCGGCTCGACCAACCGCCTGGACCTCGACGTGTCCGTGACCGGCTACGGCAGCGGGTCGCTGTCGATCATCCTGGCGTGAGGTGACCGCCCTGGTCCGGGGCTGCCAGCAGTTCCCGGACCAGGGCGCCCACCGCGGCCACCTCGACGAGGAAGCCGTCGTGGCCGTACGGGCTGCGCACCACCCGCAGCGGGACGCCGAGGGCGTCGGCCACCCGCTGCTGCTCCTCGATCCGGTACAGCCGGTCGGTGTCGATCCCGGCCACCAGGCAGTGCGCGGTGACCCGGGCCAGCGCCGCCTCCACCCCGCCGCGTCCGCGGCCGACGTCCCAGGTGTTCATCGCCTGGGTGAGCAGCACGTAGCTGCCGGCGTCGAACCGGCGGGCCAGCTTGGTGGCGTGGTGCTCCAGGTAGCTGGCCACCGCGAAGCGGCCGTCGTCCTGGACGTCGTGGCCGAACCGGGTCTCCAGCTCGAAGGCGCTGCGGTAGGTCAGGTGGGCGATCCGCCGGGCGGTGCCCAGGCCGGCGACCGGCCCCTCGCCGGCGGCGTAATCCCCGCCGGCCCACCGCGGGTCCGACGTCACGGCCACCTGCTGCGTGGTCTGGGTGCCGATCTGGTCGGCCGTGGCCACCGCGCCCGAGGCCAGGAAGAACAGCCGGGCCACCTGGTCCGGGCGGGACACCGCCCACTCCAGAGCCCGCATCCCGCCCATCGACCCGCCGATGACCGCGGCCCACCGGTCCACGCCCAGCGCGGCGGCCAGCCGGGCCTCGACCTCGACCTGGTCGGCGATGGTGATCTCGGGGAAGCGGGAGCCCCAGGGCCGGCCGTCCGGCGCGGCCGACGACGGCCCCGTCGTCCCCTGGCAGCCGCCCAGCACGTTGGCGCAGACCACGAACGTGCCGGCCAGCGGGGCGCCGTCCCCGATCAGGCCGTCCCACCAGCCGGGGGTGGGCTGGCCCGGTCCGGTCGGCCCGACCACGTGGCTGTCCCCGGTCAGGGCGTGCTCGACCAGGACGGCGGGGTCACCCGGCGTCCCCCAGGTCTCGTACGCCACCCGGACGGCGGGCAGCGAGCCGCCGCGCTCCAGCTGCAGCGGGCCGACGTCGGCGAACCGCCGGTCCCCGACCGGGTCGCCCTCGACCCAGCCGCCCGAGCGCGCGGGCAGCCGGGTCGAGGGCGCGCCCGTCACCTCAGGCGCTCTTCGCGGCCCGGAAGCCGGCGTCGAGGTCGGCGAGGATGTCCTCGATGCCCTCCAGGCCGACGGCGAGGCGGACCAGACCCGGGGTGACACCGGTGGTCAGCTGCTCCTCGGGGGTCAGCTGGGAGTGCGTGGTCGAGGCCGGGTGGATCACCAGGCTGCGCACGTCGCCGATGTTGGCCACGTGGCTGTGCAGCTCGAGGGCCTCCACGAACGCCTTGCCGGCCTCGACGCCGCCCTCGATCTCGAACGCGAGCACCGCGCCGGGGCCCTTGGGGGCGTACTTCTGCGCGGCGGCGTGCCACGGGGAGGAGGCCAGGCCGGCGTAGTGCACCGACTGCACCTCGTCCCGGGCCTCCAGCCACTCGGCCACCCGCTGGGCGTTGGCCACGTGCCGGTCCAGCCGCAGCGACAGCGTCTCGATGCCCTGCACCACCAGGAAGGCGTTGAACGGGCTGATCGCCGGGCCGAGGTCGCGCAGCAGCTGCACCCGGGCCTTGAGCGCGAAGGCCGGCGCACCGAGGTCGGCGTAGACCACGCCGTGGTACGTCGGGTCGGCGGTGGTGAACATGGGGTGCTTGCCCGCGGTCCAGTCGAAGTTGCCGCTGTCCACGATCACGCCGGCCACGGCGGTGCCGTGCCCGCCCAGGTACTTCGTCGCCGAGTGCACCACGATGTCGGCGCCGAACTCGATCGGGCGGATCAGGTACGGGGTGGCGATCGTGTTGTCCACGATCAGCGGGACGCCGTTGCGGTGCGCGACCTCGCTGACCGCCGAGATGTCCAGGACGTCGCCCTTGGGGTTGCCGATGGTCTCGGCGTAGAAGGCGCGGGTGTTGTCCTGCACCAGGGACTGCCAGGCCTGCGGGTCGTCGGGGTCCTCGACGAAGGACACCGTGATGCCGAGCTTGGGCATCGAGTGGTGCAGCAGGTTGTAGGTGCCGCCGTACAGCGACGCCGAGGCCACGATGTGGTCCCCGGCCTCGGCCAGGTTGAGGATCGCCAGGGTCTCGGCGGCCTGCCCGGAGGAGACGGCGAGCGCGGCGACGCCGCCCTCGAGCGACGCGACGCGCTGCTCCAGCGCGTCCTGCGTCGGGTTCATGATCCGGGTGTAGATGTTGCCCATCTCGGCGAGGGCGAACAGGTCCGCGGCGTGCTGGCTGTCGCGGAACTGGTAGCTCGTCGTCGCGTAGATCGGCAGCGCCCGGGCGCCGGTGGTGGGGTCGGGGCTGGCTCCGGCGTGGATCTGCCGGGTCTCGAAGCTCCAGTTGTCGCTCATGCGCCGTCCTCCTGGGTGTCGGGAGGGCCCGCGGCGCGCGGGCACTCCGTCGGTTGCCGGGCGGCGGGTGCCGTCCGACCGGCTCTTCCCCTGGGAGCACCGCAGACGGAGTAGCGGTTGCCGGGCAGCAAGCCAGGTGCTTGTCGCTGCCTCTCGTGAGCCACAGAGGATGGTAGAGGGGTCCGGGCCCCCGCGTCACCCGAGGGTGGTGTCGTGCCCCAGCTCCTGCGCCAGGCGCTCGATCTCGGCCTTGTCGGCGGCCGGGACGACGACCAGCGGGTAGGCGTCGGACTCCTCGGCCAGGTGCACCAGGCAGAGCCCGGCCGGTGCGAGCACCGCGTCCGCGGCCCGGACGGCGGTGGGCACGTCGCCGTCGGTGTCGGTGACCGGGCCGAGGTCCAGGCGGGCCCGCACCACCCGGGGCACCCGGGTCAGCGCGTCGGCCAGCTCCTCGCCCTGGTCGCCGGCGTCGAGGTAGGCCAGCGCGCCGACGTCGTCCAGGCCGTCGAGCAGGGCGGTCCAGGGGTCGGCGGGTGGGTCGTCCAGGGTGGCCTGCACGGTCGGCCAGAGCTCGGGGTCGTCGTCGAGCAGGGCGCACAGGCGCTCCCAGCGGGCGCGGGTCGCGGCGTCGGGATCAGGCACCCGTCGACGGTAGAGGTTCCTACGCCGGGACGGCGACAGCCCCGGCCAGCGCGGCGTACCGGCCGCCGGCGGCGACCAGCTCGTCGTGCGTGCCCTGCTCCACCACCCGGCCGTGGTCCAGCACCGCGATGGTGTCGGCGTCGCGGACGGTGGACAGCCGGTGGGCGATGGTGATCGTCGTCCGGCCGCGGGCGACCTCGTCGAGGGCGGCCTGCACGGCGCGCTCGGTCTCGTTGTCCAGCGCGCTGGTGGCCTCGTCGAGCACCAGCACCCGCGGGTCGCGCAGCAGCGTGCGGGCGATGGCCAGCCGCTGCTTCTCCCCGCCGGAGAACCGGTGGCCGCGGGCGCCGACCATCGTGTCGTAGCCGTCGGGCAGCGCGGCGATGACCTGGTGCACCTGGGCCCGCCGGGCGGCCTGCTCGATCTCCTCGTCCGTGGCGTCGGGCTTGGCGTACCGCAGGTTCTCCCGGATCGTGGTGTGCAGCAGGTAGGTCTCCTGGCTGACCACGCCGACCACCCGGGCCAGCTCGGCCAGCGACAGGTCGCGGACGTCGACGCCGTCGATGGTCACCCGGCCGGTGGTCACGTCGTTGAGCCGGGACACCAGCGAGGCCAGCGTGGACTTGCCCGACCCTGTCTCGCCGACCAGGGCCAGCGTGCTGCCGGCCGGGACGACCAGGTCGACGTCGGTGAGGGCGGGGCGGTCGCCGTCGTAGGAGAACCCGACGTGCTCGAGCCGGACCTCGCCGCGGACGTGCGGCAGGGCGACGGGCTGGGCCGGGTCGTCGATGTCCACCGACAGGTCCAGGTACTCGAACACCCGGCTGAACAGCGCCATCGAGGTGATCAGCTGGCCGCCGACGTCCAGCAGGCCCATCAGCGGGCGGAAGAGTGTGCCCTGCAGCGCGGTGAAGGCGACCAGGGTGCCGATCGTCATGCCGCCCGACGTCGCGGGCAGGCCGGCGAACAGGTAGATCAGCGCCGGGATCCCGGCGAACACGATGCTCATGGTGGCCATCCGCCAGCGGCCGGCCAGCTGGGAGCGGACCTCGAGGGCGGCCAGCTCCTCCGACGTGCGGGCGAACCGCTGCGACTGCGCGGGGCCGGTGCCCAGGGTCTTGCCGAGCTGGACGCCGGAGATCGACAGCCCCTCCTCGACCTGGGTCTGCATGTCGGCCATGCGGCGCTGGCGCTCGCCGGTGACCTCGCGGCGCATGAGCGCGACCTTGCGGGTCAGCCAGATCGCCGGGGGCAGCACGACGAGGGACAGCAACGACAGCCGCCAGCTCAGCGCGGCCATGGCGACCACGGTGCCGACGACGGTGGTGGCGTTGGAGGCCAGGCTCGTCGCGGTCGAGGTGACCACGGACTGCATGGAGCCGATGTCGTTGGTCAGCCGGGACTGCACCTCACCGCCGCGGGTGCGGGTGAAGAAGCCCAGCGACTGGCGCTGCAGGTGGGTGAAGACCGACGTGCGCAGGCCGTGCATGACCTTCTGGCCGACGGTGGTCGACAGCCAGGTCTGGACGACGCCGAGCAGTGCGGTGGACGCGGCGACGGCGACCATGCCGGCCACGGCCCAGGCGAGCAGCCGGACGTCGGAGTGCGGGAGCGCGTCGTCGATGACGGTGCGGACCAGGAACGGGGTGGCCAGGGCGATCAGCGAGCTGAGCACGATCAGCGCCATGACGGTGCCCACCTGGAGCCGGTGGGGGCGGAAGAGCGCCAGCACGCGTCGGAAGGACACGGGGGAGCGCTCGAGCTGTGACTTGTCGGCCGCGGCGGGCCGGGTCTCGGGGCGTGGCATCCACGTCCCCCTCTCTGTCGGCGATATTGGTGAGGTTACCTCACGGTGAGGTAATGCTCGTTGTTCCGCTAGCATTCCCGCGTGCCCAACCCCGTCCCCGACGACGACCTGGGCGAGCTCATCGTCCGCGCGGCCCGTTCGTTGCGCGGTCGCTGGCGCGAGGTGCTCGAGCCGTGGGACCTCTCGCCGCACCAGGTCCGGGCGCTGATGGTCGTCGGGCGCACCGACGGGCTGCGGCTGTCCGGGCTGGCCGAGGCGCTGCGCATCGCGCCGCGCTCGGCGACCGAGGTGGCCGACGCCCTCGCCGGGCGCGAGCTGGTCGAGCGGGTGCCCGACCCCACCGACCGGCGTGCGGTGCTCGTCCGGCTCACCGACGGCGGTCGTCGGGTGCTCGACGAGGTGCGGACAGCCCGCGCCGCGGACTCCCGGGCCGCGCTGTCCGGCCTCCCCGCGGCCGACCGCGCCGAGCTGGCCCGGCTGCTCCGTCGCTTCGTCGACGGCTGACGTCCAGCTGCTGCACAGGTCGGCGGTGCACCGTGGGGGCATGAACCTGGGTGCACCCGAGATCGGCCTCATCGTGCTGGCCGTCTTCCTGCTCTTCGGCTACAAGAAGCTGCCCGACGCCTCCCGCTCGCTGGGGCGCTCGCTGCGGATCTTCAAGGGCGAGATGGGCGGCATGAAGGACGACGACGCTCGCGCCGCAGCTGCTCCTGCCGTCCCGGACCTGGAGCGCGAGGCCGCCGAGGCCGAGGCCGCCGCACTGGAGGCCCGCGCCCGGGCCGCCCGCGCCCGCGCCGACGCGCAGCACCCCCAGCTCCCCGCCTGACATCCTCGGGGCCGTGCGCGCCCTGGTGTTCGAGGAGTTCGGTGGCCCGCTGACCGTCCGCGAGGTGCCCGACCCGGCGCCGTCCGCGGGCGGGGTGGTGGTCGAGGTCGGTGCCAGCGGCGTCTGCCGCAGCGACTGGCACGGCTGGTCGGGGCACGACCCGGACGTCGTCCTGCCGCACGTGCCCGGGCACGAGCTGGCCGGGACGGTGGCCGCGGTGGGGGCCGACGTCCGCGGCTGGTCGGTCGGCGACCGGGTCACGGTGCCGTTCGTCTGCGCCTGCGGCAGCTGCCCGCCGTGCCGGGAGGGCGCCGGTCAGGTGTGCCTGCGGCAGACCCAGCCCGGGTTCACCCACTGGGGCTCCTTCGCGCAGCTGGTCGCCCTCGACGCCGCCGACGTCAACCTGGTCGCCCTGCCCGAGGACCTCGCGATGCCCACCGCGGCCGCCCTCGGCTGCCGTTTCGCCACCGCCTTCCGCGCGGTCACCGGGGTCGGCCGGGTGGCGCCGGGGGAGTGGGTCGCCGTCCTGGGCTGCGGCGGGGTGGGGCTGTCCGCCGTGCAGGTCGCGGTCGCCGTCGGGGCGCGGGTGGTCGCCGTCGACCCCGCGCCCGGTGCGCGGGAGCTGGCCGCGGCGATGGGCGCCGAGCACGTGCTGCCCTCGGCGGAGGGCGTCGTCGAGCTGACCGGCGGGGGCGCGCACGTCGCGCTGGACTGCCTGGGTTCCCCCGCCACCTGCGAGGCGTCGATCCGCTCGCTGCGCCCGCGCGGACGGCACGTGCAGGTCGGGTTGCTGCCGCCCGCGCAGGGCCGGGCCGTCGTCCCGATGGAGCTGGTCGTCGCCCGCGAGCTGGCCGTGCTGGGCAGCCACGGCATGGCCGCCGCCGACTACCCCGCGATGCTGTCGATGATCGCCGCCGGCCGGCTGCGCCCGCAGGACCTGGTCACCCGCGAGATCGACCTGGCCGATGCCGGTGCCGCCCTGGTCGAGGTCGGCCGGACGCCGGGCGTCACGGTCGTCACCTCCTTCTGAGCCGGCCGCCGCTGCGTGGCGAGCTGTCGATCGACGCTGGCTGATCACCCCGATCGATCACCAGCCATCGATGGGCGGATGTGGCGGTTGACCTCGGTTTTCTTGTTGTCCGATGACCACATCGGCGGTAGACTTCGAACACCTGATCGAACGGACGCGGGGTGTGGGATGGGTCTGGACGGCACTGCCCCTGCCCCCGCGCCCCGCTGGATGCTCGAGCCCCTCGCCCCCGGAGCGCTGGGCGCCGAACGACCGGCAGCTACCTCGCCGATGATCGCGGCGCAGCGACTGCCCGAACCACCACCTGAGGACGTCGCGACAGCCATCGCCGCGGCCCTGTCCGCCGCCGGTGCTGGACTGGGCCCCGGGACCTCGTCGGCCGAGCTGCTGGGCCGGGCCCGTGGACTGGCCCGCCTGGTGGGCATCGCCCAGACCGAGCTCGCCCGCGTCGTGGCCCACGCCGAGACCCTCGACGCCGCCGCTGCCGACGGGCTGACCGGGATGAAGCCCTGGCTGCGCGGGCACGTCGCCGCCAGCGGCCCCGAAGCCGCCGCCGTGCTGGCAGCCGGACGCCTGATCGACCGGATGACGGTGCTCGGTGCCGCCTCGGCCACCGGCGCGGTCACCGCCGGTCAGCTCGCCGTCGTCGGGAAGATCCTGACCGCCGACGTGTGGGCCACCGCTGACGCGGCCGGGGTCGACCTGACCGCGGTGGACCGGGTCGTCACCGACACCGCGGTGCAGGCGCCGCGGACGCTGGCTCAGGTGTGCCAGCGGATCGCCGACATCATCGACCCCGACGGTCCCGAGCCGGTCGACCCGACCGAGGGTCGGTCGCTGCGGATCACCCGCCGCCCCGACGGCTCCCGCATCCTGCGCGGATCGTTGGATGCCGCCGGCGGGGAGAAGGTCGAAGTAGCCCTGGAGGCCATCGCCGCCGCCGGGCGCTGCGAGGGTGACCTGCGCACCCCCGACCAGCGTTCAGCCGACGCGCTGGTCCAGCTCGCCGACCTGCAGCTGGCCGCCGGGAACCTGCCCGTGCTGCGCAAGAGCCGCCCCCAGCTGACGACGTTGATCCAGCTCGAGGACCTCGCCGACCCCACCACCCAGCACGCCGCCACCCGCCTGGGCTCCGGTGCCACCGCCAGCAACACCGTCGCCCGCCACGCCGCCTGCGATGCCGACATCGCCCGCATCCTGCTCGGCCCCGACGGCCTCCCCCTCGACGTCGGCCGGTCCGTGCGCCTGGTCCCCGCCCACATCCGCCGCGCCGCTGAGGTCCGCGACGGCGGCTGCGTGTTCACCGGCTGTCATGCCCCCTCCTGGTGGTGCGACGCCCACCACCTCGTCCACTGGATCGACGGCGGGGCCACCAGCCTGGACAACACCGCCCTGCTCTGCGAACGCCACCACACCCAGGTCCACCACGGCTACACGCTCCTGTGGGACCCGGGCCAGCGGTGTTGGCGCACCTACCGACCCGACGGCCGGGAGATCATCACCGGCGCCCTCACCGACACCCGTGGTGACCTGCTCCCCGACCTGCACACCACCGACCCACCTCTGTTCCCGCTGCGGACCTGACGCGTCCGCTCACCCGCCGAGCAGGTGCCGCAGGTGGTGACCCGCCGACGAGTCATCAGCGGCTGCGCCCCGGTGAACTCGGCCTCGGCGGCGTCCTGATCGGCCCGGTCTTGACTCCTGGGCCGGTGATGCTCTGATCACCGCATGGGCTGGTGGCGGCGGGTGCCGGGTCGGGCACCCGACGAGGTCGGGCAGCTGTCGGTGCTCCGGCTGCTGGATGCACACCCCGGCAACGGGGTGCCGGCGATCGGCAGCCCATGGGAACGGGAGGTCGAGGAGTCGCTCGCCGACCGGGACTGGCGAGCCGCTGTCCAGGCAGAGGGCCTGAGCCGGGACCGGTCGTGGGTGCTCCTGGGGTGGGTGGAGGACGCGGCGACGCGGGTCGCCCGCGATTGCCACCGGTCGACCCTCACCACCGCGGCCTACGCGCTGGCCATGCTCGAGGTCGGCCGGGTGGACCGGCGGGACGTGCTGGTGGTCGCCGCGCTGCTGCACCGCGCGGCGGACCTCGCCGGCCTGCGGTGGGACCGGGGTGTCGAGGACGCGGTCGCGCGCGCCGGCGGCCTGGGCGCCACCTGGCTGCCGACCGTGCCCGCGGCGACGCCGGCCACCCACGGTGAGTCCGGCGCCGGGCGCTCTTTCGCGTTCGTCCGCCGGCCGGCGACGTTCGACCCGGTCGCGCTGGAGCGGCGGCTGGACCCCGAGGTGGCGCAGCGACGGGTGCTGCTGGGCCAGGTGGCCGGCCTGCTCCGTGCCGTCCAGCGCGGGCCCTTCTGACCGAGCGTCAGCTGGTGGGGGCGGCCGACGTGGGTGGGTCGTCGGTGGTGCGCGGTGTCGTCGTCTGCGGGGCGGTCGTCGTGGGCGCCGGCGCGGTGGTGGTGGGTGCCGGGGTGCTGGTCGGTGACTCGTCGTCCTCGGTGGTGGTGCTCGGCGCGGTCGTGGTGGAGCTGGTGCTCGGCGGCGCGGACGTCGTCCCCCCGCTCGTCGTGGGCGTCGGCTCGGTCGTCGTGGTGGTGGGCGCCGGGGCGTCGGTGGTCGGGGCCGGCTGCTCGGTGCTGGCCGGCGCCGGGTCGCTCAGCGAGGTGGACATGGCCGAGGGGTCCCAGGCGAAGAACAGCGCCACGAAGAGCACCGCGAGCACCACGGTGGAGGTGCGGGCCCGGCCGATCCGGGCGGGCACCCGGCGGGGCCAGACCCGGGCGCGACGGGTGGCCGGCTCGGCGGTGACGGTGGCAGCGGAGGTCACGGTGGGGACCGGGGTGGTGGGCTGGCGCTCGCTCACGACGGCACCTCCCGCGGGTCGTGGCCGGTGACGGGTTCCTCGGGGCTCTGCGGTTGCACCACGATCCCCTCGCGCCGGAAGGCCAGCGCGATCCGGGAGCGCAGGTCGCGGCCGACGTCGAACTGCTTGCCCGGCAGGGTGCGGGCGACGATCCGCACGTTGACCTCGTCCAGGCCCAGGCTGGTGACGCCCATGACGCTCGGGGTGTCCAGCAGCAGCTTGGCCAGCTGCTCGTCGGCGAAGGCCTGCTCGCCGACCTCGCGGAGCACGTCCTGCACGTGGGTGACGTCGGTGGACGCCGGCACCGGGACGTCGATGACCGCCCGGGCCCAGTCGCGGGAGAGGTTCACGACCTTGACGATCTGCCCGTTCGGGATGATCACGACCTCGCCGTTCACCGACCGCATGCGGGTGATCCGCAGCGTGACGTCCTCGACGGTGCCCTCGGCCGGGTCGCCGCCGCCGACCACCGCGATCGAGACGACGTCGCCGAAGCCGTACTGCCGCTCGGTGATCAGGAAGAACCCGGCCAGGACGTCCTGCACGACGCGCTGCGCACCGAACCCGAGGCCCACGCCCAGCACGGTGGCGGGCGCGACCAGGCTGGTCACCGGCAGGCCCAGCGTCGACAGCACGGTGACGGTGGCGACGGTGTAGATCACGACGACGGCGACCCACTGCAGCACCTGGGTCAGCGAGTGCCGGTGCTTGGCGGCCTCCGAGCGCACCAGGGCGTCGCCGCCGCCGGCGCTGGCGTCGATCCGGGCGGTCACCTTGCCGCCCACCCAGGTCACCAGCCGGGCCAGCAGGACCGAGCCGATGACGATCAGCACCACCGCGAGACCCCGGCCACGGACCCAGTCGGTCAGGTTGGCCAGGGGTGCGATCGCGAGGACGTCCATCGCTCCCCAGTGTGCCGCTGCCCGGGGCGGGGCAGCATGTGCGGGTGTCCGACATCGTCGCCCGTGCCCGCGCCCTCGCCGACGACCTGCTGTTCCCCGGCGCCACCGCGGTGGACAGCGACGGCGCGGTGCCCGACGCCGTCCTGGACTCCCTGGCCGCGGCCGGGCTCTACGGCCTCACCGGGCCGGTCTCCCACGGCGGGCTGGGCGCCGACGCACGCACCGTGCACGCGGTCACCGAGGCGCTGGCCGGTGGCGACCTGTCCTCGACGTTCATCTTCCTGCAGCACCTGACCGTGCCGGCGATGGTGGCCGGGTCGCCGCTGGCGGAGGCCTACCTGGCCGACCTCTGCGCCGGTCGGGTCCGGTCGGGCATCGCGCTGCTGGCGGCCACCCGGCCCGAGCCGGTGGCGATCACCGCCCGGCGGGACGGCGACGCGTTCGTGCTGGACGGCGGCGTCCCCTGGGTCACCGGCTGGGACCACGTGGACGTCGTCCTGGTCGCCGCCCGCACGCCGGACGACGTCTGCCACTTCCTGCTCGTGGACGCCGAGACCGGCCCGACCCTGGAGGTGATCCCGCAGCAGCTGGTCGCGGTGCAGGCCAGCTCCACCGTCGAGCTGCGGCTGCACGACCACCGGGTGCCCGCCGACCGGCTGGTCCGCTCGGTCCCGCTGGCCGACTGGCAGGCCGCGGACCCGGGCAACCTGCGGACCAACGGGTCGCTGGCGCTGGGGGTGGCCGCCCGCTGCGCTCGGCTGGCCGAGCTGCCCGGGCTGGACGCCGACCTGGCCGCCGTCCGGTCCCGGCTGGACGCCGCGGGACCGGCGGAGCTGCCGGGGGCCCGGGCCGCGGCGGCGGCGCTGGCGCACCGGGCGACCGGGCTGCTCGCGGTCGCCGTCGGCAGCCGGTCGGTCTCCCGGGGGCACCCGGCCGAGCGGTTGGCGCGGGAGGCCCACTTCCTGCTGGTCTTCGGTTCCCGGCCGGCGATCCGGACCGCGCTGCTGGCCGAGCTGGGTGGTTGAGCGCATCACGATCCGGTCTCGACCGCGCCGACGGGCTGGCCACACCGCCGTCCTCAGGTGAGGCTTGCCTTACCGATCGTCGACAGCTGAGGAAGACCATGTCCCGCCGCACCGCCCTGGCCGCCGTCACCGCGGCCGCCGCCCTCGTCCTGACCGCCTGCGGCGGGTCGTCCTCCGACGACACCGCCGAGGGTGCCGGTGGGTCGGCCGCCGCAGAGGGGGCCTTCCCGGTCACCATCCCCAACGCGTTCGGCGAGACCACCATCGAGTCCGCGCCCGAGCGCGTCGTGGTCACCGGCTACACCGACGTCGACACCGTGCTCGCCCTCGGCGTCACCCCGGTCGCCTTCCAGGAGTTCGCCGCCTTCCCCGACGCCACCGTGCCGGGCCTGGGCCCGTGGGCGCAGGACGAGCCCGCCGCGACCGCCGGGGACATCGAGGTGCTCCCGGTCAGCGGGACGCCGTCGGTGGAGGACGTGCTCGCCCTGCAGCCCGACCTGGTCATCGCGATCGGCGGCGGCATCGAGCAGGAGGAGTACGACCAGCTCTCCGCGCTGGTGCCCGTGCTGGCCCGGCCCGAGGGGTCGACGGCGTTCCTGGTCGACCGCGAGGACGCCACGCTGGCCATCGGCCAGGCCCTGGGCAAGGAGGACGAGGCGCAGGCGCTGCTCGACGACGTCGACACCCAGCTGGCCGACGCCGCGCAGGCCAACCCCGACTTCGCCGGGAAGACCGTGACAGTGGTGGTCCCCGACACCACCGGCGCCGGCGGGTACGGCGTCTACGTGGCCGGCGACACCCGGGTCGAGTTCCTGCGCAGCCTGGGCTTCGAGCTCACCGACGACGTCTCCGCGCTGGAGACGGACAGCTTCTTCACGACGGTCTCGGCCGAGCAGGCCCAGCTGCTGGACGCCGACCTGCTCGTCGTCCCCGCGCTGTTCTCCCTGGAGGACACGCAGGCCCAGCTCGAGGCCGACCCGGTGTTCTCGGCGATCCCCGCCGTGCAGGCCGGCCGGGTGCTCTACCTGAGCCCGTCGACCGAGGGCGGCGCCATCTCCTACAACGACGTGCTGAGCATCCCGTACGCCCTGGACGGGCTGGTCCCGCAGCTGCAGGAGACACTCGCCGGCTGACCTCGTAGCAGGTCCGGCCGGTGCGCCCGGGATGGGGTACCGGCCGGGTCACGAATGGGTTGCTGTGGGCGGGCTCGGTTTGCGTTCCGGTGCGGGTGGGGCGGACGGTGGGTAGTCGGCCCGGCCGTCCCACCTGCGGGGACGCCGGCCGAGACCTGTTCCCGAGCCCGGATGGAGGGGCGCCGAGACCCGTGCGCCGCACCCGATCGTGACCACCACCGCACCACGTACCCACCCGACGGCCGGTGACCCCGGCGACGAGCCGAGCCGCACCGGCGGCGCCCCCGCCGACACCGGCGAGCACCCGGCGATCGCCGAACCGCCCCCGGCCCGCGCGGACGAGAAGGGCCGGCTCGACACGGTCGTCTTCGGCGTCTCCGCGGCCCTGGCCCTGGCCTTCGTGGTGTGGGGCTTCGCGAGCCCCATGGGTCTGGGGTCGGCGAGCTCGTCGGCGCTGGGCTGGATCGAGTCCAACCTCGGCTGGTTCTTCGTGCTGGCCGCGTCGGGCTTCGTCGTCTACGTGATCTGGCTGGCCGCCTCGCGCTACGGGCGCATCCCGCTGGGCCGGGACGACGAGGGTCCGGAGTTCACGACCGTCTCCTGGATCGCCATGATGTTCAGCGCCGGGATGGGCATCGGCCTGATGTTCTTCGGCGTCTCCGAGCCGCTGGCGCACTACACCTCCCCGCCCCCGGGCACCGTCGAGGGCGAGAGCGCCGCCGCGGTCTCCACGGCCATGGCCACCACGCTGTTCCACTGGACGCTGCACCCGTGGGCCATCTACGCCGTCGTCGGCCTGGCCATCGCCTACGGCACCTTCCGGCGCGGCCGCAAGCAGCTGATCAGCGCCGCGTTCGCCCCGCTGCTGGGTGAGCGCCGCACCAGCGGCCCGGCCGGCAAGGTCATCGACGTGCTGGCCATCTTCGCCACGCTGTTCGGCTCGGCCGCCTCGCTGGGCCTGGGCGCGCTGCAGATCGGCTCCGGCGTCGAGATCCTCGGCTGGGCCGGGGACGTCGGCAACGGCGTCCTGGTCGTCATCATCGCCGTGCTGACCATGGCCTTCGTCGCCTCGGCCGTCTCGGGCATCTCGCGGGGCATCCAGTGGCTGTCCAACACCAACATGGTGCTGGCCCTGGTGCTCGCGGTGTTCGTGTTCGTCGTCGGCCCGACCGTGCTGATCCTCAACCTGATCCCCACGGCGCTGGGCAGCTACTTCTCCGACCTCGGCGAGATGGCCGCCCGGACCGAGGCCTCCGGCGGCGACGCCATGGCCACCTGGCTGCAGGGCTACACCGTCTTCTACTGGGCCTGGTGGATCAGCTGGACCCCGTTCGTCGGGCTGTTCATCGCCCGGATCAGCCGCGGCCGCACCATCCGGCAGTTCGTCACCGGCGTCCTGCTGGTGCCCAGTGCGGTCAGCCTGGTCTGGTTCGCCGTCTTCGGCGGGGCCGGCATCGCCGCGCAGCAGTCCGGCACCGACATCGCCGACCAGGGCACCGACGAGGGCAAGCTCTTCGGCGTCCTGGAGCAGTACCCGCTGGCCACCGTGGCCACGGTGCTGGTCATGGTGCTGGTGGCGATCTTCTTCGTCTCCGGCGCGGACGCCGCCTCGATCGTGATGGGCTCGCTCAGCCAGCGGGGCACGCTCGAGCCCTCGAAGTGGGTCGTCGTGTTCTGGGGCGTCGTCATGGGCTCGGTGGCCGCGATCATGCTGCTCATCGGCGGGGACGCCGGGCTGACCGGGCTGCAGAACCTGACGATCATCGTGGCGCTGCCGTTCGTCTTCGTGATGATCGGGCTGGCGTTCTCGCTGGCCAAGGACCTGCGCAGCGACCCGATGATGCTGCGCAGCGTGGTGGCCACCGAGGCCGTCGAGCAGGCCGTCGTCCACGGGCTGCAGACCCACGGCGACGACTTCGTGCTCTCCGTGCAGCACGCCCCGGACGAGGACGGCGACGGCGTCGCCGACGGGCCGACGCCCAGCCGCACCGTCGCCGGTCGCCGGCCGGGGAGCGCCTCGGCGAAGGACGTGGGGTCTCCGCTGCCCAGACCCTGATCCTGGACCCGGGTGGTGAAGTCAGGTTAGCCTGACCTCACCACCCGCTCCCGGAGGTCCGTCCGTGCCGCTCAAGCTCCCCGTCGCCAGCGTCGTCGCCCTGCTGGGCCCGGCCGCGGTCCGCGCGCAGGTCTGCGGCGCGCTGGACGAGAACACCGCCCGGTGCGCCGGGGGCCACGGCGGCCTGCGGGTGACCCGCCTCGGCGCGCAGCCGGGTGACCCGCTGCTGGACCGGCTCGACGCCGTCCGCAGCACGCAGGCCCGCATCGTGCTGGTCGAGCGGCTCACCGCCGGGCTCGACTCGGGCGCGCGGCGGCTCGTGCTGTCGGCGCTCGAGGACCTCGCCGGCGCCGGCGCCACGGTCGTGGTGGACGACGACGACCCGGTGGCCGTGCTGGCCGTGGCCGACGCCGTCCTGCGGGTCACGCCCGCCGGCGAGGTGCTGCTGGAGACCCTGCCCGACGCGCAGGCGCTCGCCCCGCTGCTGCCCTGAGGCTCAGCGGGCGGAGTAGGTGAGGCAGTCGGCCTTGTCGGCGGCCGAGCCGACCTGGACCGACGCCGCGCCGCACTCCAGCTTCTCGTTGTGCACGCACTCGCTGCGGTGGCAGGCGCCGACGACGCCGGTGCGCTCGATCCCGGAGCGGAACGAGATCTCCACGAACGTGCCGCAGTGGGCGTGGTCGCCGCCGATGGTGATGGCGCCGGCGTGGCAGCCGGAGTCGGCGTTGTAGGAACAGCTGCTCACGGAGCAGTCCTGGACCTCGGGCATCTGCTGGGTGCTGGTCATGGCGCCACCCTGGCAGCGCGACAGCGGCCCCGCCACGAAACGAAGCCTTGCCTGAGCTGCCCGCAGCCCGCTGAGCTGGGCGGATGCCTCAGCGCAGGCGACGCACCGGGACGACCATCGGCGTGCCGGACACGGGGTCGGGGATGACCCGGGCCTCCAGGTCGAACACCTCGGCGAGCAGCTCCTCGGTGAGCACCTCGGCCGGGGTGCCCGAGGCGACCAGCACGCCGTCCTTCATCGCGACCAGGCGGCGGGCGTAGCGCGCGGCCAGGTTGAGGTCGTGCAGCACGACGGCGACGGTGCGCCCGCGCTCGGTGTGCAGCCGCTCGACCAGCTCCAGCACGTCGATCTGGTGCGACAGGTCGAGGTAGGTGGTCGGCTCGTCCAGGAGCAGCAGGTCGGTGCCCTGGGCCAGTGCCATGGAGATCCAGGCGCGCTGCCGCTGACCGCCGGACAGCGCGTCGACCGGGCGGTCGGCCAGCTCGGCCATGTCGGTCCAGCGCAGCGCCTCGGCCACGACGTCCTCGTCGTCCCGGGACCACTGGCGCAGCCAGGACTGGTGCGGGTGCCGGCCGCGCGCGACCAGGTCGGCGACGGTCAGGCCCTCGGGGGCGACAGGGGTCTGCGGCAGCATGCCGAGCACCTTCGCCACCTCGCGGGTGGGGGTCTTGGCGATCGGCTTGCCGTCGAGCACCACCTGGCCCGAGCTGGGGCGAAGCAGCCGGCCCAGGGCGCGCAGCAGGGTGGACTTGCCGCAGCCGTTGGGGCCGACGATCGCGGTGAACGACCCGTCGGTGAGCGCGAGGTCGAGGGAGTCGACGACGACGTTCTCGCCGTAGGCCAGCCGGACCTGCTCGGCCGCCAGCCGCACCCGGGGTGCGCCGGTCTCGTCGAGCAGCGGCTTGGTCAGCGTGGCGGTCATCGGTGTGTCCTCACGTTATGGCGCGGCGGCCGCGGACGAGCAGCCACAGCAGGTACGGGGCCCCGATGACGGCGGTGACGATCCCCACCGGCAGGGCGACGGGCAGGACGGTGCGGGCGAGCAGGTCGGCGCCCACGACGAGCAGGGCGCCCAGCAGCGCGGAGGCCAGCAGGGGCGGGCGGGACCCCCCGGCCAGCCGGACGGCGACCTGGGGGACGACGAGGGCGACGAAGCCGACCGGGCCGGCGGCGGCGACCGACACGGCGGCCAGCGAGACCGCGACCAGCACGACCACGGCCTGCGCGGCGCCGACCCGGATGCCCAGCGCCCGGGCGGTGTCCTCGCCGAACTGCAGGACGCCGAGCTGGCGGCTCATCGCCAGCGCCACGGGCACCAGCACCGCGAGGGCGATGCCCAGCGGCCAGGCCTGGTCCCAGGTGCGCGCGTTGAGCGAGCCGGTCAGCCAGACGGTGGCCGCGGCGGCGTCGGTGATGTCGGAGCGGGTGAGCAGCCAGTCGACGCCGGCGAACCCGACCGAGGACAGCCCGACCCCGACCAGGATCAGCCGGTACCCGTCGACGCCCTTGCGCCAGGCCAGGCCGAAGATCAGCAGGGCGGTGAGCAGCCCGCCGGCCAGGGCGGCCACCGGCAGGCCCAGCCCGCCGAGCAGCTGGCCGGCCGAGCTGCTGCTCCCGCCCAGGACGATCACCGCGACCGCCGCGGCCGAGGCGCCGGCGTTGATGCCCAGGGTGTCCGGGGAGGCCAGCGGGTTGCGGGCGAAGGTCTGGATGAGCGCGCCGGAGATCCCCAGCGCCAGCCCGACCAGGACGCCGACGACGATCCGCGGCGCGCGCAGCTCGGTGACGATGAACTGCTGGGTGGGGTCGCCGATCCCGACCAGGGTGCGCAGCACGTCGGTCAGGCCGATCGGGTAGTCGCCCCGGCCGAGGCTGGCCGCGCTGACCAGCACGAGGGCGACGAGGGTGATCAGCGGGACCAGCAGCTGGCGGGTGCGGACCACCCCGGACACCGGGCCGATCCGGAGCACCCGGCGGCGGTCGGTGTGCACGCCGGGTCCGCGGGTGCTGATCGTCGTGGTCACAGCGCCGACAGCTTCCGGCGGCGGACCAGGGCGATGAAGAACGGTGCGCCCACCAGTGCGAGCACGATGCCGACCTGGAGCTCGCCGGGGCGGACGACGACCCGTCCCACGACGTCGGCGACCAGCAGCAGGACGATCCCGAGCAGACCGGAGTAGGGCACCAGCCAGCGGTGGTCGGGGCCGGTGACCGCGCGGGCGATGTGCGGGACGACCAGGCCGACGAAGCCGATCGGACCGCAGGCGGCCGTCGCCGCGCCGGTGAGCAGGGTGATCGAGGTGATGCCGACGACCCGGGCCAGCAGCACGTTCTGGCCCAGCCCGCGGGCGACGTCCTCGCCGAGGCCGAGCAGGTTCAGCGCCGGTGCGTTCAGCATGGCCAGCACGAGGCCGACGGCGATGAACGGCAGCACCTGCCAGGCGATCGAGGCGTCCCGGCCGGCGAGCGAGCCGACGACCCAGAACCGGAAGCTGTCCAGGGTCTGCTGGTCGCTGACCAGGATCGCCCGGACCAGGGCGTAGAGCAGGGCGGAGATGGCCGCGCCGGCCAGCGCCAGGCTGACCGGGGTGGCCCCGCCGCGGCCGCTGGACCCGATGGCGAACACCGCCACCGAGCCCAGCAGCGCGCCCAGGAAGGCGAACCAGACGTAGCCGGACGGCGTGCTGATGCCCAGCAGGAAGATCGCGGTGACGACGGCGGCCGAGGCGCCGGCGGCCACCCCGAGCAGGCCGGGGTCACCGAGGGGGTTGCGGGTGTGGCCCTGCATGAGCGCACCGGCCACCCCCAGGGACAGCCCGACCAGCACCCCGAGCAGCGTCCGCGGGATGCGCAGCTCGCGGATGATCACGGCCTCGTCGCCGGCCATCCCGGAGTCGGTCAGCGCCTGCCAGACCGTGCCCAGCCCGATCGACCGGGTGCCGACGGCGATGCTCAGCCCGGCGGCGACCACGGCCAGCACCACCAGCAGCCACAGGCCGCCGAGCCGGGTCGCCGGGCCGTGGAGCACCCCGCGGCGGCGCTGCTCCTGCCGGGCGTCGGCGGCCAGCTCCGCGTCGGTGCGCCGCGAGGTGACCTCGGGCGCAGGCGCGACCTCGGGCACGGGCGTCTCCAGGGCTGGCGGGCTCCGACCCCGGAGGGCCATGATCGGTAAGCCTCACCTTACCCGCCGGTCTGCCGCCCGGGTCAACCCCGGGCAGCGGTGCCCTCAGGGGTGGTGCAGGCCGGCGACGACGAGGGCGGCGAGCTCGGCGTAGGCGGCGGCGTCGTCCAGGTCGGTGGCCGCGGCGATCCGACCGGCGTGGATCGCCGACATCACCTCGGTCACCGCGGCCCCGACGAACGAGGCGTGCGCGGGGCGCAGGGTCCCGGCGGCGACGCCGTCGCTGACCAGCTGCTGCACCCGCCGTCCCGCGGTCCGGGTGTTGCGGGCGTAGACCTCGGCGGCCGGCGGGAAGGCGGCCAGGTCGGCGAAGAACGTCGCCGACGCCGGGCGGAGCTGCTCGCTCACCGCGAGCAGGTAGGCCTCGATCGCCCCGGCGGCGTCGGCGGGCTCGGCGGCGCGGGTCTCGACCGCGACGGTCGCCCGGGCGAAGAACCGGCGGACGGCGGCCACCACCAGCTGCTCCTTGCTGCCGGCGACGGCGTACAGCGTGGACTTCGAGCAGTGCAGGCGGCGGGCCAGCTCGTCGAGGGTGAACGCGGCGAAGCCCTCGGCCAGGAAGAGCGCGACGAGGTCGTCGAGCACCGCCTCGCGGCGCGCGGGTCCCCGGGTCGCCGCTCTGGCCGTCGTCACGTCGTCCAGGCTATCTTCTGTACTGCACGGAGTCCTGCAGTACTGATGAGAGGTGCCCGTCATGCCGGTCCAGCGTCTGGTCCCCACCCAGGAGGCCGCCGACCTCCTCGCCCTGACCCGGGAGATCGCGCAGCAGGAGCTGGCGCCGAGGGCGGCGGCCGCCGAGGCCGACGAGCAGTTCCCGCGGGAGGTGTTCCGCACCCTGGGCCGGGCCGGCCTGCTGGGCCTGCCCTACGGCGAGGAGTTCGGCGGCGGCGGGCAGCCCTACGAGGTCTACCTGCAGGTGCTCGAGGAGATCGCCAGCGTCTGGGCCAGCGTCGGCGTCGGGGTGAGCGTGCACGGGCTGTCCTGCTTCGGGCTGGCCACCCGCGGCACCGACGAGCAGAAGCAGCGGCTGCTCCCGGACATGCTGGGCGGCGAGCTGCTGGGCGCCTACTGCCTGTCCGAGCCGCACGCCGGCTCCGACCCGGCCGCGATGCGCACCACCGCCGTCCGGGACGGGGACTCCTACGTGCTGACCGGCGAGAAGGCCTGGACGACGCACGGCGGGCAGGCCGACTTCTACAAGGTCATGGCCCGGACGTCGGACCACCGCTCCCGCGGCATCTCCTGCTTCCTGGTCCCGGCCGACAGCGCGGGCCTGTCCGCCGACCCGGCCGAGCGGAAGATGGGCCTGACCGGCTCGACCACCGCCCTGATGCGCTTCGAGGGCGTCCGGGTGGACGCCGACCGGCGCCTGGGCGAGGAGGGCGAGGGCCTGCCGATCGCGCTGGCCGGGCTGGACGCCGGCCGGCTGGGCATCGCCGCGGTCGCCGTCGGGCTGGCCCAGGGCGCGCTGGACGACGCCCTGGCCTACGCCAAGGAGCGGGAGACCTTCGGCGTCCCGATCATCGAGCACCAGGGCCTGGCGTTCGTGCTGGCCGACATGTCCGCCGCGGTGGAGACCGCCCGGGCCATGACCCTGCACGCCGCCCGGCTCAAGGACGCCGGCCTGCCCTACTCCCGGCAGGCGTCGATCGCCAAGCTGGTGGCGACGGACAACGCGATGAAGGTGACCACCGACGCCGTCCAGGTGCTCGGCGGGTTCGGCTACACCCGGGACTTCCCGGTGGAGCGCTACATGCGCGAGGCCAAGGTCATGCAGATCTTCGAGGGCACCAACCAGATCCAGCGGCTGGTGATCAGCCGGGCGCTGGCCAAGGGCGGCGCGGTGACGACCTCGGTCGCCCCGGCAGAGTTCGCCCTGGCCTGAGGGGGTGCCGGCGGCCTAGCGTGACCGGCATGTGCCGCAACATCAGGGTCCTGCACAACCTCGCGCCGGAGACGACGCCCGACGAGGTCGACGCCGCCGCGCTGCAGTTCGTGCGCAAGGTCAGCGGATCGGTGAAGCCGTCGCAGGCCAACCAGGAGGCCTTCGACCGGGCGGTCGCCGAGATCGCGCACGCGACCCGGCACCTGCTCGAGGACCTGACGACGTCGGCACCCCCGCGCGACCGCGAGGTGCTCGCCGCCCGCGCCCGCGAGAAGGCCGCCACCCGCTACGCCCGCTGATGGAGTCGCAGAGCATCGGGAACCGAGCTCTGCGACTCCATCAGGCGTTCCGTCAGTCGAAGACGATGACGCCGCGGATGTTCTTGCCCTCGTGCATGTCGCGGTAGGCCTCGGTGACCTGGTCGAGGGTGTACTCCTTGGTGATCAGCTCGTCGAGCTTGAGCTGACCGGCCTGGTACATGCGCAGCAGCTTCGGGATGTCCGAGTGCGGCGACTGCGCGCCGATGATCGCGCCCTGCAGACGCTTCTGCAGCAGGGTCAGGTCGAACGCCGAGATCGGCGTGGTCTCGGCCATGTTGCCCAGACCGGTGACGACCACGGTGCCGCCCTTGCGGATGGACGCCAGGCCCTGGGCCGGGTGCTCGGGCTTGAGGACGCCCACGGTGATCAGGGCGACGTCGGCGCCCTGGCCCTCGGTGATGGACTGGGCGAACTCGGTGGCCTGCTCCATGTTCTCGAACACGTCGGTGGCGCCGAACTCCTGCGCCATCTCGCGCTTGAACGGGATCGGGTCGACGGCGATGACGTTGGTCGCGCCGGCGTGGGCGGCACCCTGGACGGCGTTGATGCCGATCCCGCCGATGCCCATGACGATCACGACGTCGCCGGGCTTGACCCCGCCGGCCTTGACCGCGGTGCCGAAGCCGGTGGGCACGCCGCAGCCGACGAGGGCGGCGGACTTGAGCGGGATGTCCTTGTCGATCTTGATGACCGAGGCGACGTCGGCGGTCGTGTACTCGGAGAAGGTCGAGATGCCGCACATCTGGCCGACGTTCTGGCCGTCGAGCTTCATGCGGAAGTCCTCGGCGTCGTCCGAGCGCGAGCCGACCAGCAGCAGGGCGCCCTTGTCGCAGAGGTTGAAGTCGCCGCGGCGACAGGCGGAGCACTGCCCGCAGGAGGGGACGAAGGAGAAGACGACGTGGTCGCCCTCCTCGAAGCCGGGGGTGTCCGGCCCGACCTTGGTGATGACGCCGGAGCCCTCGTGGCCGCCGCAGAAGGGGTAGGTCATGACCTGGAGGTCACCGGTCTGCAGGTGGTCGTCGGAGTGGCACAGCCCGGAGGCGGCCATCTTGACCTGGACCTCGCCCTTGCGGGGGTCGTCCAGCTCGAGGGTCACGGTCTCGTACTCGCCCGGGGACTGACGGATGATCGAGGCGCGGGTGGTGGTGGGCATCGTTGCTCCTGCTTCGCTCGCCTGGTGGCACCTGGTGTCACGTGCCGATGTGACCATAAACGCATCCGTCGCCCAGCGGTGACCCGCGTCACGGAGGACGCCGCAGGTGCAACCTGCTGCAACGCTCAGAGCCCGCCGGCCACCCGCAGCACGGTGCCGCTGACGTAGCCGGCGTCGGGCCCGAGCAGCCACACCACGGCGGGCGCGATCTCGTCGGGTTCGCCGGCCCGGCCCAGCGGGACCCGGCCGGTGACCCGGTCGACCCGGCCGGGGTCGCCGGCGCCGGTGTGGATGTCGGTGCGCACCAGACCCGGTGCCACGCCGTTGACCCGGACGCCGGAGGCGGCCAGCTCCTTGGCCAGCCCGACGACGAGTGCGTCGACGCCGGCCTTGGCGGCGGCGTAGTGGACGTACTCGTGCGGGGACCCCAGCGTGGCCGCGGAGGAGGAGATGCAGACGACCGCGCCGCCGGCCCCGCCCCGGTCGGTGGCCATCACCTGGGCCGCCCGTCGGCAGCACAGCACGGCGCCGAGCAGGTTGACCTCCAGCACCGTGCGGACGACGTCGACCGGGGTGTCCGCCAGGTCGCCGAGGTGCGCGGTCAGCCCGGCGTTGGCGACCAGCCCGGTCGGCGTCCCGAGGTCGGTGGCGAACAGCCGGTCGACGTCGGCGGGGTCGGTGACGTCGGCCCGGACCGCCACCGCCCGGACGCCGACCGCCTCGGCGTCGGCGACCACCCGCGCGGCCGCGGCGCCGTCCGAGCGGTAGCCGACGACGACGTCGTGCCCGGCCCGGGCCAGTGCGGCGACGGTGGCGGCGCCGATCCCGCGGCTGCCCCCGGTGACGACGGTGAGTGGTGCGCCCATGCCGCGATCCTGCCCGCCGCGCACCGGGCCCCGACGCAGCGCGGCCCCCGATCCAGGAGAGGACCGGGGGCCGCGTCGTGCGGGGTGCTGCGGGTCAGGCGGGCTGCATGGCCCCCAGGACGGCGAGGACGTCGTCCTGCGTGCGGGCCTGCTCGAGGCGGGCCACCTGGGCGTCGTCGGTGAAGATCTCCGCGATCCGGCCCAGCAGCTTCAGGTGGTCGTCCCCGGCACCGGCGATGCCGATCACGAACTTCACCTGCTTGCCGTTCCAGTCGACGCCCTGCGGGAACCGCACGAACGAGATCGCCGACCGCTTGATCGCGGGCTTGGCCTCGTTGGTGCCGTGCGGGATGGCCAGCAGGTTGCCCATGTAGGTCGACACCGAGGTCTCCCGCTCGTGCATGGCCCGCACGTAGGAGGTGTCGACGGCACCGGCGGCGACCAGGAGGTCACCGGCCTGCTCGATCGCCGCGGCCTTGTCGCCGGAGGCGTCGAGCACGATGGACTCGCGGGCCAGCAGGCCGCTGTCCACCCCGCCGGCCGAGGACGCCGCCGCCGGGGTGCCGGCACCGGAGCCGTTCTGCCGCTGGAGCAGCTCGACGATCTCGTCGTAGCGCGGGCTGGCCATGAAGTTCTCGACCGAGACGTGGGTCGCGGACGGGGTCCTCTGCCGGGCCCGGTCGGTGAGGTCCTGGTGGGTGACCACCAGGTCGACGTCGTCGCTCAGGTTCGAGATGGCCTTGTTCACCACGGTGACGTCGGTGAAGCCGGCGCCGTGCACCTTCTTGCGGAGCACCGAGGCGCCCATGGCCGAGGAGCCCATGCCGGCGTCGCAGGCGAACACGATCGAGTGGATCGGGCCGTTCCCCGCCGCACCGGAGCCGGCGAGCATGCCCGACACCGAGGACTTCTTGCCCTTGTTGGCCTCCATCTGCGCGGTCGCTGCGCTCAGGTCGCCGTCGTCCGTGCCCTTGTCGATCTTGAGCAGGAAGGACGCGACCAGGAAGCAGACACCGGCGGCGACGATGACCGAGGCGGTGACGCCCAGCAGGCTGCTCGGCGGCGAGGACGCCCACACGGCGATGATCGAGCCGGGCGAGGCCGGCGAGCGCAGACCCGAGCCGAAGATGACGTTGGTGAACACGCCGGCCATGCCGCCGAGGATCACCGCGGCGATCAGCTTCGGCTTGGCCAGCACGTACGGGAAGTAGATCTCGTGGATCCCGCCGATGAACTGGATGAGGATCGCGCCGGGGGCCGAGGACTTGGCGGCACCGCGGCCGAAGACGGCGAAGGCGAGCAGCAGGCCCAGGCCCGGGCCGGGGTTGGCCTCGAGCAGAAACAGGATCGACTGGCCGTCGGTCTGCGCCGCCGTGGTGCCCAGCGGGGTGAGGATGCCCTGGTTGATCGCGTTGTTCAGGAACAGGATCTTGGCCGGCTCGATGAAGATCGAGGTCAGCGGCAGCAGGTTGCGCTCGACCAGGAAGTCCACGACGTTGCCGGCGAAGGTGCTGAAGCCCTGCACGAACGGCCCGGCGACGACGAAGCCGACGACGGCGAGGATGCCGCCCCAGATGCCGGCGGAGAAGTTGTTGACCAGCATCTCGAAGCCGGGGCGGATCTTGTGCGCCCACAGCGCGTCGAGCTTCTTCATCGACCAGCCGCCGAGCGGGCCCATGACCATGGCGCCCAGGAACATCGGGACGCTGGCCCCGGTGATGGCGCCCATCGTGGCGATCGCGCCGACGACGCCGCCGCGCAGCGAGTCGTTGTACATCATCCGGCCGCCGGTGTAGCCGATCAGCAGCGGGAGGAGGTACGTGATCATCGGGCCGACGATGCCGGCGCTGTCGTGCATCGGGGTGCCGTCGGCGTTGGTCCAGGCGCCCAGGACCGAGACGAAGCCGTAGCCGCCGTCGTAGCCGAAGGCGTCGCCGATGAGCTTCACCCAGCCGGTCTGGATGAACAGGGCCGTGATCAGCCCCCAGGCGATGAACGCGCCGATGTTCGGCAACACCATGTTCGACAGGAACGTGCCGAAGCGCTGCACGTGCAGTCGGGCGCCACCACGGGGGGCGGCGTCGGTTGTGCTGGCCATGGATGACCTTCTTCTGGATGGGGCCGAGACCGGATCGCGGACGGCTGAGGTGCGGATCGTAGGCACAGTCTGTGACAGCTGTCACGAATCTGTGAATTGATTTGTATACGTCGTTTCACGCCCGGTCAAGCACCGTTCACGGATCTCTCCGGGCCCGGATGCGTACGATCGGAGCCAGAGGGCGGCATCACTAGGGTGATCCACGGCACACCGGGCGTTCCCCGGTCGTCCCGACCGCCCGTCCCGGCACCTGTGGAGGACACGATGAAGGCACTGCGGTTCTACGCCCCGGAGGACGTCCGTCTCGAGGACGTGCCGGAGCCCGAGTGCGGGCCGGGCGAGATCAAGATCAAGGTCAAGAACTGCTCGACCTGCGGCACCGACGTCAAGATCTTCCACAACGGCCACCAGAACCTCACCCCGCCGCGGACGATCGGTCACGAGATCGCCGGCGAGGTCGTCGAGGTCGGCGCCGACGTCAACAGCACGTACGGCAGCAGCTGGGCCGCCGGTGACCGCGTCCAGGTCATCGCCGCGGTGCCGTGCGGTGAGTGCTACGAGTGCCGCAAGGGCTGGATGGCCGTGTGCCAGAACCAGACCTCGGTCGGCTACCAGTACGACGGCGGCTTCGCCGAGTACATGATCGTGCCGCAGCAGGTGCTCAAGGTCGACGGCCTCAACCGGATCCCGGAGAACGTCGGCTACGACGAGGCGTCGGCCGCCGAGCCCTTCGCCTGCGCGATCAACGCCCAGGAGCTGCTGGGCATCGAGGAGGGCGACACCCTCGTCGTCTTCGGCGCCGGCCCGATCGGCTGCATGCATATCCGCATCGCCCGCGGCGTGCACAAGGTGGGCAAGGTCTTCCTGGTCGACGTCAACGCCGAGCGCCTGCAGATGAGCGCCGACGCCGTGCAGCCCGACGAGACCATCAACGGCGCCGAGGTCGACGTCGTCGAGCGGGTCATGGAGCTGACCGGTGGCCGGGGTGCCGACGTCGTCATCACCGCGACCGCGGCCAACGTCACCCAGGAGCAGGCCATCGCGATGGCGGCCCGCAACGGCCGGATCTCCTTCTTCGGCGGGCTGCCCAAGACCAACCCGACGATCACCTGCGACTCCAACGTCGTGCACTACCGCCAGCTGCACATCCACGGCGCGAACGGCTCGGCCCCCGAGCACAACAAGCGGGCGCTGGAGTACATCTCGTCGGGCCAGGTCCCGGTCAAGGACCTGATCACCGCCCGCCTGCCGCTGGAGCGGGCGCTGGAGGCCTTCGACATCGTCAAGGCCGGCACCGCCATCAAGGTCACCGTCGAGCCCTAGATGAGTAAGTCCGAATGACACGGGTGTGATTTCAGGGCGGAGGGTGCTGG
>NZ_JBAPLV010000028.1:0-60159 GCF_037083865.1 Klenkia terrae | reverse complement strand
GAAGCACGGCACCTACGCCAGCGAAGTCCTCGAGGGCACCGGCAAGCGCGCCGGCGCGAACGACCCCGACCCCACCTGAGCAGCGGCGGGGGGCGTGAGCCCCCCGCCCTCCGGGGTAGGTGGCGAGCACCGTCCGCCCAGCCCAGGAGTGCCCGCATGCCACGAACCGTCGTCGTCACCGGAGCGAGCGGGGGCATCGGACGGGCCACCGCGGTCGAGTTCGGCCGCCGCGGGGACCAGGTCGCCCTGCTGGCCCGGGGCGAGGTCGGCCTGGCCGCCGCCGCCGACGAGGTCCGGGCCGCCGGTGGGACAGCTCTGGTCGTGCCGGTGGACGTCGCCGACGCCGACGCCGTCGAGGCCGCCGCGATCCGGGTCGAGGCCGAGCTCGGCGAGATCGACATCTGGGTCAACGTGGCGTTCACCGCCGCGTTCGCCCCGTTCCACGAGCTGACCCCCGCCGAGTACGCCCGGGTGACGCAGGTCAGCTACCTCGGCTTCGTGCACGGCACGATGGCCGCGCTCAAGCACATGCGCCCGCGCGACCGCGGCGTCATCGTGCAGACCGGGTCGGCGCTGGGCCGCCGCGGCATCCCCCTGCAGAGCGCGTACTGCGGCGCCAAGCACGCGGTGAAGGGGTTCACCGAGTCGGTGCTCACCGAGCTCAAGGCCGAGGGCAGCAACGTGCACATCACCCGGGTCGACCTGCCCGGGGTGAACACCCCGCAGTTCAGCTGGGTGCTGAACAAGATGCCCAAGCGCCCGCAGCCGGTGGCGCCCATCTACGCCCCGGAGCTGATGGGCCGCGCGATGGTGCACGCCGCCGAGCACCCGCGCCGCCGGGCCTGGTGGATCGGCACCCCGACGGTCTACACCGTGCTCGGCGCCGAGGTCTGGCCCCAGTTCATGGACTGGTACCTCTCCCGCAGCGGCGTCGACGGCCAGCTGACCGACGTCGACGCCTCCGCCGACGACCCGGTGAACCTGTACGAGCCCGCCGACGGCGCGGGTGGACGGGACTTCGGCGCCGAGGGCCGGTTCAGCGACCAGCAGTGGACCTGGGACGCCCAGATCTGGGCCAGCCGGTACCACGGCACGGTGGCCGCGGTCGCCGGTGCCGGGCTGCTCGCCGGTGCCTCCGCGCTGCTCCGCCGCCGCTCCTGACCCGTGGTCTGATGGGCGTCCCGGGCACCGACGCCCGGGACACCCCCGGAGGTAGCCCGTGACCCACCGCCTGCTCGTGACCTACGGCCAGCCCACCGACCCCGCCGCGTTCGACGCGCACTACCGCGACGTGCACGCCGGCCTGGCGCAGGCCATCCCCGGGCTGGTCCGGTTCTCCACCGGGCACGCCGAATCCATGGACGGCTCGCCGTCCCCGGCCTACCTGGTCGCCGAGCTGGACTTCGAGTCCGCCGAGGCGATGGGCTCCGGGATGAGCTCGGAGGCCGGGCGGGCCGCCGGCGCCGACGTCGCCACCTTCGCCTCGGGCGGCGCCACGATGGTGCACTTCGAGGTCCAGGACGCGACCCCCTGAGCCAAGGGCGGGGCCGAACCCAACCGGCCCCGCCCCCGCGAGCACGTCACCCACCGAGGAGCACCCATGAGCGACACCCGGGCAGACCTCGGTGAGCACGACGAGCCGGCCGAGGACCAGGTGGTCGACGCCTTCGCCGCGATCGTCGCCGAGGGCAGCCAGCGGCTGCACCGCAGCTGGCGGGAGGTGCTGACCACCGGGCTGGCCGGCGGTCTGGAGGTCGGCACCGGTGTGCTCGCCCTGCTGGCCGTGTACGCGGAGACCGGCAGCCACCTGCTGGCCGGGATCGCGTTCAGCATCGGCCTGATCGCCCTGCTGCTGGCCCGCAGCGAGCTGTTCACCGAGGGCTTCCTGGTGCCGGTGACCGCGGTCGCGGCCAAGCGGGCCAGCGTCGCGCAGCTGGGCAAGCTGTGGGGCGGCACCCTGGTCGCGAACCTCGCCGGCGGCTGGCTGGTGATGTGGCTGGTGGTGCACGCCCTGCCCGACCTCGGCGCCACCGCCGTCGAGTCGGCCGTGCACTTCGTCGACGCCCCGCTGGACCTGCAGTCGATCTGCCTGGGGGTGCTGGCCGGCAGCGTGCTGACCCTGATGACCCGCATGCAGCACGGCACGGAGTCCGACCCGGCCAAGATCGTGGCCGCGGTCGCCGCCGGGTTCCTGCTGGCCGGGCTGCAGCTGTTCCACTCCATCCTGGACTCGCTGATCGTCTTCGCGGCGCTGATCAGCGGTGCCCCGTTCGGCTACGGCGACTGGCTGGCCTGGTTCTGGTACGTCGCGCTGGCCAACATGGCCGGTGGGCTGCTCGTGGTCACCGCGCTGCGGCTGGTCCGGAGCAAGGACCTCCTCGAGCAGGAGCGCGCCGAGGCCGAGTCGGAGGCCTGACCCGGTGCGCGCCCTCGTGCTCCCCAGCGCCGGCCCGGACCCGCTGCCGCCGGACGTCGCGCGGGCCGCCGTCCGCGGCTACCAGGGCGGACGACGTCCGCTGTGGTTCCGACCACCGGGGACCCGCGACGGACGGTGGGTCGAGCTGCCGGCGTTCGGCTGGGCCCGGTTCGACCGGGCGGCGGGCGGCAGCGACGACGCCGACCTGCTGGCCGCCGAGGGCCTGCACGGCCGCCTCGACCCCACCGCGCACGCCGCGGTCGCCGACGCGCTGGTCCGGGTGCGCCCGGTGGTCGACGCCGCGGTCGAGCGGGCCGCCGGGCGGGCGTTCGGGGAGCTGCCCGACGACGAGCTGTCGGTGCTGGGCGAGCCCGGCACCGTCGGCGCCGCCCTGCGACAGGTGCAGCGCGAGCCGCACTTCCCGCACCTGTCCGCCGCGCTGCACCACCGGCACCCGGCCCTGGTCCCGCACGTCGACCGGCTCACCCGGCTGCAGCTGCTCCCGCACGTCGAGGAGGGCGACAGCGACCTGCACGCCGTCGTGCACCGCGAACTCCGGGCCAACGAGGCCGCCTTCGCCGAGCTGTCCGCGGAGTCCGGGCTGACCCCGCTCCGGCTGCACGACGTCCTGGTCTGGCTGTCGGGCAGCCTCCGGCTGACCCATGCGGTTGCCCTCGGCCGGCGAGGGGCACAGTGACGGTCATGCCCCTGATCACCACCTCGTTCGACGCCACCAGCACCGCCGCCGACGTCGTCGCCGGCCACGACCTCAGCGGCACCCGCGCGGTCGTCACCGGCGGCGGGTCCGGCATCGGGGTCGAGACCGTCCGCGCGCTGGCCTCGGCCGGCGCCGAGGTCACCATCGCCGTACGCGACCCCGAGCAGGGGGCCCGCGCCGCCCAGGACGTCGCCGGCACCACCGGGAGCACCACGCTGCGGGTCGCCCGCCTGGACCTGCTGGACCTGGACTCGGTCGCGGCCTTCGTCGCCGACTGGGACGGGCCGCTGGACCTGCTGGTCAACAACGCCGGCGTCATGGCCCTCCCCCAGCTCACCCTGACCGACCGCGGCTGGGAGACCCAGTTCGCCACCAACCACCTGGGCCACTTCGCGCTCACCACCGGGCTGCACGGCGCGCTCGCCGCGGCCTCGGACGGCGCGCGCATCGTGTCGGTGTCCTCCACGGGCCACCTGCGCTCGCCCGTGCACTTCGACGACATCCACTTCGCGCAGCGCGAGTACGACGCCTGGCAGGCCTACGGCCAGTCCAAGACGGCGAACGTGCTGCTGGCGGTCGAGGCCACCCGCCGCTGGGCCGACGACGGCATCGTGGCCAACGCGCTCATGCCCGGCGGGATCATGACCAACCTGCAGCGGCACGTGTCCCAGGACGTCCTCGACGGCTGGGACAAGGCCCAGCGCGAGGGCACCGTCGTCTTCAAGACCACCGAGCAGGGTGCCGCGACCACGCTGGTCGCCGCCGTCGCCCCGGAGTTCGCCACCGGCGGGCACTACCTGGAGGACTGCGTCGAGGCGCCGACCGTCGCCGACGACGCGACCGGCGTGCGGGCCGGCGTGCGGGCCTACGCCCTGGACCCCGGCAACGCGCAGCGGCTCTGGGAGGTCAGCGAGGAGCACCTCGCCCAGCGGCCCGACGCCGACTGAGCGACGCTGACGATCGTGAGCAACGACAAGGGCTACGTCGAGCCCGGCAAGTCCTTCGAGCGGGACACCAACTACATCGAGGACCGCATCCTCGCCGACGGCTCCCAGGGCTGGCCGGTGGAGGCCGACCGGTACCGCCTGGTCGTCGCCCGGGCCTGCCCGTGGGCCAACCGCGCGACGATCGTGCGCCGGCTGCTGGGCCTGGAGTCCGCGTTCTCGATGGGCATCTGCGGACCGACCCACGACAAGGACAGCTGGACCTTCGACCTGGACCCGGGCGGCCGGGACCCGGTGCTGGGCTACGAGCGGCTGCAGGAGGCGTTCTTCGCCCGCGACCCGGAGTACCCGCGCGGCATCACGGTGCCGGCGATGGTCGACCTGCCCACCAAGGCCGTGGTCACCAACGACTTCGCCCAGATGACGCTGGACTTCTCCACCGAGTGGACGGCGTTCCACCGCGACGGCGCGCCCGACCTCTACCCCGAGCACCTGCGGGACGAGATGGACGACGTCATGAAGCGGGTGTTCACCGAGATCAACAACGGGGTCTACCGCTGCGGCTTCGCCGGCTCGCAGGAGTCCTACGCCAGCGCCTACGACCGGCTGTTCACCGCGCTGGACTGGGTCAGCGAGCGGCTGGAGAGCCGCCGCTACCTGATGGGCGACACCATCACCGAGGCCGACGTCCGGCTGTTCACCACCCTGGCCCGCTTCGACGCGGTCTACCACGGCCACTTCAAGTGCAACCGGACCAAGCTGACCGAGATGCCGGTGCTGTGGGCCTACGCCCGGGACCTGTTCCAGACCCCCGGGTTCGGCGACACCACCGACTTCCCGCAGATCAAGCGGCACTACTACATCGTCCACGCCGACATCAACCCGACGCAGATCGTGCCGGTCGGCCCGGACACCTCGGTCTGGCTGACCCCGCACCACCGCGAGGAGCTGGGCGGTTCGCCGTTCGGCGACGGCACCCCGCCCGGCCCGGTGGCCGCCGGCGAGGAGGTGCCGGAGTCCGAGGGCCCCGGCGGCTCCACGTCGTACTGAGGCCGGCCACGGTGGCCACCCGGGTGCGGCTCCTCCTGCCCGTCGCGGCGCTGACCCTGGTGGCCGGCTGCACCTCCTTCGCCGACGCACCCACCGGCACGAGCAGCTCGTCGGCCACGGCCACGACGACCCCCACGGCGACGAGCGCCGCCGCCGACGGCCCGCTCGCGGTCACCGACGAGGTCGACCTCGGGCGGTCGGCCGCCGACGTCACCGGTGCCCGGGTGGCCGCCGACCGGGACGGGTACGCCGTCCTGCTGCAGGGCGGGGCGGGCGGCACCGTCCTCACCCCGGACGGCGCCACGGGCGTCACCGGCACGGTGCTCACCGACGTGGCCCTGGTCGACGGCGACCCCGTGGCCGCCGCGCTGACCGCCGGCGCCGTCGACCCCGACCCGGCGGTCGGCGTGCTGCTGGCCGCGGGCTCCACGGCCCTGCCGACGGACCTGGCGCCCGCGGTCGCCGCACCCCGGGGTCTGCCGGTGCTCGCCGCGACCGGCGGCGACCAGCTGTTCCTGCTCGCCGAGACCCCGGACGGCGTGGGCGCGCAGGTGCTCGCGGTGGACCCGGCGACCGCCGAGGTGCTCGCCACGACCGACCTGGACCTGGAGGTCGACGGCGCCACCGCGGTCGAGCTGGTCGGCCTGGTCCCGGCCGGGGACGGCGGCGTGGTGGCCGGTCTGGGCGTCACGACCCCGGACGAGGAGGTCGTCGCCCGGCTGGTCGAGCTCGACGCCGACCTGGAGCCCGTCGGCCGGGCCACCGGACCGGAGGGACGGCTGGTCGGGCTGACCGGCGACGCCGGCACGGCCCGCGCGCTGGTCGAGGCACCCGACGGCACCCTGCGGCTGTTCGGGCCGCAGGGCGGGCGCGAGCAGGGCGACCTCGGTGCCGGCAGCCGGGTGGCCGGGGTCGCGGCGTACTCCTCGAGCGCGGGGACCGTCGTGGTCACCGCGTTCCTGGACCAGCCGCGGCCGACCGTCGTGGTCACCGCGCCCGACGGTGACCCGACCACGCTCGAGCTGTGCGACGGGGACGGCGACGCGCTGGCCGTCGCCGCGGCGGGCGACGGCACCTTCCTGGTGGCCGGCACCTGCGACGGGGAGAGCCGGCTCTGGACCCTGGGCTGACACCATCCCGGGCATGACCGCCTCCCTGCCTGCGCTGTTCGACCTGACCGGCCGGACGGCGGTCGTCACGGGGGCGTCCTCCGGGCTCGGCACGACGTTCGCGGCCGCCCTGGCCGGGGCCGGGGCATCGGTCGTGGTGACCGGACGGCGGGCCGACCTGCTCGCGGACGTGGCCGACGGGCTCCGCGCGGCCGGCGCCGTCTGCGTCCCGGTGGTGGCCGACGTGCGGCTGCCGGCCGACTGCGCCCGCGTGGTGCAGGCCGCGCTCGACGAGACCGGCCGGGTCGACGTGCTGGTCAACAACGCCGGCACCGGCCACGGCGCCCGGGCGCTCACCGAGGACCCCGCCGCCTTCGAGGCGGTCCTGGCCACCAACCTGGCCGGTGCGCACCACATGGCCCAGGCCGTGGCCCGCGCGATGGTCGCCGCCGGGCACGGCGGGTCGGTCGTCAACGTGTCCTCCGCGCTCGCGCTGGCCGTCGGCGACGTGCCGCAGGCCGCCTACACGGCGTCCAAGGCGGGCCTGCTGGGCCTGACCCGTGACCTCGCGATGCAGTGGACCGCCCGGTACGGGATCCGGGTCAACGCGCTGGCCCCGGGCTTCTTCCCGTCCGGGATGACCGCGCCGCTGCTCGGGTCGGAGAAGGGCGCGGCCGGGGTGCTGGCCCGCACCCCCGTCGGCCGGGTTGGCCGGCCCGAGGAGCTCGTCGGCCCGCTGCTGCTGCTCGCCTCGGACGCCGGGTCGTACATGACCGGCGCGACGGTGGCCGTCGACGGCGGCTGGTCCATGCACTGACCCTTGCCCGACCGTCCGTTTGTTCATAGCCTCCTGTGATCCACCTCACCCAGGAGTGCCCGTGTACAAGCTCATCGCGATCTGGTCCGCCCCCCGCCCCGAGGACGCCGAGGCGTTCGAGGAGCACTACCGCACGGTGCACCTGCCCGCGGCCGCCCGGACCCCCGGGATGACCCGGCTGGTCGCCGTCCGCACCGACAGCGGGCTGGAGGGCGGGGAGTCCGCGTTCTGGCGCGTGGCCGAGCTGCACTTCGACACCAAGGCCGAGCTCGAGGCCGCCGAGCACTCCGACGCCTGGGGGGCGATGCGGGCCGACGCCGGCGGGATGATCGAGCGCTTCGGAGTCACGCTCACCGTGGGCATGGGCCAGGAGCAGGACGCCGAGCTGACGCCGGCATGACCGTCCTGGTGACCGGCGGGTCCTCCGGCATCGGTCGCGCGGTCGCCGAGCACTGGGGCTCGCTCGGGCACGACGTCGTCGTCAACTTCCACTCCGACGACGCCGCGGCCGCCGAGACCGCCCGGCTGGTGACCGCCGCCGGCGGCACCCCGCACCTGGTCAAGGCCGACGTCGGCACCGCCGACGGGGTGGCCTCGATCGCCGACGCCGTCCGCGGCCTGACCGACTCCCTCGACCTCTACGTGCACTGCGCCGCCCTGGCGGTCACCGGCAGGGCGCTGGAGATCGACCCGGTCCAGCTCGCCCGGGCCATCGCGGTGAACGGCACGTCGCTGGTCCCGCTGACCCAGAGCCTGCTGCCGGTCCTGCAGCGCGGGTCGAGCCTGGTCTACGTCAGCAGCCGGGGAGCCCGGTCCTATGTGCCGAGCTACGTCGCCCTGGGCCCGACCAAGTCCCTCGGCGAGGCCCTCGTCCGCTACCTGGCCGTCGAGCTCGCCCCGCGCGGGGTCCGCGCCAACACCGTCGCCGCCGGCCCGCTGGACACCCCCGCGTTCCGCACGATGTTCGGCGACCTGGCGCAGACCCGGCTGGACGCGGCGGCCGCCGCCAACCCCAGCGGGCGGGGCCTGACGGTGGCCGACGTGGTCGGCGCGGTCGCGTGGGTGGCCTCGCCGGCGGCGTCGATGGTGCAGGGCCAGACCGTGATGGTGGACGGCGGCCTGTCGCTCTGATGCCGCCCTGGACAGCAAACGGCCGTTTGCCTACGGTGTGGGGCATGCCACACGGGACGCAGCCCTCGTGACCGCCCCGACCACCGGCCCCGGGACCGACCCGCGCCCGCAGGTCGTCGGCACCGACGACGGCCCCGCCGTGGCGGGCGTCCGCTGCACCGCCTGCGGGCACCCGTCGGCCTTCCCCCGGCCGCGCTGCCCGGCCTGCCGCGGCCCCGTCGTCCCCGCGCTGTTCGGGCCCACCGGGCGGGTCTGGAGCTCCACCGTCGTGCGCATCCCGGTGCCCGGCCGCACCCCGCCGTACGCCCTGGCCTACGTGGACCTGGACGACGGGCCGCGGGTGCTGGCCGGCGCCGAGGGCGACGCGGCGCTGGCGATGGACACCCCGGTGCGGCTGCTGCCCGCCGACCCGGCCGGCGACGTCCGCGTGGCGGTGGTCCGGTGACCGTCGCCGTCCACGGGGTGGGCACCTCGCACTTCGGCCGCCAGCCGGGCCGGACCCTCACCGACCTGGCCTGGGACGCCGTCCGGGAGGCCCTGGCCGACGCCGGGACCGAGGACGTCGACGCGGTCTGGGTGGGCACCGTGTTCGGCGCCCCCGGCGTCGCGCAGCGCGTGCTGCATGCCCTGGGCATCACCGACGTGCCCGTGGTGACGGTGGAGAACGCCTGCGCCAGCGGGACGACGGCGTTCCTCGAGGCGCACGAGTCGGTGCGCACCGGGCGGTACCGGCGGGTGCTGGCGCTGGGCCTGGAGCAGATGAGCACCGCCTTCGACGGCGCCATCACCCCGGAGCCCACCGACGCCGAGGGCCTGTCCGGCCTGGCCATGCCGGCGCTCTACGCGATGGCCGCCCACCGCTACCTGGAGACCGGTGCCGCCACGCTCGAGCAGCTCGCCGCGGTGTCGGTGAAGAACCACGCGGTCGCCGAGCACAACGACCGCGCCCAGTACGCCGGTCGGTACACCGTGGAGCAGGTGCTGGCCTCGCGGATGATCGCCGACCCGCTGACCCTGCTGCAGTGCTGCCCCACCTCCGACGGGGCCGCCGCGGCCGTGCTGGCACCGGCCGACGGCTCCCCCGACGAGGTCCTCGTCCGCGGGCTGGGGTTCCGGTCGGGGTCGCTGTGGGACCACCGCTCCGCGCACGTGTGGGGCTACGACCTGGTGGCCGCCACTGCGGCCGACGCCTTCGCGCAGGCCGGGACCGGGCCCGACGACGTCGACGTGTTCGAGGTGCACGACGCCTTCACCGTCGGCGAGGTCGCCACCACCGAGGCGCTGGGCATCGTCCCGCCCGGGGACGGCGGGGCGGCCGCGGCCGCGGGGGTGACCGCGGTCGGCGGCGCGCGGCCGGTGAACCCCTCGGGCGGGCTGCTCTCCCGCGGTCACCCGCTGGGCGCCACCGGCCTGGCCCAGGTGGCCGAGGTGGTGTGGCAGCTGCGCGGGCGGGCCGGCGGGCGCCAGGTCGAGGGGGCCCGGACCGGGCTGGTCGAGACGATGGGCGGCGGCGTCAGCGGCATCGACGGCAACGGCTGCGTCGTGGCGGTGCTGGCCCGGTGACCGCCGTCGAGCTCGACCTGTTCAGCCCGGCCGCCGTGGCCGACCCGTACGCGGTGTTCGACCACCTGCGCGACACCGACCCGGTGCACTGGAGCCCGCGGTACCGGTCCTGGATCGTCACCCGCCACGCCGACGTGTCCGCCGCGCTGCGCGACGCGCGGTTCTCCTCCGACCGGATCAGCCCCTTCGTCGACGCCAAGCTGTCCGGGCCCGACGCCGACCCGGCCCTGCGGCAGACCTTCGCCGTGCTGGCCGACTGGATGGTCTTCAAGGACCCGCCCGACCACACCCGGCTGCGCCGGCTGCTGCGCACCGCGTTCACCCCGCGCTCGGTGGCCGCGCTCGAGCCACGGGTCCGGGCGCTGTCCGACGAGCTGCTCGACGCCGTCGCCGGTGCGGGCCGGGCCGACCTCGTCGGCTCCTACGCCTACCCGCTCACCGCGGCGGTGATCGCCGAGATGCTCGGGGTGCCCGCCGCCGACCGCGACCTGTTCAAGGGCTGGTCGGACTCCATCTCCGCGTTGGTCTTCGCCGGCCTGGGCACCCCCGAGCGGTACGAGCGCGCCGCCGACGGGATGCTCGAGCTGCGCGACTACCTCGGCGACCTGGCCGAGCGGGCCACCCGCGACCCCGGCGACGACCTGGTGTCCGCCCTCGTGCAGGCCCGGGACGACGACGACAGCCTCAGCCACGACGAGGTCATCTCCACCGGCGTGCTGCTGCTGTTCGCCGGGCACGAGACGACCACCAACCTGATCGGCAACGGCCTGCTGGCCCTGCTGCAGCACCCCGACCAGCGGGCGCTGCTGGAGTCCGGCGAGGTCGGCATCGGTCCCGCGATCGAGGAGTTCCTCCGCTACGACGGCCCGGCCAAGACCGTCGTCCGGCAGATGGCCGTCGACGTGGAGCTGGGCGGGCAGGTGCTGCGGGCCGGGCAACGGGTCTTCCTCTGCCCGCCCAGCGCCAACCGCGACCCGGCGGTCTTCGCCCGTCCCGGCGAGCTGGACCTGACCCGCCGGGAGAACCCGCACGTGGGGTTCGGCTTCGGCCTGCACTACTGCCTCGGCGCCCCGCTGGCCCGGCTGGAGGCCGGGGTGGCCATCCCGGCCGTGCTGGACCGGCTGCCGGGCCTGGAGCTCGACCCCGCGGCCGAGCTGTCCTGGGCACCGGTGCTGCTCAGCCGCGGCCTGACCGGGCTGCCGGTCCGGTGGCGGTCGTGACCGCCCGGGTCGACCGGTCCCGCTGCGTCGGGTCGGGCACCTGCACCCAGATCGCCCCGGACCTCTTCGTGCTGGAGGACGGCACGGCGCGCGTGCTGGCCCCCGGCGAGCCCGGGTCCCGGGCGGTCCGGGACGACGACCGCACCGCCGCCGACGTCGAGGAAGCAGTCGAGTCCTGCCCGGTGCAGGCCATCGAGGGAGGACCCGCATGACGACGACAGCCCCCCGGGCACGCACCCGCCGGTCGACCGCCGAGCGGCTGGCCGGTCACCGGCCGTTCTGGGACGAGGAGCGGGAGACGATGCCGCCCCGGCAGCGCGACGCCGTCGTCCTCGCCCGGGTGCAGCACCAGCTGCAGCGGGTCTACGCCGAGCTGCCGTTCTACCGGCGGCACTACGACGCGCACGGCTTCCACCCCGACCAGGTCCGGTCGCTGGAGGACTTCACCACCCTCGTGCCGGTGATCACCAAGAAGGACCTCGTGGCCGACCAGGCCGCGCACCCGCCGTTCGGCAGCTACCTGGGGGTCGACCGCGACCAGGTGGCCCGGGTGCACGGCTCGTCGGGCACCAGCGGGGTGCCGACGATGTACGGCGTCTCGCACCGGGACTGGGCCCGCTGCGGCCAGGCCATGGCGATGGGCCTGTGGTGCGCGGGCTTCCGGCCCGGCGACATGGTGCAGGTGACCTTTCCGTTCACCATGTTCTTCGGCGGCTGGGGCAACGTGCAGGCCCTGGAGCTGCTGGGCGCCGGGTGCTTCCCCACCGGCTCGATGGTCGCCACGGAGCGGCAGATCGAGTTCCTGCACGCCCTCGACGTCGACGCGGTCATCGCGACGCCGTCCTACCTCGCGCACCTGGCGCACCGGGCGGAGGAGCTCGGCACGCCGGTGCGCGACACCCGGGTGGAGCTGGCGCTGGTCGGTGGCGAGCCCGGCGGCAGCATCCCCGCCGTCCGGTCCCGGCTGCGCGAGCAGTGGGGCGACCTGGCCGTCGTCGACGGGGCGGCCGGCTCGACGTCGGAGATGTACCCGTTCCTGACCAACATCGGCTGCCTGCAGGAGCCCGGCGGCGGGGTGCACCTGTTCCAGGACGAGAACTACACCGAGGTCGTGGACCGCGACGACCCCAACGTGCCGGTCACCGTGGGGCTCCCCGGCGCGGTCGTGGCCACCCACCTCTGGCGGGAGTCGCAGCCGATGATCCGGTTCTGGACCGGCGACGAGGGCCTGCTGGACGACGCCCCGTGCCGGTGCGGCCGCACGTACCCGCGGCTCCCCCGGGGCGTCTTCGGCCGGATCGACGACATGCTGGTGATCCGGGGGGCCAACGTCTACCCCTCCGCCGTCGAGGCGGCGGTCCGGGACACCCCGGGCGCCGGCGCCGAGTTCCGGATCGTGGTCGACCGGCCGCGGGACCTGGACGAGGTGCTGGTGCTCGTCGAGCGCGGCGCGGGCCGCAGCCCGGCCGACGACCCCGCCCTGCAGGAGGCCCTGGAGGCCCGGGTCAAGCGGGCGGTCAACGTCCGCATCCCGGTGCAGGTGGTCGCCGCCGGGTCGCAGGAGGCGCAGACGTTCAAGGCCCGCCGGGTGGTCGACAACCGCCCCCGCCCCTGAGGCGGGTCAGCGGGCCGGTCGGGACCGGGAGCCGTCCAGGAAGGTCGCGCTGACCCGGTCGGCCATCTCCTCGGCCGAGGCCGGGCCGTCGGGGTCCCACCAGCGGGTCAGCCAGTTCAGCGACCCGATCAGCACGTGGCCCGCCGTCCGGACGTCGAGGTCGTCGCGCAGCGACCCCTCGGCCACCCCGGCGGCCAGGACGGCGCGGACCAGCTCGACGTACTCGTGGTCCATCGCGGCCCACTCCGGGTACCGACCCATCCCGGCGATCTCGTGCACGTACACCGCGGCGTAGACGAAGTGCTCGGCCAGCACGCCGGCGTGCACCCGGGCGATCGCGACGACCTTGCCCGGCGCGGTCCCCTCCGCGGCGACCAGGGCGCGGGTCTGCTCGAGCAGCTGCTCGGCCGGCGGTCGGACGACGGCGAAGAGCAGCTCCTCCTTGCTGGTGATGTAGTTGTAGAGGCTGCCCTTGAGCATGCCGACCTCGTCGGCGACGTCCTCCAGGGTGGCGGCGTGGTAGCCCTTCGCGCGGAACACCTTGGCCGCGGCGGCCATCACCTCGGGCCAGCGACTGGGTCGGGGCACGCACCTGTCCTCTCCACGCGCCCCGGCCCGGGGACCCGGCGGGGACGGACCATCATCCCCGCCGGGCCTGCTCGGCCGACCCTCAGGCCCTGCCGAGGGCGACGTCGGCGAGCTTGAGCCGGCGGGCCATGTGCTGGTTGCGCTGGAACTGCGGCATCACGTACCGGGCGAAGAGCTCCAGCGACCGGTTCCACTTGTCCGTGCTCACCCAGTCGCGGCTGTTGATCAGGAAGGTGCCGAACCCGCCGACGGACTCCTCGATCTCGCGGATCTGCCGGACGCAGTCCTCCGGGCTGCCGATCACCCACGGCAGCTCCTCGGCCATCCACTCGAAGGTGAGCTCGGCGTCGGGCATCTCGATGTCCTTCTTCATCAGCGCGCCCAGCCCCAGCCCCAGCAGGTACTCGTAGGACCGGTGCACCCCCTCGCGGATGTCCTTCATGGCCTGGTTCTTGTCGTCGGAGACGTAGACCTCGCGGCTGATCCGCCAGTTCGCCCGGGCACCCGCCGGGTCGAGCCCGGCCGCGGAGGCCGCGGTCGTCATCGCGTGCGCCTGCTGCTGCAGGTCGGGGGTGAACTCGTTCTTCTCCGCGAGCAGCGGGGCGAAGTACACCGACAGCGGGTTCCAGCCCCGCTCGCCGCACTTGGCGTAGTTGTGCACCCCGGTCAGGCCGGCGATCGCGAACGGCGGCGGGTCCTGGTACGGCCCGACCTGGATCTGCCGGTTCTCGTACTTCCAGTAGACGCCCTCGTAGTCCACCGGGTCCTCGCTGGTCAGCAGCTTCCAGACGATCTCGATGGCCTCGTTCATCCGCGGCGTCGCCTCCTCCGCGGGCATCTGGAACAGCGCCTTGTCGGTGGGCAGACCGCCGCCGCCGAACCCGTACTCCAGGCGGCCGTGGGTGAGGTGGTCCAGGAAGGCCAACCGCTCCGCCACGAGGAACGGCTCGTGGTAGGGCAGGTTCACCACGCCGGTGCCCAGCCGGATCCTCGACGTCAGCCCCGAAGCCTTGGCGATCATGTACTCGGCCACCGGGACGTTCTCGAACCCGCCGGTGTGGTGCTCGCCGATCCAGTACTCGTGGAAGCCGAGCTTCTCGGCCAGCACCACGTCGTCGATGTCCCGGTCGTAGGACAACGTCCAGTTCTCCTGCGGCGGGTGCTCCGGCATGGTGAAGATCCCGAACCTCATGTGCGGCGCTCCTCTGCATCGACGACGCACCCCGGTGGACGCCGTTGGCAAACAGTGAGTCGGAAACGTCCGGCTGTGTCAAGGGTCACACCGACGTGCCGGCCCGCCCAGGGCTGGCACCATCACGGACCGTGCAGTTCCGAACCCCCTCCGTCGCCGTGCTGGCGCTCGCCCTGGCCACCGCCGCCTGCACCACCGGGGGGACCTCCGCGCCCACGGCGGCGCCGACGACGACCACGGCCGCACCGCTCGGGGCAGCTGGCCACCCGGGTGGTCACGGTGGCGCCGGGCAGCACCGAGGTCACCCCGGTGGCCAACCTGGACAGCATCGCCGTCGACGAGCTGCAGGCCGGCCCGGCCGGCTGGGTGCACCTGATCGCCACCGACTACGCCACGAGCTCACCCCCGGAGCTGCTCCCCCTCGACCTCGGCACCGGTCTGGCCGCCGACCCGGTGGAGCTGTGCGACGGGGCGCAGCCGTTCGGTCTCAGCCGGTCCGCCGACGGGGCGCGGCTGCTGGCGTGGGTGGCCTGCGGGCAGGCCGACACCCGGTTGTTCGTGCTGCAGGGCTCCTGACCGGGTCAGTCGCCCCCGCCGCCACCACCGCCGCCGTCCGAACCCCCGGAACCGCCGTCCGAGCCGCCGGACCCGCCGTCCGAACCGCCCCAGCCACCGCCGTCGTGGTGACCCGACCCGTGACCGTGCGAGGAGCCGTGGTGGCCGGGGCCGGGGTCGGCGCCGCCGTCACCGCCCCACCGCTGGTCGCCGGCCGCCCCGGTGTACCCGTAGGACGGCGTCGTGTCGCCGACGTAGAAGCCGCTGTCGGCACGCCGCGGCGAGCGGCCGCGCGAGACCGCCCGGCGGGGCTGCGAGCGGAACAGCAGCACCGCGCAGAGCAGGGTCACCAGCGCGACGAAGGTGGCGAAACCGCCGGCGCCGCCGTCACCGTCGACGAAGAGCGCGACGGCGGCCGCGGTGAACACGACCGCGGCCAGGGACAGCAGGACCCCGAGGGTCACGGCGAGGGCGCGCACGGCGGTCACTGTGCCGGGTCCGGTGCGGCCGGGCAACGGTGGACCCGTGCGGCCGGCGGGGGAGGTGCGCCCGCCGCGGTGCGGGCGGACCTCCGGCGGCGTCAGTGCCGGGTGGTGCCGCAGTCGGTGCAGCGCTTGCGGTGGGTCTCGTTGGTGGTGGGGCAGTTGGCGCAGGTCCAAGCGCCGCGTTCGAGGGTGCGCACGGGGTCCTCCGGGGGATAGGTGTGATCCAGCCCCCATGACGCTAGCCACACATCATGACGAATCCGTGAACTCCGGGTTGACTCCCGGCACACGGTCGCCCCAGCGGTCACCCGCGCTGCAGACCGCCGCACCCACCGGCGCCGCACGCGCAGCCACCGCAGCCGGCCGCGACCGGCGCGGGCTGCGCCGCCACCCTGCGCAGGGCGAGCGCACCGGTCACCGACATGACCCCGGCGGCGAGCACCGCGACCGACACGGCCAGCACCGAGGCTGCCGCCAGCCAGGTCGGTCCGGCCAGCACCGTGCCCGCGGCCAGCGCGACGACGGCGAGCCCGACCGCGAGCCCTGCGCGCACCCGCCGCGCCGGCTCGGCCCGGACGACCAGCGCGACCAGCACCCCGGCCAGCACCACGACGCAGGTCCACGCGGCCACCGCCGGCGGGAAGAACGCGAGCCCGACGGCCACCGCGCCGAACCAGGCGGCACCGGCACCGGCCACCGCGGCCGACCGCTCGACCAGCCCGGCCCGGGCCGACCGCAGCAGGGCCACCCCGCGCACCAGGCCGAGGACGCCGAGACCGGCCAGCAGCAGGCGGACGCCGGTGTCGGCGACCACCACGGCCACGACGGCCAGCACGACCAGCACGACCCCCTGCAGGGCCGACCACGGCCACGAGCGGCGGGCCTGGTCGGGGGTGGCCGAGACGGCGGCGGGGGCGGGACCAGCGGTCGAGGCAGCGGCGGGCGACGTCACCACCCCAGTGTCCCCCATCCGCCGGGCGGACCACCCGACCGTGTGCCACCCTCCGTGCACGGGGGTCCCACAGGTCCAGCACGGAGGTCCACCCATGAGCGCGCAGCAGACCGCCGACCGGGTCGGCCGGTCCGACGCCCTGCAGAACCTCGCCAGGGTCGGGCTGGTGGCCTACGGCGTCGTCCACCTGCTGATCGCCTGGCTCTCCCTGCAGCTGGCCTGGGGCGGTGGCGGCGAGGAGGCCTCCCAGTCCGGCGCCCTGCAGACCCTGTCCGAGGAGCCGTTCGGCAAGCCGCTGCTGTGGGTGCTCGGCCTCGGGCTGATCGCGCTGGCGCTGTGGCAGGCCGCGGAGATCGTCCGGCACGTCGGCGGGCTGTCCGGGTCCGGCGATGCGAAGAAGAAGGCCGTCGTCGCGGTCGTCAAGTGCCTGGCCAAGGTGGTGGTCTACGGCTTCCTGGCCTTCACCGCCCTGCGCTTCGCCACCGGCAGCGGCTCGTCGAGCTCGGACCAGCAGCAGCAGACCACCTCGGGGGTCTTCGGCCTGCCCGGCGGGCGGTTCCTGGTGGGCGTCGCGGCGCTGGTGGTCATCGGGGTCGGCGTCTACCAGATGGTCAAGGGCGCGAAGAAGAGCTTCATGGAGGAGATCGACACCTCCCCGGCCTCGGCCGGCCAGGTGCGCGTCATCGAGCGGCTCGGCCAGGTCGGCTACCTGGCCAAGGGTGCCGCCTTCGTCGTCGTCGGCGGCCTGCTGGCCTACGCCGCGATCACGTTCGACCCGGAGAAGTCCACCGGGCTGGACGGCGCGATGCGCACCATCCTGCAGGCCCCCTTCGGCCAGTGGCTTCTGTCGCTGGTCGCCGTGGGCATCGCCGCGTTCGGCGTCTTCTGCTTCTTCCGCGCGCGCTACCCGCAGCGCACCTGACCCGCGTGCCGTCTCTGCCCCCTGCCCTCACCCGCACCATGGACCGGCTCGTCGGCCGGGTGCCCGACCGGTGGCTGGACCGCGCGCACCGGGCCGTGGAGCACGCCCAGGAGGTCACCGACCACCCGTGGCTGGAGCGGCTGGCCCGGGTCGGCCTGGTCGCCTACGGCGCGGTGCACCTGCTGATCGCCTGGCTGGCGTTCACCGTCGCCTGGCGGATCTCCCCCGACGCCGCCGACGCCGACCAGGCCGGTGCGCTGCGGACGGTGTCGGAGTCCCCCGGCGGCCTGGTGCTGCTGTGGGTCATCGGGCTGGGCCTGCTCTCCCTCGCCGTCTGGCAGGCCGGGGAGGTGCTGCGCTGGTGGACCGGCCTGCTGCACCCCGACCGGCGGCTGCACGCGGCGTTCATCTGCGCGAAGTGCCTGGCCAAGGCGGTCGTCTACGGGGCGCTGGCCGTCGTCGCGCTGGTCTTCGCCGTCGGGTCCCGCTACGACGCCACCGAGAGCACCCAGGACCTGACCGACGACCTGCTGGAGATCCCGGGCGGGGCGACCCTGCTGGTGGCCGGCGGCCTGGTGGTGGTGGGCGTCGGTGCCTACCTGGCCTGGCGGGGCTGGACGGCGGGCTTCATGAAGGACGTCGACCTGGACGCCGCCCCGGACCGCTACGAGCCCACCATCGCCGCCCTGGGCCGGGTGGGCTACCTGGCCAAGGCCGTGGCCTTCGCGGTGGCCGGCGGCCTGGTCGTCTTCGCCGCCGTCACCTCCGACGTCTCCACGGCCACCGGGCTGGACGGCGCGCTCAACGCCATCGGCGCCGTGCCGCAGGGGCGCTGGCTGCTGACCGCGGTGGCCATCGGCTTCGCCGCGTTCGGCGTGTACGCGCTCGCCCGGGCCCGCTACCCCGACCGCGACCCGGCCACCTGACCTCCCCCGCCAGCCCTCGAACACCTGTACGATCGTCCGATGTCGCCCGGGCCGCTGCTGCACGCGGACGCGGACTCGTTCTTCGCCTCGGTGGCCCTGCGGTCCCGGCCCGAGCTGGCCGGCGCGCCCCTGGCCGCGGTCGCCCACGTGTTCGTCGCCAGCGCCACCTACCCGGCCCGGGCCCGCGGCGTGCGGGGCGGCATGTCGGTGCAAGAGGCGCTGGGGCGGTGCCCCGAGCTCGTGCTGGTCGAGGTCCCGCACGCCGAGGTCGAGGAGGTCGCCGACGCGCTGTTCGACCTCTTCGGCGAGTGCGCGACGGCGGTCGAGCCGGGGTCGGTCGAGGAGGCGTTCCTGGACGTCGGGGCCGCCGGCTGGGACGACGCGGTCGCCGCCGGGCACGACCTGCGGCGCCGGGCGGCGGCCGAGCTCGGCATCCCGGTGAGCGTCGGGGTGGGCCGGACGAAGCTGATGGCCAAGCTGGCCTCGCGGGCCGCCAAGCCCGACGGGCTGCACGTGCTGGGCGTCGACCGGGAGCACGAGCTGCGCTCCTCCTTGCCGGTCGAGGAGGTGTGGGGCGTCGGGCGGGCCACCCGGGAGCGGCTCGCCGTGCTGGGCGTGCACCGGTTGGCCGACGTCGACGGCGTCCAGGCCGACCGGCTGCAGGCGGTCTGCGGGACGGCGATGGCCCGCCGGCTGCGCAGCATCCGGACCGGGACCGACGACGCGCAGGTGCGACCGGTCAGCGCCCGCACCAAGCTGTCCGCCGAGGGCTCGACCACCGGGTGGGACCGGGCCGACCGCTCCCCGGCGGAGCTGGCCGGCACCTGCGTGGCCCGGCTGTGCCGGCGCGCCGAGCGGGCCGGGCTGACCGGCACGGAGCTGCGGATCAGCGCGGCGCCGCGCGACGGGGCGCCCGCGGTGACCCTGCGCCGGGCCGGGCTGCCGGCCACCGCCGACGTCACGGCGTGGCAGGCCGCGGCGGCGACCCTCCTCGCCACGGCGGACCTGCCGCCGCTGGCCGGCCTGCGGGTCACCGTGGCCGGCCTGTCCCCCGTCGGTGCGGCACCCCTCACCCTGTTCTGAGCAGGCTGCGCCGACCCGGGCGCAGGCCGTCCCGACCACTGACGACCCCCGGCCGGGGCACGACTCGTCGGCCGGAACCTGACAAGAACGGTACAGTTTCGTGTCGGTTTCGGTGACGGCCGGTGGTCGGTCGGTCGCAATAGGGTCGGGAACCACTGATCCCCCAGAAGCGCATGGAGCACACCGTGACCGCGTTCGGCCTGCACCCCCGCTCCTACCCCGTCCCGTCGGTGGACCACCGCCCCCGGGCCGACGTCATCCCGATCGGTGGTCGGACCACCACCACCGGACCGGTGCTGGTCTCGCTCGCCCAGGCCGCCACCGCGCTCCCGGTCAGCACCAAGGTGCTCTGGGTGGAGTACCTGACCCTGGGCGGCAGCCTCGACCTGGACTGGTTCTGCGCCCACCTCGACTCCCCCGGCGGCGCCCAGCCCGAGGAGCACGCGATCGTCGTGGAGACCGTCACCGAGTTCATCGCGGCCGAGGGCCTGCCGCTGCGGGTGGCCTGAGCACGACAGCGGCCGGCCACCCCGCGGGGGGATGGCCGGCCGTTGCCGGTGCGGGATCAGCCGATCAGAGGTCGATCGCCTCGTAGCAGGGCTCGGTGAACTCGTAGCCCTCGGCCGTGCTGCCGGCCAGGTCCTCCTCGGTGACCGAGATGCCGGTGGAGGCCTCCGGGTCGGGGCTGGACAGCTGGGTCACCCGGACGGCGGCGGAGTCCCCGCCGTCGGCGTAGTCACCCGAGCCCTCCGGCAGGATGCCCTCGTAGTCGACCGAGCTCAGGCCGGACGCCGCGGAGTACAGACCCTCGCGGGTCAGGTCACCGTTCTCGGCGGCCGCCTCGAGCGCTGCCTTCAGCGGGTAGGACCAGGCCCAGCCGGCCAGGAAGAACTCGTTCGGGGTCGAGCCCGACTCCTCGGCCGCCGCGCGCATGGCCTCGTGGCCGGGGGTGTCGGAGTCGAACGGGGCCCACGGCCCGAGCAGCTGGTAGGACGCCTGCAGCGCCGGCGCGGCCGGGCTCTGCAGCAGGGCGACGTTCCAGGTCGGCGAGGAGCCGAGGAACTTGCCGGTGTAGCCGGCGGCCACCGACTGGCCGACGATGGTGGCCATGTCGGCCGGGCCCGTGGACACCACGACGACGTCGGGCTGCTGCTCGACGATCGCCGCGACGGCCGAGGCCTGGTTGTCGGTGCCGGCGGTGGTCTCCACGTTGGCGAAGTCGATGCCGTTGGCCTCCGCGGCGATGCTGGCGCCGGCGGCGGCGTCGCCGCCGTAGTCACCGGCGTAGTGCACGGCCATGACCGACTCGGCGTTGTTGGTCTCCACCGCGTAGTCGACGCCGTTCATGGCCTCGGCGCAGTAGGTCGGACCGGACTCGACGATCGCGTCCTGGAACAGGTACAGCGAGGTCCAGCCGGCCGGGGCCGCGACGATGTTCTCGGCCTCGAGGTCCTCCACGATGGCCGCGGTGGGGGGCGAGCCGAGGGTCTGGGCCAGGGCCAGGATGTCGGGCTTGATCTCCTGGTAGACCTGGTTGGCGACCTGCGGGTTGTACTGGTTGTCCCGCACGTACTCGGTGACGTTGATGTCGTAGCCGCCGATGCCGCCGTCCTCGTTCACCCGGTTCCAGAACGCCTCCTGGCCGGCCACGATGACCGGACCGGCCGGGGCGAAGGGGCCCACGGTGAGGTCGGACAGCGTGCCGAGGTAGATGCACCCGTTGTCCGGGTTGACGGCCTCCGGGCAGGCGTCGCTGGTCACGCCGACGTCGGTGGCGATGTCGCCCTCGCCACCCCCGCCGTCGGCCGGGTCCTCGCCGCCGCCGCGGCAGCCCGCGGCGAAGACCGCGAGGCCGGCCAGGCCGGCCGCCGCGACCCGCCGTCGTGTCCGTGTGCTGCTCATCCGTGGTGCTCCCTTCGTGCCGGCACCGATGCCGGTCGGGCGACCTGCCCGGCGTCCTCGCCGGGCAGGAGATTGCGGAACCGCGCGGTGCGCGGCTCAGTAGGAGAAGGGCCAGGCCTTCCAGTAGTTGCGGATCCGGACCCACAGGCCGAACAGGCCCCGCGGTTCCAGCAGGAGGAAGGCGACGATCAGCAGCCCGTAGAGCAGCGTCTCCACCTGGAAGACGTTGGGCGTCTCGGTCGCCGACGAGGACAGGAACGGCAGGTACTCCGGCAGCTCGCGGGTCAGCCGCGGCAGCAGCGCGATGAAGAAGGCGCCCATGATCGAGCCGGAGATCGTGGAGACCCCGCCGATCAGCACCATCGCCACGAACTGCACCGACACCAGCAGCCCGAAGCTGGAGGGGTCCAGGTACCCGGTGATCGAGTACAGCAGCGCCCCGGCGCAGCCGGCGTAGAAGCCGCTGATCACGAACGCCCGCCGCTTGACCTTGCGGACGTCGACCCCGGTCACCTCCGCGGCGATGTCCCGGTCGCGGACGGCGGCGAAGCTGCGGCCGATGGCCGAGCGGGCGATGTTGCGGCCCAGCAGCGCGAAGACCACCAGCAGCGCGGTCATCAGCAGGTACAGCTGCTGGTCGGCGCTGAAGACCTCGGTGCGCCGGGACAGGTCGACCCCGAACAGCACCGGGTCCGCGGCCGGGCGGCCGACCCCGATGCCACCGGTGACGGCGTCCCACTCGTTCCAGACGTGGGTGCCCAGGAAGACCAGGCCCAGGGTGACGATGGCCAGGTACAGCCCGCGCAGCCGGCTGGCCAGCGGCGCGACGACGAAGCCGACGGCGGCCGCGGCCAGCCCACCGGCGATCAGCCACACCGGCAGGAACGTGATGCCCAGGCCGTAGAGCTGGTCGTCCTCGGGGTCACCGGACACCACCGCGGCGGTGTAGGCGCCGATCCCGAGGAAGAAGGCGTGCCCGAGGCTGACCTGCCCGGCGTACCCGGTGACCAGGTTGAGCCCGATGGCCCCGATCGCCAGCACCGCGCCGGTGGCCAGCAGCCGCAGCAGGTCGTCCTCCAGGACGAAGGGCAGCAGCAGGCCGACCACCAGCAGCACCGCGACGGCGACCTTCTTGGCCCCGGTGTTGAGCAGGGCCATGTCCTGGCCGTAGGCGGTGTAGAGCATCGGGCGGCCCAGGGGGCGGCGGCCCTTGGCCGGTGCGGGCTCCCCCCCGCCGGTCGACGGCTGGTTCTCCACGGCGGTCACACGCGTTCCACCTCTCGGGTGCCGAACAGCCCGTAGGGGCGCACGAGCAGGACGACCAGCAGCAGCACGTAGGGCGAGACCAGCGAGAAGTTCTGGCCCAGCCACGGCAGGTACTCGCCCTGGTAGGTGGCGAAGAAGCTCTCCACGAGCCCGACCAGCAGGCCGCCGACGACCGCGCCGCCGATGGAGTCCAGGCCGCCGATGATGATCGCCGGCAGGGCCTTGAGCGCGATCACCCACGTGGACTGGTCCACGCCGCCGCCGGCCCCGACGAAGGCGCCGGCGACCGCCGCGATGCCCGCGGCCATCGCCCAGGCCAGCGCGGTCATGGAGCCGACCGGCACGCCCTGCACCAGCGCGGTCTCCTGGTCCAGGGAGGACGCCCGCATCGCCAGGCCGTAGCGGCTGTAGCGGAAGAAGGCGAACAACCCGGCGCCCACGACCAGCAGCACGACCGCCATCGCGATGTAGCGCTCCTGCACCGGCAGCCCGAGCAGCTCGACGGTGGACAGCCCCCACGGGTCGCCGACGTTGCGCACGTCGGGCCCGATGAAGACGTTCACCACGACCCGGATCGCGATGTCCAGGCCCAGGGTGATGATCGCGACGACGAACACCGGTCGGCCGATCATCGGCCGGATCGTGGTGCGCTCCAGACCCCACCCGAGCATCGCGATGGCGATCGCGGCCAGCGGCACGGCCAGGTAGAAGCCCACCGGCCCGGCCAGGTAGCTGACCAGCACCGCCCCGGCCAGCATGAGCGCCGGCTGGGCGAAGCTGATCACCTTGGACGACTTGTAGATGATCACGAAGCTGACGGCCAGCAGCGCGTAGACCGAGCCGAAGCCCAGCCCGCGCACCACCGTCAGCAGGACGTCCCTCACGAGCGGGCCCCCTTGGAGTACATGGATTCGACGAGGGGCGAGTAGCGCTCGGCCAACGCGGACCGGCGGACCTTCTGGGTGGCCGTGAGCTCGCCGTCCTCGTGCTCGAGGAGCTTGGGCAGCAGCCGGAACGTCTTGATCTGCTCCACCGGGTTCAGCCCGGCGTTGACCTCGTCGACGATGCCCTGCACGAGTGCCTGCACCTCGGCGCGCTCGGTGAGGTCGCGGTAGGTGGTGAAGGCGATCCGCTCGCGCTGGGCCCAGTCGCCGACCGTGTCGGGCTCGATGCCGATCAGCGCGGTCAGGAAAGCCCGGCGGTCGCCGATGACCACGCACTCCTTGATCAGCGGGGACACCTTGACCGCGTTCTCGATCTCCGACGGCGCGACGTTCTTGCCGCCGGCGGTGATCATGATGTCCTTCATCCGGTCGGTGATCCGCAGCCGGCCGTCCTCCAGCACCCCGACGTCGCCGGTGTGCAGCCAGCCGTCGGCGTCGACGGCCTCGGCGGTGGCGTCGGGCCGCTGCCAGTAGCCGGCGAACGTGGCCGGCCCGCGGGTGAGCACCTCGCCGGTGGTCTCGTCGATGCGCAGCTCGACCGAGTCGTGCGGCTCCCCCACGGTGCCCAGCCGCAGCCGGCCGGGCCGGTTGGCCGTCGCCGAGGCGGTGTTCTCGGTCATGCCGTAGACCTCGTGGACGGGCACGCCCAGCCCGAGGAAGAACCGCAGCACGTCCACCGACACCGGCGCCGCGCCGCAGCCGGCCCAGCGCACCCGGCGCAGGCCCAGCCGCTCGCGCAGCGCGCGGACCACCAGCACCCAGGCGATGCCGTGCAGCACCCGGCTGCCGGCGGTGTGCCGGCCGCCGTTGGCCTCCATCGCGGTGGCGACCTTGGCCGACAGCTTCAGCCCCAGGTTGCCCGCGTTGCGCTTGAGCGGGCTGGCCGCCGACTGCTTGATCTGCACGTTCGCCAGCAGCTTCTCCCAGATCCGCGGGACGGCGAAGAAGAAGGTCGGCTGGATCTCCCGCAGGTTCTCCGGGACGGTGTCGATCGACTCGGCGAAGTTCACCTGGATGCCGGTGGCGGCGTTGTTCCAGGTGGTGAAGATCCGCTCGGCCACGTGGCACAGCGGCAGATAGGACAGCGACTGGTCCTTCGGCCCGGCCGGGGGGTCGAGCAACCCGGCGGGTCCGGTCAGCGCGGCGATGGTCGCCTCGACGTTGCCGACGGTGAGCATCGCGCCCTTGGGCGCCCCGGTGGTGCCCGAGGTGTAGATCAGGGTCATCAGGTCGCCGCTGCCGGTCTGCGCCATGGCCTGCTCGACGGCACCGGGGTGGGCGGCGCGGTGCGCCCGTCCGCGGGCCAGCAGGTCGGCCCAGAACAGCAGGCGCGGGTCGGTGTACCGGCCGCGGATGCCGCGGGGCTCGACGTAGAGCAGGTGCTCCAGCGCCGGCAGCTCGCCGGAGACCTCCAGCGCCTTGTCCAGCTGCTCCTGGTCCTCGGCCAGCAGCACCCGGGCGCCGGAGTCGCGCAGCACGTGCACGACCTCGGCGGGCGGGTTGGTCGGGTACAGCCCGACGGTCACCGCGCCGACGGCGACGGTGGCCAGGTCGGCGACCAGCCACTCCCGGCGGTTCTCCGACTGGATGGCCACCCGGTCCCCGCGCTGCACGCCCAGGTCCAGCAGGGCGTGGGCGACGTCCAGGACGTCGTCCCAGTACTGCGCCCAGCTGGTCTCCTGCCACAGGCCCTTCTGCTTGGACCGCATGGCGACCCCGCTGGGGGTCTCCTGCGCCCGGTCGCGGACCCGGGTGACGATCGTCGTCGTCCCGGTGCCCCGCGTGCTCGGCTCGAGCGTGGTGGTCACGACGTCGTCCCCTCGTCGGCGGTCTGCTTCTTGCGGCGTCCGCCGGTGTCGTGGTCCTCGCCCAGGTAGGCCTTGATCACGTTCGGGTCGCGCTGTACCTGGGCGGGGGTGCCGGTGGTGATGGGCACGCCGAAGTCGACGACCATGATCCGGTCGGCGAGGTCCATGACCAGGCCCATGTCGTGCTCGACCATGAGGATCGACAGGCCCAGCTCGTCGCGGATGTCGATGATGAAGCGGGCCATGTCCTCGGTCTCCTCGAGGTTCATGCCGGCCACCGGCTCGTCGAGCAGCAGCAGCTGGGGCTCCATGGCCAGCGCGCGGCCCAGCTCCACCCGCTTCTGCACGCCGTAGGGCAGCAGGCCGACCGGGAAGCGCCGGTAGGACTCCAGCTCCAGGAAGTCGACGATCTCCTCGACGGCGGCGCGGTCGGCCAGCTCGCTGCGGCGCGCGGGGCCGACCCAGCCCATCGCGGCCAACATGCCGTACTTGACCTGGTGGGCCCGGCCGAGCATGAGGTTGTCGACGACCGTGAGGTTCTCGAACAGCTCGATGTTCTGGAAGGTGCGGGCCATGCCCTTGGCCGCGATCTTGTTCGGGCGCTGGCCGAGGATGTCCTCGCCGCGGAAGCGCACCGAGCCCTCCTGCGGCCGGTACACCCCCGACAGCACGTTGAACACCGAGGTCTTGCCGGCGCCGTTGGGCCCGATGATCGCGAACAGCTCGCGCTCGCCGACGGTGAAGGTCGCCCCGTTGATCGCGGTGACGCCCTTGAACCGCAGCGTGACGCCCTCGACCTCCAGCACGGGTGCGGTCGCGGGTGCGGTCACGAGAGCCACCTCTTCCGGCGCTTGTAGTGCTTGACGTCGCGGAAGCTGCGCTCGCCCTCGGCGCCCAGGCCCAGGTAGAACTCCTGGATGTCGGAGTCGTCGAGGAGCTCGGCGGCGGGCTTGTCCATCACCACGCGGCCGGTCTCCAGCACGTAGCCGTGGTCGGAGATCGACAGCGCCATGGAGGCGTTCTGCTCGACCAGCAGGACCGTCGTCCCGCTGTCGTTGATCTGCACGATCAGGTCGCGGATGCTGCCGACCAGCTGCGGGGCGAGGCCCAGGCTGGGCTCGTCGAGCAGCAGGTAGCGCGGGGAGCTCATCATCGCCCGGCCCATGGCCAGCATCTGCTGCTCGCCGCCGGAGAGGTAGCCGGCGGCCTGGGTGCGGCGCTCGAGCAGCCGCGGGAACAGGTCGTAGACCCGCTCCAGGTTGGCCGCGCGCTCCTTGGGCCGGGTGTGCGCACCGACCCGCAGGTTCTCCTCGACCGAGAACTCGCCGAACACCCGCCGGCCCTCCAGTACCTGGCTGATGCCGCGGGCCACGACCTGCTGGGGGTCCAGGTGGTCGATCCGCTCGCCGTCCAGGGTGATCTGCCCGCGGGTGATCGCCCCGTGGTGGATGTCCAGCAGGCCGGACAGTGCTCGGAGCAGGGTCGTCTTGCCGGCGCCGTTGGCACCCAGGAGGCCCACGATCTTCCCGTCGGGGACCTCGAGGCTCACCCCCCGCAGCACCAGCACGACGTCGTCGTAGACGACCTCGAGATTGCTGACCGTGAGCACGTGCCGCCCTTCGTCGTCGGAGGTTGCGCGTCGCGACGACGGTGAAGCAGCTCACAGCCGGCGCGTGATCCGGGACACTAGGTGCCACCTGTGAGGTTCCGGAAGGTCCGCAGCCGGTTTCGACATCCGGTGAGGTGTTTCGTTATGCGCCCGTTATGCCGGGCGCCGTGCCGTTCGGCTCAGCTGAACACCGGCAGCCCGCGGACAGCGCTGAGCACCTCGTCCAGGGCCGCTGCGCACGTCGGGTCCAGGGCCACCAGGTGGGCGAAGCCGTGCGGGACGTCGGCCAGGTCCAGCGCGGTGACCGGCACCCCGGCGGCCGCCAGCCCGGCGGCGTAGGCCCGGCCGGAGTCGCGCAGCGCGTCCACCTCGGCGGTGACCACCAGCGCCGGGGGCAGCCCGGCCAGGTCCGCCGCCCCCAGCGGGCTGACCCGCGGATCGGTCAGCGCGACGCCCTCGGGCAGGTAGTTCCGGGTGTACCAGCCCATGTCGGCCAGGGCGAGGAACGGCGAGCGGCCGTGGTCGGCGACCGACGGCCAGTCGATCCCGGCGCCCACCGAGGGGTACAGCAGCAGCTGCGCCGCGGGCTGCGGCCCCCCGGCGTCGCGCAGCTGCTGGCAGGCCACCGCCGCGAGGTTGCCCCCGCCGCTGTCGCCGGCGACGACCACCCGGGCCGGGTCGTCGGCGTGCGCCAGCGCCCACCGGACGGCGGCGACGGCGTCGTCCACCGCGGCCGGGAACGGGTGCTCGGGCGCGCGGCGGAACTCGACGGCGAGGACGACGGCGTCCAGCCCGGCGCACAGCCGTGCGGCCAGGCCCGCGTACTCCTGCGCGGTGCCCACCGTCCACCCGCCGCCGTGCAGGAAGACCACCGTCGCCCCGCCCGGCCGGGCCGGGGCGTACCGGTCCGCGGTCAGCCCGGCGCCGAGCTCGACGGTGCCGACGGCGACCTCGGGGGGGCCGGCCAGCCCGGCGGCCAGCAGCTCGCCGAACCGGGCGCGCGCCGCGGCCAGGCCGACCTCGCGGGCGGGCGGGGCCAGCAGCGCGCCCAGGCGGTCGGCGAGCCGGGTCAGGTGCGGGGGCAGGTCGGCGGTCATGCCGCCATCCTCACCCGACCACCCGCCAGACCAGCACGTCCTCGAGGCCGGTGAGCTCCAGCAACCGGCCGACCGCACGGTCGGTCCCGCCGCGGACGGTGAGCGTGCGGCCCGACCGGCAGGCCGCGGCGCGGGCCCGGAGCACCGGGTGCAGCCCGGCGCAGTCCAGGAACGTCACGCCGGTCAGGTCCACCACGCACGCCCGGCCGCCGGGCCGGGCCAGCACGTCGTCGAGCGCGCCGCACAGCGCCGGCGCCGCGGCGGTGTCGAGCTCGCCGGCCACCCGGACGACGACCACCCCCTCACCGCCGTCGGCGACCTCGATGCGGAGTGCGGGGACGGCGGCAGCGACCTCGGTGGTCATCGTGGACTCGACCTCGCGCGGGACGGAGGGACCGGCGGCCGAGGACTGAACCGCTCACCGCGCAGATTACGGGCCGATCACGTTCCGCGTCCAGACCCGCGCGCTGGATCAGCCCCAGACCTCGGCCGCGGTCTCGACCACGAGCGCGAGCTTGGCGATCTGCTCGTCCCGGGTGAGCGCGTTGCCCTCGACCGTGGAGGAGAAGCCGCACTGCGGGGACAGCGCCAGCTGGTCCAGCGGCACGAACCGGGCGGCCTCGTCGATCCGCCGCTTGAGGTCGTCCTTGCTCTCCAGCTCCGGTCGCTTGGTGGTGACCAGCCCGAGGACCACCCGCTTGCCCGGCGGCACGAAGCGCAGCGGCTCGAACCCGCCGGAGCGGGCGTCGTCGAACTCCAGGAAGAACCCGTCGACCTCCAGCCCGCCGAACAGCGCCTCGGCGACGAAGTCGTATCCACCCTCGGCCGCCCACGAGGAGCGGAAGTTGCCCCGGCACATGTGGGTGGTCACGGCCATGCCCTCGGGCCGGCCGGCCAGCGCGGCGTTGATCTGCCGGATGTACCGCTCGTGCTGGTGCTCGGCGTCCCGGCCCTGGGCGGCCAGCTGGGCGCGCTGCGCCGGGTCGTTGAGGTAGGCCAGCGAGGTGTCGTCCAGCTGCAGGTACCGGCAGCCCTGGGCGGCGATGCCGGTGACCTGCTGCCGGTAGGCCGCGCTCAGCGCGTCCCAGAACGCGTCCTCGTCCGGGTAGACCGCCGGGTCGATCGCCGCGGCGCCGCCCCGGTAGTGGACCATCGAGGGCGAGGGGATCGTCAGCTTCGCCGTCTGGTCGGGCTGCACCGCACCCTGCAGGTGGGCGAAGTCGTCGGCGAAGACCGGCTCGTCGATCCGGAGCGGCCCGGTGACCCGCAGCCCGGCCGGCGTGTAGTCCAGCGTGCCGTCGGCGTTGCGGAAGTGGACGGTGATGTTCTCCTCCACCTTCTCGACCCCGCCGATCGAGTAGATGAAGTCCATGTGCCAGGAGGCCCGGCGGAACTCGCCGTCGGTGGCGGTGGCCAGCCCCAGGTCGGCCTGCATCCGGACGACCTCGTCGACCGCCTCGTCCTCGACGGCGCGCAGGCCGTCGGCGTCGAGCTCCCCGGCGGCGAAGCGGGCGCGGGCGGTGAGCAGGTACTCGGGGCGCAGCAGGCTGCCGACGTGGTCGGCGCGGAACGGCGGGCTGGTCATGCGTCGATCCTCACCGAGACTGCCAGCCCGCGCTCAGCAGGACGGCGGATACTCGGGGGCATGAGCAAGCGTGTGCTGGTCGGAGCCGTCGTCTGGGTGCTGGCCACGATCGGCGCCTTCCTCCTCGACCCGATCCTCGGCAGCGCCGTCCTGGTCTTCGGCGGGGCGCTGGTCGCGATGGGCCACCTGGCCAGCGGGTGGGGCGAGGGCAGCACGTTCGAGGAGCGCGAGATGGACCGGGCCCGGCGCCGCAAGGCCAAGTTCGAGGCCAACGCCGGCAAGCGGGCCAAGGACCGGGAGCGCTGGGAGGCCGGCAAGGCCCGCAAGGCCCGTCGGACGGACCGGAAAAGCGCGTGACAGCGCGCTCGGGGCGTCCCCAGCCTCTCGAGCCATGGGTTCCCTGCTGCTGCTCGGCTGAGTGACCGCTCACGTCTCCGCCGACGTCCCCGCCCGACCGACCGGGCAGCAGCCTGCCCGGACCACTCCTGCTCGGAGGTCCCCCATGACCCATCCCCCCGCTCCCGAGTCCGCCGCCGGCACCGCCCGGGCGACGCTCCCCGACGAGGAGCGCGAGGGCTTCGACCGCCTCGTGCACTCGATCACCGCCGCCTCCGGCAAGGCCCTGGGCGCCGTCCTCCGCGGCCGGCTGCCCGGCGTGGAGGGGGTGCGCTGGCTGCGGTCCGAGGGCCTGCCGCCCACCGCCCGCGCCGCCTCGCTCACCCCGGGCCAGTGGCTCTCGCTGCACGCCACGTGGCAGCGGCTGAGCGGGACCCCGCACGCCGGGGTGCCCCAGCGCGGCGGCGGGAAGGCCGACAGCAAGCACGGCCACGCCCCCGGCGCCCAGGCCGCTCCGCGCTGGTTCTGACCGCCCCGCCGCCGGTGGCGGTTGGGTGTTACCTCACGTAACACCCAACCGCTACCGGCGGGTAGCATCCGGGCCATGTCTCTCGTCGAGGACCGGGGCACCGCCGCCCCGGACGCAGCCGGCACGTTCCCCTCCACGGACCCGGCCACCGGCGCCCTGGTCGCCGAGTTCCCGGTGCACTCCCCCGAGGACGTCGCTGCCGCCGTGGCCCGGGCCCGGGTCGCCGCGCAGGCGTGGGGCGACCTCGGCTTCGCCGGCCGGCGCACCCGGCTGGCCGCCTACCGCGGCTACCTGGCCCGCCGGATGCACGAGCTGGCCGACCTGGTGCACCGGGAGAACGGCAAGCCGCACGCCGACGCCATCCTGGAGATCACGCTGGCCGTCGACCACCTGGCCTGGGCCGGCGCGCACGCCAGGAAGACCCTCGGCCCGCGCAACGTGAACCCCGGCCTGCTGGCCGCCAACCACCAGGCGGTGCTGGAGTACCAGCCCCTCGGCGTGGTCGGCGTGATCGGGCCGTGGAACTACCCGGTGTTCACCCCGATGGGCTCGATCGCCTACGCGCTGGCCGCGGGCAACGCCGTGGTGTTCAAGCCCAGCGAGTTCACCCCGGCCATCGGCACGTGGCTGGCCGAGGCGTGGGCCGCCGCCGTCCCCGACGTGCCGGACGCCCTGCAGGTCGTCACCGGCCTCGGCGAGACCGGTGCGGCGCTGTGCCGCGCCGGCGTCGGCAAGGTCGCGTTCACCGGGTCAGCCGCCACCGGCCGGAAGGTCATGGCCACCTGCGCCGAGACCCTCACCCCGGTGCTCATGGAGTGCGGCGGCAAGGACGCGATGATCGTGGACGACGACGCCGACGTGGCCGCCGCCGCCGACGCCGCGGTCTGGGGCGCGATGAGCAACGCCGGGCAGACCTGCATCGGCATCGAGCGGGTCTACGCCACGGCCCCGGTCTACGACGCCTTCGTCGCCGCGGTCACCGCGCAGGTGGCCGGCATCCGCCCGGGTTCCGACGACGGCGCCTCCTACGGCCCGATGACCATGCCCAGCCAGACCGACGTGGTGCAGCGACACCTGGACGACGCCGCGGCCACCGGCGGGCGCGCGGTCACCGGCGGCACCGTGCAGGGCGGGTTCGTCGCACCCACCGTGCTGCTGGACGTGCCCGAGACGTCCTCGGCGGTGCAGGAGGAGACCTTCGGCCCGACGATCACCATCACCCGGGTCGCCGACGCCGAGCAGGCCCTCGAGCTCGCCAACGGGACGTCGCTGGGCCTGGGCGGCTCGGTGTTCTCGGGCTCGGCCAAGCGCGGCATGGACCTGGCCCGCCGGATGCGCAGCGGGATGACCTCGGTGAACTCCGTGATCACCTTCGCCAGCGTGCCGTCGTTGCCCTTCGGCGGCGTGGGCGACAGCGGCTTCGGCCGGATCCACGGCGAGGACGGCCTGCGCGAGTTCACCCGGGCCAAGGCGATCACCCGGCAGCGGTTCGCCCTGCCGGTGCCGCTGATGAGCTTCGCCCGGCCGGCGAAGGCCGCCGACGGCCTCGCCCGGGTCATGGGCCTGGTGCACGGGCGGCACCGGTGACCTACGACGTCGTCGTCGTCGGTGCCGGCTCGGCCGGCTGCGCCCTGGCCGGCCGGTTGACCGAGGACCCGTCGCTGCGGGTGCTCGTGCTGGAGGCCGGCGGGTCGGACAGGGCGCTGGAGGTGCAGATCCCGGCGGCGCTCTACAAGACCTTCCGCACCCGCCGGGACTGGAACTACGCGACCGAGCCGCAGCCGGCGGCGTCCGACCGCCGGGTGTTCTGGCCGCGCGGGAAGATGCTCGGCGGCTGCAGCTCGAACAACGCGATGATCTACATCCGGGGTGCCGCGGCCGACTACGACGAGTGGGCGCAGCTGACCGGTGACCCCGGCTGGTCCTACGAGTCGGTGCTGCCGCTGTTCCGCCGGATGGAGGACAACGGCCGCGGTGCCGACGAGTTCCACGGCGTCGGCGGACCGCTGCGCGTGGAGGACCCGCGCTCGCCGCACCCGTGGAGCCGGGCGGTGGTGGAGTCCGCGGTCGCCGCCGGGTACCCGAGCAACCCGGACTTCAACGGTGCGCGGCAGGAGGGCGCCGGGCTCTACCAGCTCACCCAGAAGCGCGGCCGGCGCTGGTCGGCCGCCGACGCCTACCTGCACCCGGCGATGCACCGGCCGAACCTCGAGGTGCGCACCGGCGCCCGGGTCACCCGGGTGCTGCTGGACGGCGACCGGGCCACCGGCGTGGAGTACGTGGCCGACGGGGTGCTGCAGCAGGTGCACGCGCCGCAGGTGCTGCTGTCCGGCGGAGCGATCAACAGCCCGCAGCTGCTCATGCTCTCGGGCATCGGGCCGGCCGACCACCTGCGCTCGGTCGGGGTGGACGTCGTCCACGACCTGCCCGGGGTCGGCGGTGGGCTGCAGGACCACCCGCTGGTGCCCACGATCTGGCACGTGCGCAGCGGGAAGTCGCTGTTCCGCGGCGAGTCCCCGGCCGGGTACGCGCAGTGGTTCGGCGCCCGCCGCGGTCCGCTGACGTCCAACCTGGCCGAGGCCGGGCTGTACACCCGGTCCGACGACGCGCTGGCCGAGCCCGACCTGCAGTACCACTTCCTGCCGGTGAAGTACTGGCAGCAGGCCCGGGTGGACCCCGACGTGGACGCGTTCACCGCGTGCGCCGTCCTGGTCCGGGTGGAGTCGCGCGGATCGGTGCGGCTGCGCTCGGCCGACCCGACCTGGGCCCCGGCGATCGACGCCGGCTACCTGACCGAGCAGCGCGACCTCGAGGCCCTGGTCACCGGGGTGGAGAAGGCCCGCGACATCGCCGCGGTCGGGCCGCTGGCGAAGGTGCTCGCCGAGGAGTGGTCGCCGGGCGGTACCCGGTCCACCCGGGCGGAGCTGCGGCAGTCGGTGCGCGACACCCTGGAGTCGCTGTACCACCCGGTGGGCTCGTGCCGGATGGGCACCGACGCCGACGCGGTGGTCGACCCGCAGCTGCGGGTGCACGGCATCGAGGGGCTGCGGGTGGTCGACGCCTCGGTGATGCCGACGCTGGTCCGCGGCAACACCAACGCCCCGACGATCATGATCGCCGAGCGGGCCGCCGACCTGGTGCGCGCCGACCTGGGCGCCCGGAGCGCCCTCGCCCAAGCCTGACCTTGCACGGCGTGGATCAGGTGCGACGACCACCGTGCATCCTCAGCCGCCGACGTCGGTAACGCAGGATGCACATCCCTCGTCGCAGCTGATCCACGCCGAACGGAGCTAGAGCCGCAGGGCGGTCCGCACCAGGTCGGCGACGGCCCGGGACCGGCTCTGCGGCGGCCAGGCGACCACCGTCGTGACCGACGGCGCGTCGAGCACCGGCACCGCGGTCACGCCCTCGGGGAGCTGCGCCCGCACCGAGTCCGGCAGCACCGCGTAGGTCCGGCCCAGCGCGATGAGCTGCAGCAGCTGGGCGTGGTCGCGGATCTGCGGCCCGGGCCCGGCGGGGTGACCGGGCCACCGGGCGGCGGGCAGACCGGGCAGGTCCGCCAGGTCGGCCAGGACGACGTCGGTCCGGCCGGTGAGCGGGTGCCCGGCCGGCAGGACGGCGAGCTGGCCCTCGGTGCCCAGCTCCTCGACGTCCAGGCCGGCCAGGTCGTCGAAGGGCCGGTGCAGCAGGGCGACGTCGGCCCGACCGTCGCGCAGCACCGGACCCTGCTCGCCGATGCCGCACAGCAGCACCTCGACCGGCACAGCGCCCGGTTCGGCGGCGTAGGCGTCCAGCAGCTTGGCCAGCAGCTCCGCCGACGCCCCGGCCTTCACCGCCAGCACGACCCCGGCCCGGTCCGGCGCGGCCCGACGGGTGCGCCGCTCGGCGGCCTCGACCGCGGCCAGGGCAGCCCGGCCCTCGCGCAGCAGCACCTCGCCGGCCCCGGTCAGCGCGACCACCCGGCTGGTCCGGGTCAGCAGCGGGGTGCCCAGCCGGCGCTCCAGCTGGGCGACCGCCCGGGACAGCGGCGGCTGCGCCATGCCCAGCCGCTGGGCGGCCCGGCCGAAGTGCAGCTCCTCCGCGACGGCGACGAAGTAGCGCAGCTCCCGGGTCTCCACGTCGGGCGACGGTACGCCGATCCATACCCGGCGAGCATCGATGGCCACCCGATCGGTGTTGGCGCGACCACCCCGACCGGGACGACGCTGGGGGCATGACGACGACAGCGCTGGTCACCGGCGCGAACAAGGGCATCGGGTACGAGATCGCGGCCGGCCTCGGCCGGCTGGGCTGGGCGGTCGGGGTCGGCGCCCGGGACGACGAGCGCCGGGAGGCCGCCGTGGCCCGGCTGCGGGAGGCCGGGGTGGACGCGTTCGGCGTCCCGCTGGACGTCACCGACGACGCCAGCGTGGCCGCGGCGGCCGCGCTGCTCGAGGCCCGCGGCGGGCTCGACGTGCTGGTGAACAACGCCGGGGTCACCGGCGGCGGGGTGCAGACGCCCAGCGAGGTGGACATGGCGGCCGTCCGCGCGGCGGTCGAGGTCAACGTCTGGGGCGTGATCCGGCTGACCAACGCCGTGCTGCCGATGCTCCGCCGCTCGCCGTCCCCGCGGATCGTGAACGTGTCCAGCGGGGTGGGGTCGCTGACGCTGCAGAGCGCGGACGACGGCACCACCGGCCCGCTGTCGGCGGCCTACTCGCCGTCCAAGACCTACCTCAACGCGGTCACCGTGCAGTACGCCAAGGAGCTCAAGGACACCGGGATCCTGGTCAACATGGGCTGCCCCGGCTTCGTGTCCACCGACCTCAACGGGCACCGCGGCACCCGCACCCCCGAGGAGGGCGCCCGGACGCCGATCCGGCTGGCCACGCTCCCCGACGGCGGCCCGACCGGCACCTACTCCAACGACGACGGGCCGCTCCCCTGGTGAGCCGCCGTCGTCCCCGGTAGGCAGGGGCGCATGACCCACGACGACGTCCGCGCCTGGCTGGCCGGCTACGAGCGGGCCTGGCGCTCGCCGGGCACCGACGGGCTGGCCGGGCTGTTCACCGACGACGCCACGTACTCACCCTCCCCCTGGCGGGAGCCGGTCCGCGGGCTGGCCGCGCTCGCGTCCTGGTGGGAGGGCGAGCGGGACGGCCCGGACGAGGAGTTCACCGCCGGCTACCGGGTGCTGGCCGTCGACGGTGCGGTCGCCGTCGTCCGGGCCGAGGTCGACTACGCCTCGGCCGAGGGGAACCACGGCCGGTGGCGGGACCTGTGGGTGCTGGAGTTCGCCGACGACGGCCGGGTGCGGTCGTTCGAGGAGTGGCCGTTCGCCCCCGACCAGCGCGACGGCCACGAGGACTGAGCGGGCGGGATCGGCCCGGGGACGGCAGCATCGACCGGAACCCCTCGACCTCCTGGAGTGCTTCCCCCATGTGGCTGTTCCTGACCCGTCGTCTGCGCACCTGGCTGCTGCTGACCGTCGCCGCCCCGCTGGTGGCCAAGGTGCTGCAGCGCGCCGGCACCTCGCTCGAGCGGAAGAACGGCCCGACCTCGCTGTCCCGCGGCCTGCGCAAGGGCGGGGAGTTCCTGGACTCCCGCCGCCGCGGCGCGAAGCGGGACGCCCGGCGCCGCTGACCGGTCAGCCGCGGAGGACCGCGTCCTCCGCGGCTGCCTCCTCGGGGGCGGGTGCCGGCGCCGGTGCCCGCCCCGTGCGGATGGCGACGGACAGACCGGCCGCGACCAGGCTCAGCAGCGCCGCGCCGTACCAGGCCGCGTCGTAGGTGCCGGTCACGTCGCGGACGACGCCGGCGGAGTAGGCCGCGATCGCCGACCCCACCTGGTGGCTGGCGCGGACACCGTCGTCGTCCCCGGGGTGGCCGGGGGTGCGTTGCTGCGCACGGCCGAGCTGCCCGACGGCGTCGCGCAGGCGCTGCAGGGCCCGGCGCGCTTGGTGTCCATCTGCACCGGGGCGTTCGTGCTGGCCGCGGCCGGTCGCCTGGACGGCCGACCGGCCACCACGCACTGGCTGCACGCCGAGCGGTTCGCCCGGCTGCACCCGCAGGTCCGGCTGGACCCCGACGTCCTCTACGTCGACGACGGCGACGTGCTGACCAGCGCCGGCAACGCCGCCGGCATCGACCTGCTGCTGCACGTGGTGCGCCGCGACCACGGCAGCGCCACGGCCACCCGGATCGCCCGGCGCCGGGTGGTGGCGCCCTGGCGGGACGGCGGCCAGTCCCAGTTCGTCGACCGCCCGGTGCCCGACCCCGACGGCACCGGGACGGCGGCCACCCGGGCGTGGGTGCAGCAGCACCTGGACCGGCCGTGGACCCTCGAGCAGCTGGCCGCGCACGCCGGCACCAGCGTGCGCACCTTCACCCGGCGGTTCCGCGAGGAGACCGGCCTGAGCCCGCTGCGCTGGCTGACCCGGCAGCGGGTGGAGCTGGCCCGGCACCTGCTGGAGACCACCGACGCCGGGGTGGACCGGGTGGCCGAGGAGTCCGGGTTCGGCACGGCCACCTCGCTGCGCCAGCACCTGCACGCCGCGATCGGGGTCGCCCCGCAGGCCTACCGCCGCACGTTCCGCGGCGTCCCCCCGGCGGTCCTCCCCGGCTGAGCCGACGGGGGCTCAGTGCAGGTCGGCGTGCTCGTGCCGGGTCGCCGTCCGGGCGCCGTCGTCGGCCCTGCGGTCGCGCAGCCAGTCGGGCACGGCGATCACCAGCGCGCCCAGCGCGCCGAGCACGGCGACGCCCAGCGCGATGCCGGCCGCGGTCGGGTAGTCCCCGTCGGTGGACCCGAGGACGACGTAGAACAACCCGGGCAGGACGGCGGAGCCCAGCGCCGCGCCGAACCGCTGCGTGGTCTGCAGCCCGCCGCCGGCGGCTCCGGCCATCCGCACCGGCACGTCGCGCAGGGTCAGCGTGATGTTGGGGCTGATCACGAACCCACCGCCCAGGCCGGCGACGAACAGCGCGGGCAGCACGGCCCAGGTCAGCACGTCCGGCGGCACCAGCGCGACCAGCAGCGCCGTGGTGATGAGCCCGACCGACACCACGGTCAGGCCCAGGACGGTGAGCAGCCGGCCGTACCGGCTGACCAGCCGCCCGGCCAGCGCGGCGGAGCCCGCCGCCCCGATGGCGAAGGGCATGACCGAGAGGCCCGAGTGCAGCGCCGTCCAGCCCAGCCCGGTCTGGAAGTAGAGGGCGAAGACCAGCCAGATGCCGCTGAACCCGATGAAGTAGACGGTGCCCACGGCCACGCCGGCGGCGTAGCCCCGGGTCTGGGTGAGCAGCCGGACGTCGAACACCGGCTCCCGCCCGCGCGCCACCACGCGCCGCTCCCACCAGGTGAAGGCCGCCAGAGCCGCGGCCCCGAGCAGGAAGAGGAACCACAGCCGGCTCAGCCCGCCGGACTCGGCCTGCACCAGCGGCAGCAGCACGAGCACCGCGCCCAGGCCCAGCAGCACGGTGCCCACCACGTCGATGTCGGTGCTGGTGCCCGTCGGGCGCCCCTTGGGCAGCAGGCGGGCGGCCAGCACCAGCGCGACGACGCCGATCGGCACGTTGACGAAGAAGATCGCCCGCCAGCCCAGGTCCTCCCCGAACAGCCCGATCAGCAGCCCGCCGACGACCGGGCCGATCGCGGTGGACAACCCGACGGTGGCGCCGAAGAGCCCGAACGCCTTGCCGCGCTCCGGGCCGCGGAACAGCTGCTGGATCAGCGCGGAGTTCTGCGGGGCCAGGAAGCCGGCGGCCACGCCCTGCAGCAGCCGGGCCGCCACCAGCAGCTCGGCGTTCGGGGCCGCCCCGGCGGCCGCGCTGGCCAGCACGAACCCGGCCAGGGCGACCAGGAAGATCCGGCGCCGACCGAAGGCGTCACCCAGCCGGCCGGCCGGGACGAGCACCAGGCCGAAGGTCAGCGCGTAGCCCGACACCACCCACTGCACCCCGCTGGCCGAGGCGTCCAGCGCCTCGCGCATCGAGGGCAGCGCCACCGACACGATGCTGACGTCGAGCAGGGTCATGAACCCGGCGACGAGGGTCACCGACAGCGCCCGCCAGCGGCGGGGGTCGGGCTCGTAGGTCTCGTCGGCGGAGCCGGTCTGCTGCTCGGTGGCGGTCACGCTGCGGTCACGAGGGTCCGTGATACCCCACCACCGCCGTCCCACGCCCGCCGGGGCCACCACGTGTGACCACCGACTCCCCCGCGGTGGCCGTCCCGGCGCCCTCGACGTGGCACAGTGGTGATCACCGGCGCCGCCCCCTGCTCGTCCCTGAGCGGGTGGACCCGACGTCGGCGCAGAGGCAGCGCCACCGAGGCGCGCCGGCGACCCGACGTCCGACCGGACGGTGCGGCCACCAGGGTGCTTCCACCCCGGCGGCCCCGCCCTGGCGACGGACGGTGGCCACCGACATGGTGAGGACACCATCGTGACCCCCGAGAACTCCCCCGCCCGACCCCGCCGCCGCGCGACCAGCCCGGGCGGTGCCGGCGCCGCCCGCCAGTCCCCCGCGTTCCGGTCCCCCGGCTCGTCCGCCCCCCAGCCGCTGGTCACCCGGCACGAGCCCGCACGCCCGGAGACCCCGGGCGAGCCCGGCGCCGGCCGGCGCCGTCGCCGCGGTGGCCGCGGTCGCGGCAACGGTGCCGGCGCCGAGCAGGTCGTCGACCAGACGACGGACCAGACCACCGACCAGACCACCGAGCTGACCGAGGACGCCGCCCCGCAGGCCGCGGCCCCGGCCGAGCGCGCCCCCCGGCCCGCCACCCCGGCGCCGGCCCGCACGGTGCCCGCCCAGGCGCCGGCGTCCGTGCTGCCGACCGACACCACCTTCGCCGCCCTCGGCGTGCCGGCCCCGCTGGTCGAGACGCTGACCGCCAGCGGCATCACTGCGCCGTTCCCGATCCAGGTCGCGACGCTGCCGGACACCCTGGCCGGCAAGGACGTGCTCGGCCGCGGCCGCACCGGCTCGGGCAAGACGCTGGCCTTCTCGCTGCCGCTGGTCGCCCGGCTGGCCGCCTCGACCTCCAAGCGCCTGCCGCGCAAGCCGCGCAGCCTGATCCTGGTGCCGACCCGCGAGCTGGCCAACCAGGTCGCCGCCGTCGTCGCCCCGCTGGCCACCGCGGTCGGCATGAAGACCACCGTCGTGTTCGGCGGGGTCGGCCAGAACCCGCAGGTGCAGGCCCTCTCCGGCGGCATCGACGTGCTCATCGCCTGCCCCGGCCGGCTCGAGGACCTCATCGGCCAGGGTCACTGCGACCTGTCCGCCGTGGAGATCACCATCCTCGACGAGGCCGACCACATGGCCGACCTGGGCTTCCTGCCCGGCGTGAAGCGGCTCATGGACCGGACCCCCAAGGTCGGCCAGCGGCTGCTGTTCTCCGCCACCCTGGACAACGGCGTCGACGTCCTGGTCAAGCGCTACCTGGACAACCCGCGCACCCACTCGGTCGACCCGGCCGTGGCGCCGGTGTCGACCATGACCCACCACGTGTTCCGGGTCGACGCGCTGGACAAGAGCCAGGTCGTCAAGGAGCTCGCCTCCGGGCTGGACCGGGTCGTGCTGTTCACCCGGACCAAGCACCAGGCCAAGAAGCTGGCCAAGCAGCTCACCGCCGGTGGCGTCCCCGCCGTCGACCTGCACGGCAACCTGAGCCAGAACGCCCGCGAGCGCAACCTCGAAGCCTTCACCTCCGGGACGACGCGGGTGCTGTGCGCCACCGACATCGCCGCCCGCGGCATCCACGTCGACGACGTCGCGATCGTCGTCCACGTCGACCCGCCGGCCGAGCACAAGGCCTACCTGCACCGCTCGGGCCGTACGGCCCGCGCCGGTGCCGGCGGCACCGTGGTCACCATCGCCACCCCCGACCAGGCCGGTGAGGTGCGGCTGCTGGCCCGCCAGGCCGGGATCACCCCCGAGGTGTCGGCGATCAAGCCCGGTGCCCGGGAGATCGTCGCGCTGACCGGTCCGGCCGCGCCCTACGTGGAGCCGGCCCCGGTCGTCGAGCAGCCCCAGGGCGGCGGCGGTGGCGGCGGTCGCCGGCGCGGCGCCGGTGGCGGCGGCGCGTCCGGTGGCGGCGGCGGTGCCCGGTCGGGTGCGCCGGCCCGCTCCGGCGGTGGCGGTGGCCGGTCGGCCGGTCCGGCCCGGACCCGCGCCGAGCTGGCTGCCCGGGCCGGGCAGCAGCCCGCGGGCCGCTCCCGCCGCGCCGGGCGCTGAGCCCCGTCGTCGCCCGGGGTGAGGGAGGATCGAACCCCCGCCCCCTGCTGAACGAGGAACCATGCGCCTGCCCATCACCGCCGCCGAGATCGCCCCCCGCCTGGCCACCGGTGCCTTCATCCTGAACTCGGGCCTGGGCAAGCGGAACGCCGACGAGGGCACCGCCGCCGGCCTGCACGGCTTCGCCTCGGGCACCTACCCCTTCCTGTCGAAGGTCGCCCCGGCCACCTTCGCCAAGGGCCTGTCCACCGCGGAGATCGCGATCGGCGCGGCGCTGCTGACCCCGTTCGTGCCCACCGCCATCGCGGGTGCCGCGCTCACCGGGTTCGCCGGCGGCCTGCTGGGCCTGTACCTGCGCACCCCGGGCATGACCAAGCCCGGCAAGTCCGTGGCCCCCACCCAGGACGGCCTGCCGGTCTCCAAGGACGTCTGGATGCTCGGCATCGGCCTCGGCCTGCTGACCCAGGCCTGGGTGGCCCGCAAGAACCAGCGCTGACCTCCGGCGCGGCCGGGCACCCGAGCACGGATGCCCGGCCGCACCGTGGCGCCGGGGCCCGGCTGGGGGCAGGCTGTGTGCGACGTCGCCACACCGGGGGACACGGACGTCGGGTCCACGCCTCCGCGCGGGCCGCCGCGTGGGACGATGGAGACATCATGACGACATCCGGAGCTGCTGTGCCCACCAACGCGACCACTGCCCGCCGTCCCCGCGTGGTGATCATCGGCTCCGGCTTCGGTGGGCTCTTCGCCGCCCAGAAGCTCCGCAAGGCCGACGTCGACATCACGCTGGTGGCCAAGACCGGCCACCACCTCTTCCAGCCGCTGCTGTACCAGGTGGCCACCGGGATCATCTCCGAGGGCGAGATCGCCCCGCCGACCCGGGACATCCTGAAGAAGCAGAAGAACGCCTCGGTGGTCCTGGGCGAGGTCGTCGACATCGACCTGGCCGACCAGACCGTCACCTCCTGGCTGCTGGGTCGGGAGACCGTGCACTCCTACGACCACCTCATCGTGGCCGCCGGTGCCGGGCAGTCCTACTTCGGCAACAGCCAGTTCTCCCAGTTCGCCCCCGGCATGAAGAGCGTGGACGACGCCCTCGAGCTGCGCGGCCGCATCCTGGGCGCCTTCGAGATGGCCGAGGTCGCCACCGACCCCGCCGAGATCGACCGGCTGCTGACCTTCGTCGTCGTCGGCGCCGGCCCCACCGGGGTGGAGATGGCCGGCCAGATCGCCGAGCTGGCCCGCCGCACCCTGAAGGACAACTTCCGCAACATCGACCCGAAGACCGCCCGGGTCATCCTGATGGACGCCGCCCCCGTCGTCCTGCCGCCCTTCGCCGAGAAGCTGCAGCAGAACGCGGCCAAGCAGCTGCGCGACATCGGCGTGGAGATCCAGCTCGGCGCCATGGTCACCGGCCTGGACGCCAACGGCCTGGACGTCAAGGACACCAAGGACGGCACCACCCGCCGGGTCACCGCGGCCACCAAGATCTGGGCCGCCGGCGTGCAGGCCAGCCCGCTGGGCGCCCTGCTGGCCCAGCAGTGCGACGTGCAGATCGACCGGGCCGGCCGGGTCGAGGTGCAGCCCGACCTGACCCTGCCCGGGCACCCCGAGGTGTTCGTGGTCGGCGACATGATGAGCCTGGACAAGCTGCCCGGCGTCGCCCAGGTGGCCATCCAGGGTGGGCGCTTCGCCGCCGACCGGATCGCCGCGAACGTCACCGGCCGCACGCACAAGGAGAAGTTCGAGTACCACGACAAGGGCTCGATGGCGACCATCAGCCGCTACAAGGCCGTCGCCGACCTCGGCAAGTTCAAGGTGACCGGGTTCCTGGCCTGGATGATGTGGCTGCTGGTCCACCTGGTCTACATCGTCGGGTTCAAGAGCCGGCTGACCACCACGTTCAGCTGGATCGTGTCCTTCCTGGGCAAGGGCCGCGCCCAGCGGGTGGCGACCCAGCAGCAGGTCTACGGCCGGTTGGCGCTGGAGAAGCTCGGGCCCGACTTCGAGGTCGCGCAGACCGGTGGCCTGCACGGCACCGCCGCCGACCCGGTGCGCACCGACCAGGCCGCCGACCGCACCGTCGCCTGACCGCGGGGCCGGGGACGGCCACACTGACCGCATGAGCAGCCTGCACCTGTCGGACTCGATCGTCGTCGCCGCTCCCCCGGAGGTCGTCTACGACCTGGTCTCCGACGTGACCCGGACCGGCGAGTGGAGCCCGCAGTGCCGGGAGTGCTGGTGGCTCGACGGCGGGACCGGGGCGGTCGGCGACGTGTTCGGTGGCCGGCAGGAGACCCCGGGACGCACCTGGGAGACCCGGTCGACCGTCGAGCAGGCCGACCGGCCCCGGTCCTTCGCCTGGAGCGTCAACGACCGCAAGGTGTTCTGGCGCTACGACCTGGAGCCGGTCGAGGGCGGCACCCGGCTGACCGAGTCGTGGGAGTTCACCGACGCCGGCCAGCAGTTCATGGCCGAGAAGCACGGCGCGCGGGCGGCGCACGAGATCGCCACCCGTCAGGAGGCGGCGCGCAGCGGCATCCCGGCGACGCTGGCCGCCGTCAGGGCCATCGCCGAGGGCCGGTGACGGGGCCCGCCGCGCGGGTCGCCCTCGTCGGGGCCGGGCACCACGCCCGGGTCAACCTGGTCCCGGCGATGCGGGCGGCCGGCCTGGAGATCGCTGCACTGGCCACCCGGGACGTCGAGCGGTCCCGGGCGGCCCTGGCGGCCGTGGGCTCGACCGGGACGCCGTACGGCTCGGTGACCGATCTGCTGGCCGGCGAGCCCGACGTGCGCCACGTCGTGGTCTGCGCCCAGCCGGCCGACCAGCCGGACATCGTGGCCGCGGTCCTCGCCGCCGGCCGCAACGTGCTGTGCGAGAAGCCGCTGGGCACCGACGCGGTGCAGGCCCGCCACCTCGCCGACCTGGCCGCCGACGCCGGGGTGGTGCTCCGGGCCGGGTTCATGAAGCGGCACGCGCCGGCCCTGGTCGGGCTGCGCGACCTGGTCCGGTCGGGCCGGTTCGGGCCGCCGGTGGGCTTCGACGTCCGGTTCGCCGCCGATGCGCGGGCGTTCGCCCCCGACGTCGCGTCGTTCCTGACCCTGGCCGCCGTCCACCACGTCGACCTGGTGCCCTACCTGCTCGGCGCACCGCACTCCGTGCAGGTCGCCGTCTCCACCCACGCCTCGGGGTCGACGCTGAGCGCGCTGCTCACCGTGGTGCCGCAGGTGCACGGCACCCTGCGGCTGGCCTCGCTGCCCGCCCACTCCTCGGAGGTCGACGTCGTCGAGGTGGCCTTCGAGCAGGCGGTGGTGCAGGTGGTCGACTCCAGCGTCACCGAGATCCGGTCCGGCGGCAGCGGCGACTGGCACGCACCGCAGGAGCGGGTCGAGCGTCTCGTCCCCGCGGTCAGCACGATGTCCGGCGGTGAGCAGGACCTGCACCTGCGTGGCTTCGTCGGCGAGCTGGTCGACTTCGCCGCCACCCCCGTGGCCCCCGACGGCAGCGCCGAGGCCAACGTCGTGACGATGCAGCTGTGCGAGCAGCTGCTGGCCGGGGTGCCGCGGGACTGAGCCCGGTGGCTACCGTGCCGGGGGTGCGCACCCGCTCCCTGGTCACCGGATCCTCCCGCGGCATCGGCGCCGCGATCGCCCACGCCCTGGCCGCCCGCGGTGACGCGGTCGCCGTGCACGCCGGCACGAACGTCGACGCCGCCAGGGGCGTGCTCGATGCGCTGCCCGGCGACGGCCACGTCCTGGTCTCCGGGGACCTCGCCGACCCGGCCGCCGTCGCCGGGCTCGTCGCCGACGCCGTGACCGGGCTCGGCGGGGTCGACGTCCTCGTCAACAACGCCGCCGCCCACGACCCGCTGGTGATCGAGGACTCCGACTACGAGCAGTGGCAGGCGTCCTGGCAGAAGGTGCTGTCGGTCAACCTCGTCGGGACGGCGAACGTCAGCTGGCAGGTCGTCCGGCACCTGCTGGACCGGCCCGAGGGACCCGAGGGCGGCCGGATCGTCACCGTCGGCTCCCGCGGCGCCTACCGGGGCGAGCCGCAGGCCATGGCCTACGGGGCGTCCAAGGCCGCCGTGCACTCGCTGACCCAGTCCCTCGCCCTGGCCCTGGGCGGCCACGGCATCGCGGTCAGCGCGGTGGCCCCGGGCTTCGTGGCCACCGACATGGCGACGTCCCTGCTGGCCGGACCGGTCGGCGACGGCATCCGGGCGCAGAGCCCATTCGGCCGGGTCGGGGAGCCGCCGGAGGTGGCCGCCGCGGTCGCGTTCCTGACCGGCCCGGACGCCCTGTGGTGCAGCGGCGCCGTCCTCGACGTGAACGGCGCCTCCTACCTGCGCTGAGCCGACCGGGACGAGGGCTGGCCCGCCCGGGCCAACCTGGGCCGGACCCGCGTGGTGCGGACGGCGGCGCGGGTAGCGGGCCTGCCATGACGACAGCGCAGCGCCCCCTCGCCCTGGTCACCGGCGCCTCAAGCGGCATCGGCCGCGAGATCGCCGACCGGCTCGCCCGCGAGGGCCACGACCTGCTCATCGCCGCCGAGGACGCCGACGGCCTGGCCCTCACCACCCGGCGGGTGGGTGCCCGCGGCGGGTCGGTCACCGAGGTGGTCGGCGACCTGCGCAGCGCCGCGTCCGTCGCCGACCTGGCCGACGCCGCCGAGGCCGCCGGGCGCCCGCTGGACGTGCTGGTCCTGGACGCCGGCGTCGGCGCGGGCGGCGCGTTCGTGGAGCAGGAGCTCGAGGACATCCTGTCCGTGGTCGACCTGGACGTCCGCTCGACGGTGCACCTGGCCCGGCTGCTGCTGCCGGGGATGGTGGCCCGCGGCCGGGGCCGGGTGCTGGTGCTCTCCTCGATCGCGGCCACCATGCCGGGGCCGTACCAGGCGGTCTACAACGCGTCGAAGTCGTTCGTGCAGTCGTGGACCGAGGCCCTGCAGAGCGAGCTGGCGGGCACCGGCGTCACCCTGACCTCGCTGATGCCCGGACCCGTGGACACCGACTTCTTCGACCGGGCCGGGCTGCTGGGCAGCCTCATGGGGAAGGGCCCCAAGGACGACCCGGCCGACGTGGCCCGGCAGGGCGTCGAGGCCCTGCTGGCCGGCCGCCGCACCGTCTACGCCGCCTCGCCGCTGGTCCGGGTGTTCGGCGCGGTGAACGCGGTGCTGCCCGACCCGGTCAAGGCCGCCCTGCACAAGCAGCTGGCCCGGCCGCGCTAGCGGTCGGTCACCGCTTCTGCCGCCTGCTCCCGCCGTGCCAGTCCTCGGTCTGGCCGACCTCGCCGGGCTCCACGCCGAAGCTGCGCAGCTGGGGGCGCTCGCGCAGCGACCGCTTGAGCTCGGTGAAGCCCGGGAACGCGGCCAGCCCCACCACGTGGTCCCACAGCGCGACGGCGTCCTCGGGCGCGGGCAGGCGGCTGATCACCGGCCCGAAGAAGGCCAGCCCGTCCGGCGGGCCGAACTGCAGGATGGGGGTGCCGACGTCCTTGCCGGCCAGCGCCAGCGCCTCGTCGGTCTCGGCCTGGATGCGTGCGTCGAGGGCCTCGTCGTCCAGCGCATCGGCGAGCCCGGCCGGGAGACCGAGGTCGGCGAGCACCGGATCGAGGAATTCCCGGGTGCCGCGCCGGTCGTGGCCCGGGGTGCCGCCGGTGGGCTCGGCGTCGTGGATGCCGGTGCCGACCGCCGTGTAGAACGCGCCGACGCGGGCGTCCCCGTGCTCGTCGCGGACCCGCGCCGCGACGCGCAGCAGCCGCAGGCCGGCGGTGTGCCCGGCCTCGTACTCGGGCGGGAACTGGTTGGCGTAGTCGACGTGGGCGTTGAGCAGCCGCAGCGAGATGAACCGCCACTGCACGCTGTACTCCCGTTGCCGCGCGACCTCCTCGACCCAGCGGCTGGTGAGCCAGGCGAAGGGGCAGACCGGGTCGAACCAGAAGCGGAGGTCGGTCACCGGTCCAGTGTCGCGGTCAGGGCAGCGAGACGCAGACCGCGTCGGGGTCGTCGGCGCACAGGGCCCCGACGACCGGGGTCTGCGGGGTGAACGGCACGTCGCCGCCGGAGTGCGTGCGCAGGTGGTCGATGCGGATCTCCAGGGTGCTGAACACCTCGGGCCGCCCGGCCGGTGTCGCCGGGGTGACCGCGTCCTGCAGCACCACGTAGGCGGTGGCCCGGCCGGAGTTGCCGTGCGACCAGAACGTGTCGGTCAGCGCGAACGCCGGGTCGCCCTGGCAGTAGGGCTCGGCGGCGCCGTCGAAGAACACCCCGATCGGGCCGATGTCGGACGGGGTGGCCGCGGTCGTCTCCACGGTCAGGTGCCCGGCGAGGTCGTCGCCGTCCACCTGGACCTCCAGCGGCACGTACTGCAGCGCCGGGAAGTCGACCGGGCACTCCGCCGACCAGCCCGGCATCGGCGGCACCAGCCCGGTCTGGGTGCGCCCCCGCGTGACGGTCAGCTCGTCGGACCCGGCCGCCCCGCCCAGCGGCGCCCGGACGACCAGGACGGGGTCGGCCGGGGCCGAGGCCGTCGTGGTCGTCGGGGACGCGACGGGGTCGGGGGCGACGTCGACCGACGTCGTCGCCGGCTGCTGGCCGAGGGCCGCCCCGACGCCGCAGCCGCTGGTGGCGGCCAGCACGAGGCTGCACGCCACCAGTCGCCGGGCCGTCCGCACGCCAGCAGACTGCCACGCCGGCCGCAGCCGGCGGGGTGTCAGCGCCTGAGGTGCGCCTGCGACTGCTGGGCGGTGCTGACCAGGGCCTGGTCCGGACGGATCCGGGTGACCTCGACCGACTGGGCCGGCAGCAGCGCGGCGAGCAGCCAGTCGCTGCCCACCCGCACCCGGTTGGCCATCGAGGGCAGCGCGTAGAGGTGGTAGCCGCGGGCGACGGCCTTGGCCAGCGGGCCGTGCAGCTTGATGCCCAGCGGCTTGGCGATCGCGTCCCACCCACCGAGGTCGGCCACCAGGCCGAGGTCGCGGTGCCGGTAGGGCTTGGCCCGCCCGAAGCCCAGGCTGGCGGCGACGTTGCGGCCCAGCGCGGTGCCCTGCCGCTGCGCGTGCTGCGCGGTGGGCGGGGTGACCGGCGTGCCCTCGTCCCCGCGGCGCGCCAGGTCCGGGACGGCGGCGGCGTCGCCACCGGCGAACACGCCGTCGGCACCGGGCACGGACAGGTCGGCCTCGACCACCAGCCGGCCCTTCTGCAGCGGCCGGTCCAGCGTGGCGACCAGCGGGCTGGCGGCGACGCCGGCGCCCCAGATCAGCGTGCGGCTGGGGATCGTGGAGCCGTCGGTCAGCTCGGTCTCGCCCTCGCGGGCCTCCTTGACCGTCACGCCGAGGCGGACGTCGATGCCGCGCCGGCGCAGGGCACCCAGCGCCTTCTCCCCCAGCTCCGGGCCGAGCTCGGGCAGCACGCTCTCGGCCAGGTCGATCAGCACCCAGCGGACGTCAGCCGGGTCGACCCGGGACCAGCGGGCGGCGATGGTACCCAGCCAGTACTGCAGCTGGGCGACGATCTCGGTGCCGGTGTAGCCGGCGCCCACCGCGACGACGGTCAGCCGGGCGCGGCGCTCGGCATCGTGCTCGGGCCCGGCCGGCAGCGCGTCGGCCCGGTCGAGCTGGCGGAGCAGGTGGTCGCGGAGGAACTGGGCCTCGACCAGCGTCTTCACCCCGTGCGCGCGCTCGGCCACCCCGGGGATGTCGAACTGCCGGGTGATCGAGCCGGGCACCAGGACCAGCCGGTCGTAGTGCAGCTCGAGCTCGCCGTCGGTGGCGCCGCCGTCGTCGGTGGTCCGGACGCTGACCGTGCGGGTCGCGGTGTCCACGGCGGTGGCGCTGCCCAGCACCACCCGGGTGCGCCGCAGCTGCTGGCGCAGGGACACCGCGATGTGCCGCGGCTCCACCACGCCGGCGCTGACGTCGGGCAGCAGCGGGCTGTAGAGCAGGTAGTCGCTGGGGTTGACCAGCACGAGCTCCGCGGCGTCGGCGGGCAGGGTCTTCTCCAGCGTGCGCAGTGCGTGGTAGCCGGCGAACCCTCCCCCGACGACGACGACCACCGGGCGGGACTGGCTCATGGGGACTCCTCGACGTGCGTGGGCGGGGCACCCCGACTCCTGCCCGTCGGCCCCTGCCGTCAACCCGTCTGCTCGGTCACCCCGGCGGCCAGGCGGCGGTCGGTGAGCTGGGAGGCCGTCAGCGCGCCGGCCAGGGCGAGCACCGCGGCGGCGCCCCAGAACACCGCCGGCAGGCCGGCCGCCGCGGCGACGACCCCGCCCAGCGCCGCCCCGACCGGGTTGATCCCCCAGGTGGCGAACCGGTACGCGCTGCTGACCCGGCCCTGCAGCTCGTCGGGGACGACGGACTGCCGGTAGCTCACCGACACCACGTTGAACGCGAAGGCGGCCAGCCCGACGACCCCGAGCAGGACCCCGGCCACCACGGCGTCGCTGGTCAGCGCCAGCCCGACGTCGGCCAGCACGGTCGCCACCACGGTGGCCGCGATGACCGTCCCGGTGCCGACCCGGCGCTCCACCCGGGGCGCGCCCGCGGCGCCGACGACCCCGCCGACGGCGACCGAGGTCAGCAGCAGGCCGTAGGACGACGGCGCCAGGTCCAGCCGCTCCAGCGAGTACAGCACCAGGATGCTCACCGTGGCCGTCTCGGTCAGGTTCCAGGCGGTCAGCAGCAGGACCAGCGACCGCAGCTGCCGGTGCGACCGCAGCCAGCGGACGCCGTCCCCGATTTCGCGGCCCAGGCCGCGGCCGGTCGGCGCCGGGGCGCGGAAGCGGGTCCGCACGGCCAGCACCAGCGCCGCCGAGCCGAGGAAGGACAGCGCGTCCACGGCGAACGGCGACCAGGACGCCGAGGTGAACAGCCAGCTGCCCACCGGCGGCCCCACGAACAGCCCGGCCATGACCGTGCCGACGTACAGCCGGCTGTTGGCCGCCGACAGCAGCGGCCGCGGCACCAACGACGGCAGCGCGGCCTGGGCGGAGCTGTCGAACAGGGTGCCGACCGCGGCGGCGGCGAAGGCGACCGCGCACAGCAGCGCCAGCCCGGCCGCGCCGGCGAGCACCGCTCCGGCCAGCCCGGCGAACAGGACGGCGCAGGCCAGGTCGCACAGCCACATCGTCCGGCGGCGGTCCCACCGGTCGGCCAGCGCACCGGTGTGCAGCGACAGCAGCAGCCACGGCAACCCCGCGCAGACGGTCACCAGCGCGACCTGCCGGGGATCGCGGGTGATCGAGGCCGCCAGCAGCGGCGTCGCCGCGCCGGCCACCCCGCCGCCGAGCCGGGAGACCACCGAGGCCGACCACAACCGTCAGAAGTCCCCGCTCAACCGCTCGGTCCCCGCACCGTCGGGCATGGGCGCGTCCTCCCGTCGGGTTCCCGGCCGTGCCGACCGTAGTGGCCCGTCGGGTCGGCTTCCCCGTGGCAGGCTGCGCAGCCATGACCGACCTGGGCCGTGCGACGCGGGTGCTGGACGCGCTGGCCGAGAGCCGGGGGCCGCTGACCGTCACCGACCTGACCACCCGCACCGCGCTGCCCCGGTCGACCGTGCACCGGGTGCTGCAGGGGCTGGAGCGGGAGCTCTACGTCGTCCGGGTGCCCGACCGTCCCGGGTGGGTGCTCGGCCCGGGGCTGCTGAAGTTCGGCATGAACGCCCACCTGCGGCTGCTGTCGGCCAACCGGGCGGCGCTGGCGGGCCTGGCCCGGGAGGTCGCCGAGAACGTCGAGCTGGCCGTCTTCAGCGGCCGGGAGGTGGTGGTGGTCGACCAGATCGCCTCCCCCGAGCGGCTGCGCGGGGTGACCAAGGTGGGCCGCTCGTTCTCCCTGCACGCCAGCTGCATCGGCCTGGCGCTGCTGGCCCAGCTGCCCGACGAGCGGGTCACCGAGCTGCTGCCGCCGGTGCTGGAGCGGTTCACCGAGCACACCGTCACCGACCACGCCGCGGTGCTCGCCGAGCTGGCCGAGGTCCGCCGCACCGGGATCGCGGTCGACGAGGAGGAGCACGACCTGGGCATCTGCGCGGTGGCCACCGGGCTCACCGGTCCGACCGGGGCGCTGCAGGCCGTGGCCGTCGTCGTCCCCACCCAGCGGTTCCGGGCCAAGCTGCCGGCCGCCGTGGAGGGTCTGCGCCGGATCAACCCGCGCGTGCGCTGAGCCCGGGCCGCCGCGGCGGCCCGGGCTCAGCACGGTCAGGCCGGGACGAGCGGCGGCGCGTCGGCGACGGGCACCCGGAAGGTGGCCGCGGTGGACCGCCGGTCGGCCACCCACAGGGCGACGACCGCGGCCAGGCAGACCGCGGCGGCCACGGCGAAGGTGGAGAACACCCCGCGGGCCCCGCCGGCGGCGATGGCCGCCCCGCCCAGCGCCGGGCCGAGGAAGGCACCGATGAACGAGGTGCCGTTGGACCAGCCCAGCGCCGCGGCCCGGGCGGGCAGCGGGTAGATGTCCGATGTTGTGGTGTGCACCAGGTTCATCGTCGAGTGCCCGCCGATGCCCATCAGCGCCACCGCGACGACCACGCCGGGCAGGGACACCGGCAGCAGGAGCACCGCGACCAGGCCGACGAGGGTGCAGGCGCTGGTGACCACGGCGACGGCGGCCGAGCCGCGCCGGTCGGCCGCCGTCGCGGTGGCGAAGGACCCCAGCACGGCCGCCGCGGTGAGCACGAAGGCCAGCAGCAGGGCGGTGGTCAGCGAGAAGCCCAGGTCGACCATCGACTGGGCGGCCCAGACGTTGAGCCCCTGCCAGGCCACCATGTTGGCCACCGCGCAGGCGGCGATCACCACGGCGACGACCGCGCCGCGGCCGGCGAACAGGACCCGCAGCTTGTCCGCGCCCGACCACGACCGGTCGGCCAGGTCCTGCGGGGTGTCGGTGGGCAGGGTCATCGCCACGACGGCGACCAGGATGGCCAGGGCCAGCCCGGCACCGGCGACGAACATCGGCCGCCAGCCGAACGCCGGCAGCACCGGGATCGCCAGCAGCGCCGCGACCACCCCGCCCAGCGGGATGCCGGCCATCGTGATCGTGACGACCAGCGAGCCGCGCTGCGGCGGTGCGCTGTTGCGGGCCACCGTCATCGCGGTGGTCAGCGCGCCGCCGACGCCCAGGCCGGTGAGGAACCGGGCGGCGGCCAGCATCCCGCCGCTGGTCGACAGCCCGGTGAGCAGCGCGCCGAGGGCGAAGACCCCGATGGCCAGCAGCAGCACCCGCTTGCGCCCGGCCCGCTGGGCCAGCACCGGTGCGAGCAGCGCGCCGACGATCGCGCCGATGTAGACCAGCCCGCCGATCAGGCCGATCTGCTGGTCGGTGATGCCCAGTCCGGCGTCGGCGACCAGCAGCGGCACCACCGAGCCGAAGACGATGAGGTTGTAGCCCTCGATCACGGTGATGACCATGCACAGCGCGATGACCGCAGGCTGCGCCCGGTGGGCGGCCGCGGGACGGGGAGGGGACATGGGTGCTCCTGGCTGGTCGGCGCCGCATCGGTGCGGCAGGTGGCGGCCATCGTGGGGAGCGGCCGCGGACGACGGAACAGCACCGTCCCGGTTTCCGGGACGGAAGTCGTGACGCGAGCCACACGGTCGGGTGGACTGCGCCGGACACGCCGTCGACGAGGAGGAGCCCAGGGTGGAACTGCACGAGGTCGGGTCCCTGCTGGAACCCGCACCGCTGCCGCTGGAGACGGGGTGGGAGCGGCTGGCCTCCGGGGCGCTGCACGTCGCCGTCCGCACCGACCTGCACGGCTGCACCGGCGAGATGCTCGAGTGGTGGTTCCGCTGGCGCTGCACCACCCGGGAGTACGTGTGGTGGCACCCGGTGGACCACGTGTCCAGCACCTGGCAGGGCACGCTGGCACCGGACACCCACATCGGCAGCGAGCACGTCGTCCGCGAGTTCTTCTCCGGCCTGCCCGACCAGGACCTGGTCATCCAGTTCCGCGACCCGGCCGAGTTCTTCGAGCCCGACGCGTACGGGAAGGCGCGGGAGTCCGGTGCGGTCACCGGGGCGGTGGTGGGGCGGCTCGGGCTGACCCACGAGCCCCCGCGGCTGGCCGACGGCCGGGTGCTCGGCGGCCGGCTGCTGCACATCGCCCGGGACACCGGGTGGGGCGCCGCGCTGCGCAGCCACTTCTTCGTCGGCCTGGACCTCCCCGACCAGGGGCTGTCCCCCGAGGAGGTCGCCGCGCAGACGCCCGAGGAGTTCGGCCGGGCGCTGCTGCAGCACGCCTACGACGAGTTCACCTTCCTGTCCCGCTTCCTGCCCGCGCTCTTCGTCGCCGAGCACCGCGACACCCGCCCCCCGCGGAACCCGTGGTGAGCGCGCTGTCCGCCGAGGTGGCGGTGGTCGGCTTCGGGCCGGTGGGCAAGCTGCTGGCGATCCAGCTGGGCCGCCGCGGCCACGACGTCGTCGTCGTCGACCGGCAGGAGGCCGGCTACCCGCTCCCCCGGGCGGTGACCCACGACAGCGAGTTCGCCCGGGTGCTGCAGTCGGTCGGCCTGGCCCCGGACACGATCCCCGAGGTCACCGAGCCCTACGACGACCGCTACGTCTGGCGCAACGGCGAGGGGCGCACGCTGGTCGAGGTCGACTGGACCGGGCACGGTGAGTCGGGCTGGTTCAACACCTATTTCTTCCACCAGCCCTCGCTGGAGGACGCGCTGGACCGGGTGGTCGCCGGGCTGCCCACGGTCCGGGTGCTGCGCGGGCAGGAGGCCGTCGCCCTCGACCAGGACGACGACGGGGTCACCCTCACCCTGCGGGACACCGCCGGGGCCACCCGCCCGCTGCGGGCCGGCTGGGTCGTCGGTGCCGACGGCGCGAACAGCCGGGTGCGCCGCTGGGCGGGCCTGGACTGGCAGGACGAGGGCTACTTCCACGACTGGCTGGTCGTCGACGTCCGGCCGCAGCCGCACCTGCGGTTCCCGCACGTGGCCGAGCAGACCTGCGACGTCGCCCGGCCGGCCACGATGGTGCCCGGCGGACCGGGACGGCGGCGGTGGGAGTTCATGCGGCTGCCGCACGAGACCCGCGAGCAGCTCGACCGCACCGAGTCCGCCTGGGAGCTGCTCGCCTCGTTCGGGCTGGGCCCCGCCGACGCCGAGCTGGAGCGGCACTCGGTGTACACCTTCCAGGCCGGCTGGGCGACGCGGTGGCGGGCCGGGCGGGTGCTGCTGGCCGGGGACGCCGCGCACCTGATGCCGCCCTTCGCCGGTCAAGGCCTGGGCGCCGGGGTGCGCGATGCGGCCAACCTGGCCTGGAAGCTCTCCGCGGTGCTGCGCGGCGTGGCCGGCGACGAGCTGCTGGACGGCTACGGCACCGAGCGGCTGCCGCACGTGCAGACCTTCGTCCGGTTCTCGGTCGAGCTGGGTCAGGTCATCTGCATCTCCGACCCGGCCGAGGCCGCCGCGCGGGACGCCCGGATGACCGCGGCCTGGGACGCCGGCATGGCACCGCCGGCTCCCCCGCGGCCGGCGCTGGGTCCTGGCGCGCACACCGGTCCAGCCGGCGGCACGCTGTCGCGGCAGGGCCGGGTCCGGGTGGGCGGTGGACCGGCGACCCTGCTGGACGACGTCCTCGGCGGGCCCGGCGTGCTCCTGGCCCGCGACGCCGGCGCGCTCGGCTCCGTCGACGCCGCGCCGCTGGCCGACCTCGGCATCCGGCTCGCCGCCCTCGGCGGCGCCGCGCCCGGGGTGCTCACCGTGGACGACGTCGAGGGCAGCTACGCTGGCTGGTTCGACCAGCTCGGCGTCGACGTCGTGCTGGTGCGCCCCGACGGCTGGCTCTACGGGGCCGGCGACGACGCCGCGGCGCTGGCCGACGGGCTGCTGGCCGCGGTCCGCAGCCCGGCGCCGGTGGGCTGATCGCTGCACCATCGCGGCGGTTGATCATCGTCAGCTGCAGGTCGGACACGCCCACGCCCGGCGGGTCCCGGCTGCGGCTGACGATGATCATCTAGAGGCGGCGCCCCATCGCGGCGCGGCGGCCGTACCGGTCCAGGCCGAGGTCGACCTCGTGCGCGCGCAGGAGCGCCAGCCCCGGGGTGAGGTCGGTCAGCTCGACGAAGCCGTGCCGGGCGTAGAACGGCCCGTTCCACGGCACGTCGGCGTAGGTGCACAGCGTCACCCGGTCCGCGCCGTGCTCCCGGGCCTGCTCGACCGCGGCCTCGACCAGCGCGCCGCCGATGCCCTGCCGGCCGTGCGCGGGGTCCACCGACAGCTGCTCCAGGTGGACGGCGCCGTCCACGAGCTCCAGGACGGCGAACCCGCGCGGCGGACGGCCCTCCACCAACAGCCGCCAGGCCGCGGCGCGCTGCTCGGGCGGGGCCGGCGGCGGGAAGTCGGTCATGCCGAGCGGGACGAAGAGCTGGTCGGCCGCGGACTCCACGGCGGCCAGCAGCGGCAGGTCCTCGGGTTCGACCGGCCGGACGTCGGTCACAGCTCGGTGACCTCGTAGGTGTGCCCGGCTGCGCGCAGCCGGTCGACCAGCACGGTGCCCAGCGCCGTCGCCGGGGTCAGCGAGCCGGCCCGGTCGGGCAGGTCGTCCAGCGCGAGGGACAGCCCGGCCTCGCCGAGCATGACCGCGGTGGCGGCGTACCCGGGGTCGCCCGGACCCGCGGCGACCGAGCGGTAGCGCCGGCCGGACTCCGTCGTCCCGGTGGTGACCATCCGGAAGAACCCGCGGGCGCGGGTGGCGGCGTCCGGGCCCTCGCCCGGTGCCGGCAGCACCTTGTCCAGCAGCGCCGCGGTCGGCCCGAAGCTCATCCCGGCCAGGACGCCGGCCAGCCCGCCGGTGACGACGCCGGCGGCCACCGCGCCGCCGATCCCGCCGCCGGTGGCCATCACCTCGCCGTAGGAGAAGTCCCGGCCGTAGGCCCAGTCCTGCAGGGCGTTGCTGCGCCGCACCACCCGGGTGTTGAACGGGGCCATGACGAAGGGGGCGGCCCAGCGGCCGTCGGCGGTGCGGGTGGGCGGGGTGGCGTCCCGCGGCTGCCGGGTGGCCGGCTCCGCGGCCCGGTCAGGGCTCAGCGCGTAGGGGTGGCCGGCGATCCGGCGCAGCTCGGGGCGCTCCTTGATGGCTGCGACCTGGGCGCGCATCGAGTCGATGGTGCCGCCGCTGAACCCGCCCTTGGCGGTGGCGACGGTCTGCACGTCGGTCAGCCCGCCGGCGCCGTCCGCGGCGGCCCGGCGGGCCAGCTCGGCGACGGCGAGGTCCGAGGGGACGGAGTCGAAGCCGCAGGCGTGCACGATGCGGGCGCCGGTCTCCCGGGCGGTCGCGTCGGCGGCGTCGATCGCGTCCCGGACGAAGAGCACCTCGCCGGTCAGGTCGGCGTAGTGCGTGCCGGCCCGGGCGCAGGCCACGACCAGCGGCAGGCCGTAGCGGGCGTAGGGGCCGACGGTGGTGACGACGGCGCGGGCGCTGGCAGCGAGCTCGGCCAGCGCCGCGGGGTCGGCCGAGTCGGCGGTGAGCACCGGCCAGCTGCGGCCCCGCCCCGGCAGGTCGGCCCGGACCAGCTCGACCTTGGCCCGGGTGCGCCCGGCCAACGCGATCCGGGCACCCTCGGGTGCGTGCTCGGCCAGGTAGCCGGCGACCAGCTTCCCGACGAACCCGCTGGCCCCGAACAGGACGAGATCGTGCGCGCGCTCGCTCATGGGCCCATCCTCGCCGACGGGTAGCCTCCCCGCGTGACCGGGAACCCCGAACCGGGCCGCCTCTACAGCGACCTGTTCCAGGACGCGTCGCACTTCGAGGAACGGTTCGTCGACGACCTCGAGCGGCTGGCCGCCATGAGCTCGGCGCTGAAGACCCTCGGCCTACGGGTGGTGCTGACCAGCGGCTCCTTCGACATGATCCACGAGGGCCACAGCCGGTACCTGGAGCACGCCCGGTCCCTCGGCGGGTTCCTCATCGTCGGGGTGGACAGCGACGCCAAGGTCCGCCGGCGCAAGGGGCCCAGCCGGCCCGCCGTCCCGGAGATGGAGCGGCTGCGGATGGTGACCCACCAGCGCGGGGTCGGCATCGTCACCCTCAAGCACGTCGAGCACGAGCAGTGGGCGCTGATCAAGGCCGTGCGCCCCGGCGTGCTGGTGGCCACGGCGGACACCTACACCGCCGAGGAAGTCGCCCGGCTGGAGGCCGAGTACTGCGACCGGGTGGTGGTGCTGGACCGGATGTCGACAGTCAGCACGTCGGCCCGGCTGCGCCTGATCCACCTGGACAACGCGGCGAACTCCTCGGACGAATGAAGCAGGTCCTGCTGTACGCCCCGATCTACCACGCGGGGCACCGCCGGCTGTTCGCCGAGCACGCCGACGCCGCCGAGGTGCTGCTGCTCGGCGAGGGGTTCGCCGAGCAGTTCCCGGCCATGCGCAAGGAGATCCGCGGGCTGGACGCCGCGACGATCGCCCGGCTGGTCGGGCTGGAGCACGGGCTGACCACCCGGGTGGTGCAGCCGGCCGACCTGCCCGGTGCGCTCACCGGCGACGTCGTGGTGGTCCCGGACGAGGCGGTGACCCGGGCGCTGGCCGAGCAGCACCCCGCCGTCCCGTGGCGGTTCGAGCGGACCTTCCTGCGGTGGGACCGGCCCTGGGCCACCGAGGAGCGCCCGGTCGGCTCGACGGCCGCCGCCACCGCCGACCCGGTGCACGTCGCGCTGATGCAGCAGACCGTCGCGGCCGGGGACAGGTCGTCGGACTGGTGGCGGCAGGTCGGCGCGCTGGCTGCCCGGGACGGCAAGGTGCTGGCGACGGCGCACAACCGGCACCAGCCGACCGAGTACGCGCCCTACGTCTCCGGCGACCCGCGCAACGAGTTCTCCCGGGGGCTGCGGGCGGACCTGTCGACGGCGATCCACGCCGAGGCGTCGCTGGTCGGCCAGGCCGCGGCCGGCGCCTTCGACACCGCCGGCGCCGACCTCTACGTGTCGGCGTTCCCGTGCCCGGCGTGCGCGTACCTGGTCGCCGAGGCCCGGTTCGCCCGCTGCTTCTTCCGGGGGTCCTACGCCGTGCTGGACGCCGAGCAGATCCTGGCCGGCGCCGGGGTCGAGCTGGTCTGGGTGGACCTGGGCGTCACCGGGCCGAGCTGAACCGCATCCGCAGCGGGCGCTCGCCGTCGGGGACCAGCACGTGCAGGTGGGCGTGCGCGATGGTGCCGCCGGTGCCCTCGCACGGGCCGTTGCGCATGCCCAGCCCGTAGGGACCCCGGTCCTCGCCGCGGACGGTGCGCAGGACGGTCCAGAGGTCGGCGCGGGCGGCGTCGTCCAGGTCCAGGACGTCGGTGACGTGCCGGCGCGGCACCAGCAGCAGGTGCTGCGCGGCGCCGCTGTACGGGAAGTCGTTGTGCAGGGCCCGCCAGTGCGCGGTCTCGGTGACCACCTGGCCGCCACCGGCCTCGCTGCCGGCGTCCGCGCAGAACAGGCAGACGCCGCGGGCCTCCAGGTCGGCCATCCGGGCGACCTGCTCGGCGGTCCGGGCGTTGGCCGGGCAGTACAGGTCAGCCACGGGTCAGCGTCTGGAACGTGACGTCGGCGCCGGAGCTGGTGGCGAGGTCGCGGCTGTCGACGACGGTGAACCCGTCGAGCCAGCCCTCGGGCATCAAGGTGTCGCCGCCGGGGGTCAGGTGCACCCGGGTGAGGTGCACGGTGCCCACCTGCGGCAGCGCCTGGGCGTAGACCCGCGCACCCCCGATGACGACGACCCCGGGCTGCGGGGCGCCGGCCGACAGCTGCGCGGCGGTGGCCAGGGCGGTGCCCAGGTCGGCGACGGTGGTGGCCGCACCGGCGGTGAACGCCGTCGGGCCGCCGGGGGGCGTCGAGCCGCTGACCACGACGGTGTGCCGGCCGGGCAGTGGCTGGCCCAGGCGGGCGGTGATCGACTCGTGGGTGCGGCGACCGGCGACCAGGACGTGGCCGGTGGTCAGCTCGCGGAACCGGCGGAGGTCCTCGCTGATGTGCCAGGGCAGGGCGTCGGCGTCGCCGATCACCCCGTCGTCGGCGACCGCCACGACCAGCGACAGGCCACCGCTCACGACGCCACCGGGATGCCGCGGATCGAGGGGTGCGGCTCGTAGTCGGCCAGCGCGAAGTGGGTGGCCCGGAAGTCGTGGATGTCGGTGACCTGCCGGCCCTCCTCGGTGAGGGTCAGGGTCGGCAGCCGACGCGGCTCGCGGGCCAGCATCTCGTGGACGGCGTCGAGCTGGTCCACGTAGATGTGCGCGTCGCTCATCGTGTGGTGGAAGGTGCCGGGCCGGGTGCCGGTCAGCTGCGCGAGCATCAGGGTGAGCGCGGCGTACTGGATCATGTTCGCCGGCACCCCGACCGGGACGTCGGCCGACCGCTGGAACATGTGCAGGTGCAGGGTGCCGTTGAGCACCCGGACGTGCACCCAGCCGTGGCAGGGCGCGATCGTCGTCCCGGGGGTCTTGCCCTCGCCGCGCACCTGGTACTGCGGGATCCACGGCGAGACGAAGTGGGTGCGCAGCTCGGGCAGCTCGCGGACCTGCTCGACCAGGTGGGTGAACTGGTCCATCGGCTGGCGGCCGGGCGGGGCCGGGAAGTCGTGGAAGGCGCCGCCGTAGGAGCCGGGCCCGAGGTCGCCGTCGGGCAGGCCGCGCTTGCGGGTCTTCTCCGGGGTCGCCCAGGCGTCCCACCAGTCGCAGCCGAACGCGGCCAGCTCCTCGATGGTGGTGGCGCCGTTGATGAACGCGGCGAGCTCGCCGATCGCCTTGGGCCAGAAGCCCTTGATGCTGCGCTCGGTGATCACCGGGAAGCCGTTGCGCAGCGGGTACCGGGTGGTCTGCTGCATCAGGGTGAGGGCCTCGACGCCCTGCCGGGTCGCCGTCCGCTCCCCCTCGGCCACGATCGCGCGCAGCACGTCGGCGTACTGGGTGTCCGGGGTGCGCTCGGCGAACGGCAGGTACAGGTCGTCGATCACCCGCACAGCGTTCCACGTCCCCGGCGGCTCCCCTACGACCGGCTGCCGCCCGCCCGGGCCGCCCGGCGCAGGTGCAGGGCCAGCTGCAGCCGCAGCCGCCCGGCGGGGTCCCGCAGGTCCCAGCCCAGCAGCTGCTCGGCGTGCTGGAGACGGTCCTGCAGGGTCGCGCTCGCCGACGCCGAGGCCGCCGGGCAGGCTCCCCCGCTGGGCCCGTTCCGCACCTTCCAGGTGCCGATCACCGACCTGGCCGACCTGACCGGGCTGGACCTGGCACCGGCGACGGCCGCGGACCGGTTCCGCGCGCTCACCCCGGCCGCCGACGTGGAGCCGGGCCCGTCCGCGCGGTGGCGGCTGCTGACCCGGTACGCCGACATCGCGCTGTAGGACGACGACGGCGCCCCCGGTCCCGCACGGAGCGGGACCGGGGGCGCCGGTCGATCAGGTGGTGATCGTGTGAACCATCAGGTTTTAAAAGCGCAGCTCAGAAGGCACATTGCAGGCAGTTTCGACTCACCGATCACCCTGCAGTCGGCGTAGTTCTCACCGGCAGCAGCTGGTGAGAAGCCCCGTCGAACGTTAAACCTTGAGCCCCCGACGCCCTAGGGCGTGTCTCCAAAGACTCTGGTCCAGATGGTGATGGCTCGTAGGACGGCG
>NZ_JBAPLV010000027.1:0-62731 GCF_037083865.1 Klenkia terrae | reverse complement strand
TCACAAGATCACTGATCGCCTACGACCACTGATCCAATCGGACTTACTCATCTAGCCGCACCCCCGTCCCCCAGCGTTGATCAGGGGGGTGCACCACATTCCGTCCTCCTGCACCAGATCTGGTGCAGGAGGACGGACTTCGATCAGAGCCCCTGATCGACGCTGGGGTGGGTCAGGGCCGGAGCAGGACGCCGGACGCGATCCCGCGCCCGGTCCGGACGGCGACCGTCGCCCAGGCGACCAGCAGCCCGACGAAGAAGAGCACCGCGGCGACCTGCAGGAAGGTCTCCCCGGTGTGCGCGGCCAGCCCCGAGGTGCCGGTCACAAGGGTGCCGACCGGGAAGGTGAACGACCACCAGCCCAGGCTGAACGGCAGGTGGGCGCGCGCGGTCCGCACCGTCACGGTGGCGGCGACCCCGACCCACAGCAGGGCGAAGCCCCACAGCGGCAGGCCCAGCACGAGCCCGGCCGCGCGGAACGCGGTCGCGTAGGGCTCGGGCAGCGCCAGGTCGGCCTGGGCGCCGAGGTTGTTGGCGGCGGTGACCGCCTGGCCCAGCGGCCCGAGCACGATCCACAGCGTGGGCACCGCGGCGGCCGGGCCGATGCCGTGCCGGGCCAACCGCCCCCAGATCAGCGTGGTCACCGCGAACGCGGCCAGCAGGGACAGCCCGAACATCGACCAGCACAGGGTGAACAGCGTCGTCCGCAGCTGGCCGGCGGGCAGCTCCGGCACCAGCAGGGCGCCGGTGGCCGCGGAGACCATGGGTGGCACGACGGGCAGCAGCCAGCTGCCGGACGCCTCCCCGGACCGGCCGGGCCGGGTGAACAGCGCCACCGGGACGGCGACCGCGGTGACCAGCCCGCCCACCGTCCCCAGCACCCAGAGGACGGCGAACACCGCCAGCGCCGCCCGGGCCCCCACCAGGTCGCGGCCGACCAGCTGGGTGGCCGCGCCGAAGGCCAGCAGCCCCATCGGCGGGGCGCCGTAGGCGTGCACCATCACCGGGTCCGAGGCGTGCCCGCGGGCGGCCGCCGGGTGGTGCACCCAGTGCGCCGCGGTGGCCGCGACCAGGGCGACGAGCACCAGCGCGGCCAGCACCCAGACCGCCTGCGCCAGCAGGCGGAGCCCGGGGACCTGCACCGGCAGCGTGGCCGCGGCGGTCGCCACGATCGAGGTGCCCATCAGGGCGGCGAACCAGTTCGGACCGATGGCGGCCACGCCGGCCCACCGGGATCGGTCGAGGACCGGCGCGGGGGAGGGCTCGGCGGCGACGGTGCTGGTCATGGCTCCACGGTGCGCCCCCGCCGGCCGGTCCGGTAGGCACGGCGTGGGCGTGCATGCACAAGCCGTGCTTGTGCATCTGCGTCGCCGGACCTAGCCTCGCCGGGTGCCGCTGAGCCCGCACGTCCCGGACCTCGGCGCCCTCGAGCTGCTGCTCGACGTGGTCGCCACCGGCAGCATCGGCGCCGCCGGGCGGGTGCACGGCATCACCCAGCAGGCGGCCTCGGCGCGGCTGCGCGCGCTGGAGCAGCGGGCCGGGGTCGCCCTGCTGGACCGGCGGGCCCGCGGCACCCGGCTGACCGAGGCCGGCACGGCGTTCGCCGCCTGGGCGACTCGGGTGGTCGAGGCGGCGCACGACCTGGACGCCGGGCTCGCCGCGCTCCGGCACCAGGGCACCGCCCGGCTGCGGCTGGCCGCCAGCATGACGGTGGCCGAGCACCTGGTGCCGGGCTGGTTGGCCGCGCTGCGCGCGCGGGACCGCGCCGACCCGGTCCAGGTGACGCTCACCGCCACCAACAGCGCCGCGGTGGCCCAGCTGGTCCGCGACGGGGCGGTGGACCTCGGCCTGGTCGAGGGGCCGGAGCCCTTGGCCGATCTGTCCCGGCGCGTCGTCGGCACCGACCGGCTGGTGCTGGTGGTGGCCCCGGACCACCCCTGGGCCGCGCGGCGGAGCGTGTCGGCCGCCGTGCTGGCCCGCACCCCGCTGGTCACCCGGGAGGTCGGGTCGGGCACCCGCCATGCCCTGGAGCAGGCGCTCGCGTCGGCCGGGGCGTCGCCGTCCGCCGTCCCCACCATGGAGCTGAGCACCGCGACCGCCGTCCGGGAGTCGGTCCGGGCCGGGCTGGGGCCGGCCGTGCTGTCCCGGCTGGCGGTGGCGGCCGACCTGCGCGAGCAGCGGCTGGTCGAGGTCCCGGTCGCCGGGGTGGACCTGGCCCGTGAGCTGCGCGCGGTGTGGACCGGTCCGGCCCACTCCCCACCGGCGGGTCCGGCCCGCGACCTGGTGGCGATCGCCGCCCGGTCTCAGCCGGAGACGCGCTTGTAGGGGTCCGAGGGCGCCGAGCCGGCCGCCACCACCACGTCCGACCAGGCCGCCAGCTGCGCGGTGAGCGCGGGCAGGTCGTCGCCGACGGGGGCGAGCACCCGGTCCATCGCCGCGTCGGTGGCCTGCTCGATCCGGTCGCGCTCGGCCTGCCCGGTGGCGGTGAGCGCGCCGTCGGCGAGCCAGCCGCGCTCGCGCAGGTCGGCGTCGGCGGCGTCCATGACCTCGGCCGACCAGCCGCGGGTGCCGGCGTAGGCGCGCGGCTCCCAGCCGATCCAGTACTCCGTCACCAGGTTCATCTGGACGCCGGTCAGCCCGGCCGCGACGTTGGCCGCCTGGTGGGTGTCGCCGCGGTGCTCCCGCAGGATGTTCAGCGCGTGCCACAGCCGGCCCCAGGCGTCGTCCGGCCAGTCGAGCGACGCCAGGCCGGCCACCAGCGGGCGGCCGGCGACGTCGGACACGGCCACGTCGGTGGCCCGGCGCAGCTGGGCGACCGCGGCCTCGACCCCGCGGGTCGGGACGTCGCCGAGGACCTGGTGCAGCGAGGCCACCGCGCCCTGCTCGCGGGCGGCCAGCACGTCGGCGCGGGAGGCGATCCCGCGGGCCTGCTCGTACAGTGAGGTCACCAGCCCGGGCTCGAACACCCCGAACGCGGCGACGACCACCGGCGCGGTCGGCTCGCCCATCGGCGCGGTCCGGCCCCAGACGTAGCCGGTGAGGAACTCCAGGCCGAGCGCGGCGACCGCGTCGTAGGCCTGCCGGCCCCAGAACCCGATCGTGGCCAGCGGCTCCGCGGCGTCGCGCAGCGCCCGGGCCGGGCCGGTCGGCACGCGGGGCGCCGGGCGCCCGGGGGCGGGGTCGGACAGGAAGGCGGCCGACAGCTCGGCGTGGTCCACGGTGGCTCCCAGGGGTCGACCCGGACGACGGCGTCCTGGGCTGTGGCCGGGCGCACAACCCGCCCGCACCCTAGGCCGGTGCGGGTGGGCATGCTGGCGGGCATGACCGCGCACCCCGGCACCGACGACGCGACCCTCCGCCAGGTCGAGCAGCGGGTGCTGTGGCTGGCCAGCGCGATCGTCGACCACGCCAACCGGGTGCGGCCCAACCCCTCGGGGCTGAAGGTGGGCGGGCACCAGGCGTCGAGTGCGTCGATCACCACGATCATGACCGCGCTGTGGCTGGAGACGCTGGGCCCGGAGGACCGGGTGTCGGTGAAGCCGCACGCCTCGCCGGTGCTGCACGCCCTGGAGTACCTGCTGGGTCAGCTGCCGGCGGAGAAGCTGACCACGTTGCGGGAGTTCGGCGGGCTGCAGTCCTACCCGTCGCGGCTCAAGGACCCGGTCCCGGCGGACTACTCCACCGGCTCGGTCGGGATCGGGGCGACCGCGCCGATCTGGGGCGCGATCGCCCGCCGCTACGTCAACACCCAGTTCGGCACGGGCGGCGCGGGCCGCCAGTGGTCGCTGGTCGGGGACGCCGAGCTCGACGAGGGCGCGGTCTGGGAGGCCGTGGTCGACCCGATGGTCGCCGAGCTGGGCGAGGTCGTCTGGGTGGTCGACCTCAACCGGCAGTCCCTGGACCGGGTGGTGCCCACGTTCGGCGCGACCCGGCTGCAGGGCATGTTCGCCGCCGCCGGCTGGCAGGTGCTCACCGTCAAGTACGGCGCCCTGCTGGAGGAGCTGTTCACCCGGGACGGCGGCCCCGAGCTGCGCGACCGGATCGACACCATGACCAACCCGGAGTACCAGCGGATGCTCCGGCGCACCGCCGCCGAGCTGCGCGAGCACCTGCCCGGGGACGGCGAGGGCGCGGCAGCGGTGGCCGGGCTGATCGCCGGGGTGGCCGACGAGGACCTGGTGGCCGCCGTCCGAAACCTGGGCGGGCACGACCTGGCCGCGCTGCGTGCCGCGTTCGGCCAGATCGACGACACCCGGCCCACCGTGGTGCTGGCCTACACGCTCAAGGGCTACGGGCTGGCCACCGAGGGCCACCCGCAGAACCACTCCGCGCTGCTCAGCGAGGCCCAGCTGCACGAGCTGGCCGCCCGGGTCGGCGTGGACCCGGCCGACCCGTGGGCGCCGTTCGACCCGGGCTCCGCGCCCGCCGAGCTGCTGGCCGGGGCAGCCGCCCGGTTGCGGCGCACCGAGCACGAGGGCGCGAAGGCCCCGGCCGTCCCCAGCGACCTGGGCCGGACGCCGAGCGGGACGGCGACCACCCAGGCCGCGCTCGGTCGCACCTTGCTCGACCTCAACCGGGCCGCGCCCGAGGCCGGCGCCCGGGTGGTCACCGTCAGCCCCGACGTGTCGTCCTCGACGAACCTGGGCGGCTGGGTGAACAAGGTCGGCGTCTGGTCGGCCGAGGACCGCCGCGACTGGTTCTCCGACGACCCCGAGACGATCCTGCACTGGCGCGAGCGCCCGTCGGGCCAGCACGTCGAACTCGGCATCGCCGAGGTCAACCTGGTCGGGCTGATGGGCGAGCTGGGTTCCACGTGGAACCGGTGGGACCAGCCGCTGCTGCCGATCGGGGTCATGTACGACCCGTTCGTCTCCCGGGCGCTCGAGCCGTGGAGCTTCGGCGTCTACGCCGGCGGCCAGTCGATCCTGGTCGGCACGCCGTCCGGGGTGACGCTGGCCGGGGAGGGCGGGGCGCACCAGTCGATCACCACGCCGTCCATCGGCCTGGAGCAGCCCGGCGTCGTCACCTACGAGCCGGCGTTCGCCCTGGACACCGAGTGGTGCCTGCTGGCCTCGCTCGGCCGGCTGGGCCGGCCCGACGGCACCAGCGCCTACCTGCGGCTGTCCACCCGCCCGGTCGACCAGACGCTGGCCTCGGTCCCCGAGGACCCGGCCGCCCGCGAGCGCCGACGTCGCCAGGTGGTGGCCGGGGCGTATGCGCTGCGCCGGGTGACCGACCCGTCCGTCACGGTGGTGACGATGGGCGCCCTGGTCCCCGAGGCGCTGGCCGCCGCCGACCGGCTCGCCGGGCTGGGCCACCCCGCCGACGTGGTCGTGGTGACCAGCCCGGGGCTGCTGTTCCGCGCGCTGCAGGCCCGCCGCGGGCAGGACGACGCCCCGACCGCCGTCCTCGACCAGGCCTTCCCGGCCGAGCGGGCGACCCCGATGGTCACCGTGCTGGACGGGCACCCGCACACGCTGGCGTTCCTGGCCGGCGTCCACCGGGTGCCCGCGGTGCACCTGGGCGTGACCCGGTGCGGCCAGTCCGGCGACCTGGCCAGCGTCTACGCCCACCACGGCATCGACACCGACGCGGTCGTCGCCGCGGCGCTGGACCTCGTCGACTGAGCCTCAGCGCCCCCGGTTGCGGGGGTGCTGGCGGGCGGTGCGCTCGTTGCCGCGGGCGTAGTTGCCGGTCACCCGGGCCATCAGCTGCTGGGGGTCCGCCCCGGCGGCGACGTCGGCGAGGAACCGGGCGGCCGCGGCCCCGCGGAGGGTGGCCGCCGGTCGGCCGTGGTGGGTGACCTCGACGTCGCCGTCCTTGCGGACGCGGTGGTCGAAGCCCTCGGGGACGCCGGTCATCCCGGCATCCTGCCCGGGTCAGACCAGGAAGCGGTAGGCCGTCGTGCCGGGGGCCAGGTGCTGGATGCGCAGCGGACCGGCGGCGATCCGGGCCAGCAGCGGGGTGAGGCCGGTGGCGGCGCCGAGCTCGATGCCGACCAGCGCGGCGCCGGTCTCGCGGTTGTCACGCTTCTGGTACTCGAACAGCACTATGTCGTCGTCCGGGCCCAGCACCTCGTGCAGGAACCGGCGCAGCGCCCCGGGCTCCTGCGGGAACTCGACCAGGAAGTAGTGCTTGAGCCCGCGGTGCACGAGCGAGCGCTCGACCACCTCGGCGTACCGGCTGACGTCGTTGTTCCCGCCGGACAGCAGCGCCAGCACCGTCGTCCCCGGGTCGACGGTGACCACCCCGGACGCCAGGGCGGCGCCGGCGAGCGCCCCGGCGGGCTCGGCGATGACGCCGTCCACCTGGTACAGGTCGAGCATCTCGGTGCAGACCGCGCCCTCGGGCACCGCGACCACCTCGACCCCGGCGTCGCGCACGAGCGGGAAGGTGACCTCCCCGGCCCGGCGGACGGCGGCACCGTCGACGAAGGTGTCGATCTCGGCCAGCGTCACCGGTTCCCCGGCGACCAGCGCGGCGGCCATCCCGGCGGCCCCGGCCGGCTCCACGCCGACGACCCGGGTCCCGGGCGCGTGCTCGCGCAGCCAGGTCGCGCAGCCGGCCAGCAGGCCGCCGCCGCCGACCGGCAGGACGACGACGTCGGGCACCCGCGCCAGCTGGGCCAGGAACTCCACGGCCACGGTGGCCTGCCCGGCGACGGTGGACAGCGCGTCGAACGCCGGGACGACGACCGCGCCGGTGCGGGCGGCGAGGTCGGCGGCGACCCGGGCGGAGTCGTCGTAGGTGTCGCCGTCGACCAGCAGGGTGATCGCGTCCCCGCCGAGCGCGGCGATCCGCTGCCGCTTCTGCTTGGGCGTCGTCCCGGGGACGACGACCGTGCCGCGCACCCCCAGCGTCGCGCAGGCGTGCGCGAAGCCCTGCGCGTGGTTGCCGGCGCTGGCGGTGACCACGGCGCTGCCCCGGTCGAGCTGGGCGATCGTGTTGTAGGCGCCGCGCACCTTGTAGGAGCGGCCGACCTGCAGGTCCTCGCGCTTGAACCAGACGTCGGCGCCGGTGATGGCCGACAGCCGCGGGTTGCGCTGCACGGGGGTGCGCTCGGCGACCCCGGCCAACCGGCCGACGGCGTCCTCGACCAGCCGGGAGAAGCTCACGGGGGCCATCCTCCCCTCAGCGCCGCAGTTGATCATCGCCAGGTGCAGCCCGGACACGCCCAGGAGTGCGCGTCCTCACCTGCAGCTGACGATGATCAACTCGCCAGGGAGGTCGCCCAGGCGGGAGCGGGGCCCGTGCCCAGGCGCCATCTCGCGGCCTCCTCGCTCGGGCTGTGCGAGCCCAGGGCCAGGTTGAGCGCGCGGAGCTGGGCCTCGGTGACCAGCAGCTGGGCACGGTCCAGCGGCGACCGGGACGCGCGACCGGGCACCCGGGCCAGCGGCGCGATGGTGGGGGAGACCAGCCGGGCCGCGCCGCCGGAGAACCCGGCGTAGACCAGCCGCTCGGGCGCGGACAACCCGGTCGGGGCCTGCAGGAACGCCAGCAGGTCGTCGGGCACCGGCTCCAGCACCGGGCGGTAGCCGCGGATGGCCTCGGCCAGCTCGGTCCGGGTGGTCGGCAGGTCGGTGGCACCCAGCCGCTCCGCGGTGCGGGCCCACTCGCGCACGTAGTCGTCGCCCCAGCGCGGGCCGAACCGGCTCATGTCCCGACCGACGGCGGTCTGCGCGGCCAGGAACGCGTCGGTGAAGGCCAGGTGCACCCAGCGCAGCAGGTCGGGGTCGCCGGCGGAGTAGGTGCGGCCGTCGTCCAGCGTGCCCTTCACCCGGCGGTGCATGCCACGGACCCGGGCGGACTCCCGCTCGGCCAGCTGCGCCGAGCCGAAGGTGCTCACCACGAGCCAGCGCGCGGTGCCGGCCAGCCGCTTCCACGGGTCCTCGCGGTAGGCCGAGTGCCGCTGCACGCCGGCCAACGCGAGGGGGTGCGCGCCTTGGCCGAGCAGCGCCGCCACCCCGCCGACCAGCGTGGACAGGTCGCCGTGCACCCGCCAGACGACGCCGTCCGGGTCGAACCAGCCGTCACCCGTGCCGACGGTGGCGATCTCCCGGACCCAGTCGGGTGCGCCGGTGGGATCGCCGGAGACGCGCCCGCGGAAGGCGGCCCGCGCCGCGTCGAAGGGGTTCACCACCCCACTCTGCGGGTTCCGTCGTGCACCCGCCCGCCGTCACATGACGCCTACGCACCATTCGAGGCCGGGAATGGTGCGTCACCGTCACATGACGCCTCAGGCGAGGAGGAGCAGCACCGACGCGACGGTCGCCGCTGCCGTGCGCAGCGAGTTCCACCGCGTCCACGCCCGCAGGTACGCCGGCCAGGTCGACGGATCCCGCTCCAGGCGGTCGTTGAGCGGCACGTTCGCCGCGATCGTCACCCCGACGGTGCCGGCCAGGTACAGCCCCGCACCCACCCGGGGCAGCACGCCGGGGCCCACCACGAGGACGGCGACGCAGGCGGCCGCCGTCCCGAACAGCAGGACCATCAACGGCGGCCGGACGGCGGTCACGTTCACCGCCCGCATCGCCGACGCCCCGTCGTCCAGCCGCCCCAGCGCGGGCATCACGAACCCGCTGAACGCGAAGAACACCCCGCCCACCAGGGCGCAGCCGACGGCGGTGAGGGTGCCCAGCAGCTCCACGAGCGGCACCGTACCGGCCTCCTTGACGGTGCTTATATCAAGTTCTGAGCAGAAAACTTGATATGAGCACCGTCCATGTCCAGCGCTCTTGACGTCGACCGGACGTGCCGGGCGGCGGCGGTCAGTCTGTCGGGGGAGCGCTGAGCACTCGGACCACGTCGAGGGCGACGAATCGACGACGGCGCCCAGCGGGTGGTCTCTCGGCGAGGACCCCCAGCTCGAGGAGCTTGTTCATCGCCGTCAGGATGGCCTGGGAGGTCCGGCCGGTCCTGCGCGCCGTGGCGGGTACGTCCAGGTACGGGTAGGCGATGAGGGACTCCGCGATGTCCCTGACCACACCTTGCGTCGCCGAGGCACGCACGAGCGAGAGGTACTGCTCCTGGAGCCGCAGGAGTGCATCCACGCGATGTGCCGTATCGGTCGCCGACGCCTCCAGGCCGCGAGCGAAGAAGCGGACCCAGGCGTCCCAGTCGCCGGTTCGGCTGACCTCCAGCAGGTGGTCCTGGTACTCACGGCGCCTCTGCTCGAACCAGGGGGAGATGCTGAGGAGCGGCTCGTCCAGGACGTCGTCGTGCAGCAGCTGCAGCACGACGAGCAATCGCCCGATGCGTCCGTTGCCGTCGTTGAACGGGTGCAGGGTCTCGAACTGGTAGTGGGCCTGGGCAGCGGCGACGACTGCGTCACGCGGCTCATCCTCGGTGATCCAGGTGAGGAGATCTCGCAGTCCGGCTTCGAGGGCCGGACCTGGCGGCGGCGGGACGAAACGCGCGGATTCGATGCCGCCGTCCGGGCTGCCGATGGCGACCTGGATGGCACGCACATGCCCGGCTCGGCCCGTGTCCGCCCCGGTCCCGGCGACCAGCCTGCCCTGGAGGTCCTCGAGCAGGGAGACGGTGAGCGGACGACCCTCGGACAGCCACTCGAAGGCATCCTCCGCGGCGTAGACGTAGTTGAGGACCTCGAGCAGGTCGGCGGAAGCCGCTGGGTCCGCGCTCTCGGCTCCGGCCGCCAACACGTCCTCGAGCGGGGCGAACGTGCCCTCCAGAGCCGAGGTGCTCTGGGCCTCGCGGCGCAGCGTCGGGCGCCTCAGGAGGGCAGGCGCGGGAACCTGGCGACCAGCCTGGTGAAGCCTGCCCAGCGCACGGTTGGCGCGGCTGACTGCTCGCCAGGTCTCGGACGTGAGGGCAGGCTCGGCATCGAGGGCATCCGGGAGGAACGCGGCGTGGTCGTACTCCCTGCCGCTGCGTCCATCCGTGCCGCGGATGGGGATGAGTGATCCCACCGGGCTGTTCCGGAACCTGGCTACGTCCACCGAGCCTCCTACATCAAGTAGTTGCCTACTTTACTTGATATAGGAGGGCTGGATGTCCAGTTGGCTTGACGTGGCTCAGATGTCGCGCCAGGGGCCCTTCGCGGCGTTCTCCTCCGGGCGGGACTCGAACACGTTGCCGTCGGTGGGCGGCACCGAGTCCCGGCTCATCCCGAACACCTTGAGCAGCGGGCCGACGAGGGTGTCGAACACCTGCGGCACCAGCCGGTAGCCGGCGATGATCACCGGGTTGGCGATGCCGGACTGCTTGAGCCGCCGCGGCTTCTCGGCGACGGCCAGGATCGCCTGGCCGACCCGGCGCGGGGAGTAGACCGGCGGCGGCGGGTGGCCGGTGTTCCCGAGCACGGTCGCGGCCTGGTAGTAGATCGGGGTGTTCACCCCGCCCGGGGAGACCGCGGAGACGTGGATCCCCTTCACGTCCCGGGTCTCCTGCTGCAAGGTGCGGATCAGCCCCAGCTGACCCCACTTGGCGGTGGCGTAGGCACCCATCGTCGGCGCGGTGATCGAGGCCAGCAGCGAGCTGACCACGACCAGGTCGCCGCGGCCCTGCCGGCGGAAGGTGGCCAGCACCGGCCGCGCCACGTTCGCCGTCCCGTGGATGGCGGTGTCCACGACCTGCTCGAACACCTCGGGCGGCAGGTCCTCCACGTCGCCGTAGGCCATCACGGTCGCGGAGTGCACGACCAGGTCGAGGGCACCGGCCCGCTGGACGACGGCGGCCATGCCCTCCCGGTCGTTGACGTCGCAGGTCTCGACCACCACGTCGGCGGCGCCGGCGGCCCGGCACTCGGCGGCGGCCTCGTCGAGGGCGGCGCGGCCGCGGGCCAGGAGCACCAGGGAGGCGCCCTGCTCGGCCAGCAGGAGGGCGGTGGCGCGACCGATGCCGCTGGAGGCGCCGGTCACGAGGGCGGTGCGCGGAGAGGTCACCGTCCTGTCGTGCCCTGCCGCTACGGTGCCCACACCCGTCGCCGCTCCCCGGGAGTCCCCGTGTTCCAGAAGGTCCTGGTCGCCAACCGCGGGGAGATCGCCGTCCGGGCGTTCCGCGCCGCCTACGAGCTGGGGGCCGGCACCGTCGCGGTGTTCCCGCACGAGGACCGCAACTCGGTCCACCGGCTCAAGGCCGACGAGTCCTACGAGATCGGCGAGCCCGGCCACCCGGTCCGCGCCTACCTCGACGTGGCCGCCGTCGTGGCCGCCGCGAAGCGGTCCGGCGCCGACGCCGTCTACCCCGGCTACGGCTTCCTGTCCGAGAACCCCGACCTGGCCGCGGCCTGCGCCGACGCCGGCATCACCTTCGTGGGCCCCAGCGCCGCCGTGCTCGAGCTGACCGGCAACAAGGCCCGCGCGATCGCCGCGGCGGCGGCCGCCGGGCTGTCGGTGCTGGCCTCGACCGAGCCGACCGACGACGTGGACACCCTCATCGCCCAGGCCCGGGACATGCCCTACCCGCTGTTCGTCAAGGCGGTCGCCGGCGGCGGCGGGCGCGGCATGCGCAAGGTGGACGACGAGGGCGCCCTGCGCGGGTCCGTCGAGGCCGCCATGCGCGAGGCCGAGTCGGCGTTCGGCGACCCGACGGTGTTCATCGAGCAGGCCGTGGTCAACCCGCGGCACATCGAGGTGCAGATCCTGGCCGACACCCAGGGCACCGTCATCCACCTCTTCGAGCGCGACTGCTCAGTGCAGCGCCGGCACCAGAAGGTCATCGAGCTGGCGCCCGCGCCCAACCTGGACCCCGAGCTGCGCGAGCGCATGTGCGCCGACGCCGTGGCCTTCGCCCGGGCCATCGACTACACCTGCGCCGGCACCGTCGAGTTCCTGCTCGACGAGGCGGGCAAGCACGTGTTCATCGAGATGAACCCGCGCATCCAGGTCGAGCACACGGTCACCGAGGAGGTCACCGACGTCGACCTGGTGCAGGCCCAGCTGCGGATCGCCTCGGGGGAGTCCCTCGCCGACCTGGGGCTGAGCCAGGACACCGTGCAGCTGCGCGGGGCGGCGCTGCAGTGCCGGATCACCACCGAGGACCCGGCCAACGGCTTCCGCCCCGACACCGGCCGGATCACCGCCTACCGCTCGCCCGGCGGCGCCGGGGTGCGGCTGGACGGCGGCTCCTCCATGGGCGCCGAGGTGGGCGCGCACTTCGACTCGATGCTGGTCAAGCTCACCTGCCGTGGCCGGGACTTCGGCGTCGCGGTGGCCCGGGCCCGCCGGGCGGTGGCCGAGTTCCGGATCCGCGGGGTGGCCACCAACATCCCGTTCCTGCAGGCGGTGCTGGACGACCCCGACTTCCGCGAGGGCCGGGTGACCACCTCGTTCATCGAGCAGCGCCCGGAGCTGCTGACCGCCCGGCAGTCCGCCGACCGCGGCACCCGGCTCCTGGCCTACCTGGCCGACGTCACGGTCAACGCCCCGCACGGCGAGCGCCCGCACCTGGTCGACCCGATGAGCAAGCTGCCCGCCGTCGAGCTGGTCGGCCAGCCCCCGGCCGGCTCCCGGCAGCAGCTGCGCGAGCTGGGCCCGGTGGCCTTCGCCGCCGGGCTGCGGGCCCAGCGCGCGCTCGCGGTCACCGACACCACGTTCCGCGACGCCCACCAGTCGCTGCTGGCCACCCGGGTGCGCACCAAGGACCTGCTGGCCGTGGCCCCGCACGTCGCCCGCACCACGCCGCAGCTGCTGTCCCTGGAGTGCTGGGGCGGGGCGACCTACGACGTCGCGCTCCGCTTCCTGCACGAGGACCCGTGGGAGCGGCTGGCCGCGCTGCGCGAGGCGGTGCCCAACATCGCGCTGCAGATGCTGCTGCGCGGGCGCAACACCGTGGGCTACACGCCGTACCCGACCCAGGTGACGACGACGTTCGTGCACGAGGCCGCCCGCACCGGCATCGACGTGTTCCGGGTGTTCGACGCGCTCAACGACGTCTCCCAGATGCGGCCGGCGATCGAGGCCGTGCGGGAGACCGGTACGGCACTGGCCGAGGTGGCGCTCTGCTACACCGGCGACCTGTCCGACCCGGCCGAGCAGCTCTACACGCTGGACTACTACCTGCGGCTGGCCGAGCAGATCGTCGAGGCCGGGGCGCACGTGCTGGCGATCAAGGACATGGCCGGCCTGCTCCGGCCGCCGGCCGCGGCCACCCTGGTCACCGCGCTGCGCGAGCGGTTCGACCTGCCGGTGCACCTGCACACCCACGACACCGCCGGTGGCCAGCTGGCCACGCTGATGGCGGCCTGGCAGGCCGGGGTGGACGCCGTCGACGGCGCGGTCGCCAGCATGGCCGGCACCACCAGCCAGCCCCCGCTGAGCGCGATCGTCGCGGCCACCGACCACACCCCGTACGCCACCGGCCTGGACCTGACCGCGGTCAACGACCTCGAGCCGTACTGGGAGGCCGTCCGGCGGGTGTACGCGCCGTTCGAGTCCGGGCTGCCCAGCCCGACCGGGCGGGTCTACACCCACGAGATCCCCGGCGGGCAGCTGTCCAACCTGCGCCAGCAGGCGATCGCGCTGGGCCTGGGTCAGCGGTTCGAGGAGGTCGAGGACGCCTACGCCGCGGCCGACCGGCTGCTCGGCCACCTGGTCAAGGTCACGCCGTCGTCCAAGGTGGTCGGCGACCTGGCGCTGCAGTTGGTGGGCGCCGGCGTCGACGTCGCCGCGTTCGCCGACGACCCGGCGAAGTTCGACGTGCCGGACTCGGTGGTCGGCTTCCTGCGCGGCGAGCTCGGCGACCCGCCCGGCGGGTGGCCCGAGCCGTTCCGCACGAAGGCGCTGGAGGGCCGCCGGGCGGCGGAGCCCGCCGCCGAGCTGTCCGACGAGGACCTGGCCGGGTTGCGCAGCACGCCGCAGCCGACCCTCAACCGGCTGCTGTTCGCCGGGCCGACGAAGGAGTTCGAGGCGCACCGGGAGGCCTACGGCGACACCTCCGTGCTGCCGAGCAAGGAGTTCCTCTACGGGCTGCGCCGCGGCACCGAGCACGCGGTCGACCTGGAGCCCGGCGTCCGGCTGCTGATCGGGGTGGAGGCGGTCGGCGAGCCCGACGAGCGCGGCATGCGCACCGTCATGTGCACGCTCAACGGCCAGCTGCGGCCGGTCAGCGTGCGCGACCGCTCGGTGGACTCCGCGGTCAAGGCGGCGGAGAAGGCGGACCGGTCCGACCCGGGCCAGGTGCCGGCGCCGTTCGCCGGCGTCGTCACCCTGCAGGTGGGCGAGGGCGACGAGGTCGCGGCCGGCGACACCCTGGCCACCATCGAGGCCATGAAGATGGAGGCCGCGATCACGGCACCGCGGGCGGGGTCGGTCTCCCGGGTCGCGATCGGCGCCGTGCAGCAGGTCGAGGGCGGTGACCTGCTCGTCGTCCTCACCTGATCGGGGGGCTTGGCGCGTCGTTACGGATTGAAGTGTTCCGGATGTGCAAAGGTAGGAAGAACCACATCGGATTGTGCACGATGAGAGGCTCTGCCCCGTGACGTCCGCCCCCGCACCGCCGATCGATCACCTCGCGCACGTGCTCGGCCGGCTGCACCGCCTGGTCGGGATGGGCGCGGCGGCCGAGGACCTCGCGGTCAGCGTCGTCACCCGTTTCCTCACCGGTGACGAGCCGGCCTGGCTCCGTGGCCGGGCCGAGCACGTGCGGCTCGACGTCCTCACGGTGCACGGCGTGCTCGCGGCCCGCCGCGGCTGACCCCGCGGCTCAGCCGGGGATCGGCGCAGGCGCGACCGGGAGGACCGGCGCGGCCTGCTCGGCCAGCCAGGTCGTCCAGGCGGCCGACGGCATGGGGCGCCCGGTCAGGTAGCCCTGCACCGTGTCGCAGCCCAGGGCGACCAGCGCGTCGAGCGCCTCGGGGTCCTCGATGCCCTCGCCGACCACCCGCAGGCCCAGGTCGTGGGCCAGCGCGATGCTGTGCCGGGCGATGGCGGTCGCGGTGGGGTTGGTGGCCAGGTCACGGGTCAGCGACCGGTCGAGCTTGAGCTCGTCCACCGGGAGCTCGTGCAGGTAGGACAGCGAGCTGTACCCGGTGCCGTAGTCGTCCAGGGCGACGCCGACGCCCATGTCGCGCAGGTCGCGCAGCACCTCGGCGACCCGGGTGGGGTCGACCATGAGGGTGTCCTCGACGACCTCGATGGTCAGCGCCCACGGCGGCAGGTGGTGCTGCTGCAGCAGTCCGTGCACCCGCTCGGGCAGCCGGCGGTCGCCGAGGTCGGTGGCCGACAGGTTGACCGAGACCGGCACCGGGAACCGCGCCCACCAGCCGCCGACGGCGGCCACGGCCATGCCGAGGACGGCGTCGCCGAGGGCGGGCAGCAGCCGGCCGTGCTCGGCGGCGGACAGGATGGTCTCCGGGCCGAGCAGGCCGCGGTCGGGGTGCTCCCAGCGGACCAGGGCCTCGCAGCCCGCGACGGTGGTGGTGCGGCCGCCGGTGCCGACCGGGCCCGCCGGGGCCACGTGCAGCTGGGGCTGGAACCACAGGACGAGCTGGGCCGTGCTGATCGCGGTGTGCAGCTCGTCGGCCAGCTGGAGCCGGGAGACCTCGACCCCGGGGTGCGCCGGGGTCTGGTCGTCCACCACGACCGCCTCGGCGCGGTGCTTGGCCTGGGTGAGGGCCTCGTCGGCCCGGCGCAGCAGCGCCAGCGGACCCGACGGCCGGCCGGGGGTGGTGACGGCGACGCCGACGCTCGCGGTGAGCCGGACCCGGGTGCCGTCCACCTGCAGCGGTGCCCGCAGCCGGGTGGCCATCTCCTCGGCGACCCGGCGGGCCTCCTCGGGCCCGGTGCCGCGGAGCACCAGGGCGAACGTGTCGCCCTCCAGCCGGACGGCGACCCGCCCGGTCTGGTCGCCGCCGGTCAGCCGGGCGGCCTGCAGGCGCAGCACCTCGTCGCCGGCGGCGTGGCCCAGGCCGTCGTTGACGTCCCGGAAGCTGTCCAGGTCCAGCAGCAGCAGGGCGGCGGGGAGGTCGTCGGGCAGGTCGGCCAGGGCGGCGTCCAGGGTCCGCCGGTTGCCCAGCCCGGTCAGCGGGTCGCTGAGGGCCTGGGCGCGGAGCTCGTAGAAGTTCTCGGTGGCGCGCAGGGTGAGCACGGTCCGGGTGGCCATCGAGACCAGCGCGGCCACGGCCAGCAGCACCGGGGCGGGGCCCAGCGGGTGCAGCGCGCTCCAGGCGAGCACCACCAGGGCGGCGGTCGCCCCGCCCGCGGGCAGCACGATGCGGCGCACCTCCAGCCGCAGCCGCCAGGACTGCTCGCGGACGGTCCAGTCCGGCGGGCAGCGGTGCGCCGCCCAGGCGAGCAGGACCGGGCCGGTGACGTAGAGCAGGTCCGACGGCGCGCCGAGCCCGCCGGCCAGGTATTGGCCCAGGTCGGCGACCAGCTGCAGCCCGACGGCGAGCACCGGCAGCAGCACGCTGCGCAGGCAGCCCAGCACCGAGCCCAGGCTGGCCAGCAGGGCGATGAGCAGCAGGTCGGCACCGACGTAGCCCAGGGCCAGCATCGTCGCGGCGTCCGCGTCGTCCACGGTGGCCAGCACGAGGGCGGCGGCCAGCGCGAGCGCGCCGAGGCCGGTGGTGAGCCCGTCGACCCACACGGTGGGGTGCGGGCGCAGCCGCAGCCGGCGGAGGAAGAGGAAGGGCATGGCGAGCAGCGCGAGGTAGGCGGCGCCGTAGACGCCGTCCACCCAGGACGGGCCGGCCCCGAGGGAGGGCGCCGCCACGTAGGCGAGGTCGGCCGCGGTGAACAGCAGCATCACGACGGCGAGGGAGCCCCAGAGGGGCGCCAGCGTGGTCGCCCGCACCGCGGCGCACCCGGCCACGACCGCGCACAGGGTCGACAGCAGCCCGAAGGCGACGGGAGCCAGGACGCCCTGCCAGGGGCTCGCCAGGTCGGGGGAGACCGCCAGACCGCCGACGGCCAGCACGGCGAAGACGGTCGCCGACCAGACGGCGGCCCGGCTGGCCGTGGACCAGCCGGGGTGGTCGCGCCGGGGGTCCCGGCGTCGCGGATCCCTGCCCGCCATCCCCTGCATGACCGCACCATCGGCGGGGAAAGGTCTGATGTGTAGCGACTACAGCCACCCTCACCCCGCCGGGGTGGGGTCAGCCGGCGAAGCGGGCCTCGTCGGCGCGCAGCTCGGGCAGGCCGATGGTCTGCAGGAAGCCGTCGAAGTCGCCCATCGGCGCCCCGGCGGTGGACGACGTCTGCCTCAGCGTCGTCAGCGCGGCTTGCATCGCGTGGGTGGCCGCCAGCAGGGTGCTGATCGGGAAGAGGACCAGGGAGAAGCCCAGCTCGGCGACCCGGTCCATGGTCAGGCCCTCGGTCTGGCCGCCCTCGACCCAGTTGAAGAGCAGGTGGTGGCCCTTCAGCTCGGTGGCCACCAGCTCGACGTCCTCGGCGGTGCGCGGGGCCTCGACGAAGAGCACGTCGGCGCCGGCGTCGGCGAACCGCAGCGCCCGGTCGATCGCGGCCCGGGTGCCCTCGACCTGGGCGACGTCGGTGCGGGCGATGACCACCAGGTCGGGGTCGGTGCGCGCGGCGACGGCGGCCCGCACCTTCGCCACGGCCTCCTCGACGTCGATCACGGCCTTGCCGGCCATGTGGCCGCAGCGCTTGGGCGAGACCTGGTCCTCGAGCTGCAGCCCGGCGACGCCGGCCTGCTCGTACTCCCGCACCGTCCGGACGACGTTGAGCGCGTTGCCGTAGCCGGTGTCGGCGTCGGCGATCAGCGGGACGTCGACCGCCTGGGCCATCCGGCGGGCGTTGTCGGTCATCTCCGCCCCGCCCAGCAGCCCGACGTCCGGGCGGCCCAGCAGCGAGGCCGACGTCCCGAAGCCGGTCATGTAGACGACGTCGAAACCGGCCTGCTGCACCAGCCGGGCGCTCAACGCGTCGTAGGCGCCGGGGGCGATGAGCGGGCCGGGGGCGGCCAGCAGCTCGCGCAGCCGGGCGCGGGGGTTCGGGCGGGGGGCGACGAACGAGGTCACGGGGGTCCTTCCGGGCAGGGCGGACCGGCGGGGCCCGGTCGGGGCCCCGCCGGGGAGTCAGCCGAGCAGGGGTCGGACCTTCTCGCCGAAGGTCTTCACGCCCTTCTCGAAGTCGTCGAAGGTGAACATCATCCCCTTGACCCCGGGCATCTTCGCGACCTCGTCGATCTGCCGGGCGACGGTCTCGGGCGAGCCGACCAGCGTGGCCATGTTGAAGTTGACCGCGCCCTCGGGGAGGTTGATCGTCCGCGCGGTGCCGCCGGAGTCCGCCGTGGTGTCCTTGGACCCTTCCTCGCTCATGTAGCCGAGCGCGCCCAGGTCAGCGCCGTCGTGGTAGCTCTGCCACTTGGCCTGGGCCTCCTCGTCGGTGTCGGCCATGATCGCCATGAACAGCGGCAGCGAACCGACGTCCCGACCGCTCTTCGCCGCGGCGGCGGCCAGCTTCTCGGTGGGCTCGCGGTAGGTCTCGGGGGTGTTCACGCCCGGGGAGAGGATGAAGTTGTAGTCGCCGTGCTCGGCGCAGAACTGCATCCCGCGCTCGGACTGGCCGGCGCACACGATGTCGATCGGTGCGCTGGGCTGCGGGGACAGCTTGCAGTCGGTCATCTGGAAGTACTTGCCGTCCAGGTCGCAGGTGCCGGTCTCCCACAGCGCGCGCAGCACCTGGACGTACTCGGTGGAGTAGTCGTAGCGCTCCCCGAAGTACTGGTCGCCGGGCCACAGGCCCATCTGGGAGTACTCGCCCGACGCCCAGCCCGACACGATGTTGATGCCGAACCGGCCCGGCGCGATGGAGTCGATGGTGGTGGCCATCCGGGCGACCAGCGCCGGCGGCAGGGTGAGGACGGCGGTCGACGCGTAGAGCTTGATCTTCTCGGTGACGGCGGCGAGGCCGGCCATGAGGGTGAACGACTCCAGGTTGTGGTCCCAGAACTCGGTCTTCCCGCCGAACCCGCGCAGCTTGATCATCGACAGCGCGAAGGCGAAGTCCTGCGCCTCGGCCTCCTGCACGATCCGCTTGTTCAGCTCGAAGCTCGGCATGTACTGCGGAGCGTTCTCGCTGATCAACCAGCCGTTGTTGCCGATCGGGATGAAGACGCCGAAGTCCATGCCTGCTCCTGTGACTAGAAGGTGGGGTGGGCCGGCGTCGCTGCCGGGGTCTGGGGGTCAGCCGGCGGCGCAGGCCTCCGCGAACGTGCGGGCGGAGGTGTCGGTGGCCTCGCGGCCCAGGGACAGGACGGCGGCCAATACCCGCTCGGTGGTGGCCTCGTCGGCCACCGGGGCCATCGAGCCGCGGAACTTGGTGACGACGTCGTCGTCGGTGAGCGGTCGGTCGGCGTGGCCGCGGTTGACCTGCTCGCGGTGGGTCAGCACCCGGCCGTCGGTGGTGGTGATCTGCACCCAGCCGGAGTAGGCGGCCGGGAAGGCGCTCTCCGGGTCCGGGACGACCTCGACCTTGCGGGCCAGGGCGAGCACCTCCGGGTCGCGCAGCGCGTCGTCCTCGAGCTCGGCGAGGGTGAACCGGCCGCGGGCGAGCGCGGTGGAGACGACGTAGGGCAGCGAGAACTTGGCGTCGTACTCGTCGCGCGGCTCCCACTTCGCCGCGGCGGGCTCGCAGACGACCTTGCCGGGCACCGGGTGGATGGCGCAGCGGATCGCGGCGACGTCCTCCGTGCGCAGGTCGTGCTGCTCGCGCAGCAGCAGGACGGCGTCGGCGAAGGCGTGCGCGAAGTGGCAGATCGGGTACGGCTTGACCGCGGTCTCGGCGGTCTCCCACCGCTCGCCCAGGCTGGCGGCGACCAGCTCGGGGTGGGTCTCGCGGCCGGCGAGGTGGGTGGCGAACAGGCCGAACCGGCCCTCGTAGACCGCCTCCGGGCCGCTCCACCCGGCCTTCGCGAACGCGGCGGCGGTGATGCCGGACTGGGCGGCCCAGCCGGGGTGCAGCCGCTTGGTCCAGGAGCCGTCCTCGAGGAACTCCAGCAGCCCGGCCGCCATGGACCCGACGACGCCCTGCGCGGCGACCAGCTGGTCCTCCGCGAGACCGGTGACCGAGCCCGCCGCGACCGCCGAGCCGAACGCGCCGGCCAGGGCGGTGGGGTGGAAGCCGAGGTCGTGGAACGCACCGGCGCCGGCCAGGCCGACCCGGGCGGCGACCTCGACGCCCAGCACGTAGCCCAGCAGCAGGTCGCGGGTGGTCGCGTCGGCCGCCACGGCGGCGGAGATCGCGGCCGGCAGCGCGGAGGCGGACACGTGGGTGACGGCGCCGATGTGGGTGTCGTCGAAGTCCAGGCCGTGCACCAGCACGCCGTTGAGGACGGCGGCGTCGCGGGCGGGCAGCCGGGTCTTGGACCCCAGCACCGGGACGTCGCCGGGGCCGAAGGAGCCCAACGCCTGCGCGGCGGTGTCGGCGAACGGGTGGGCGGACGCGGCGAAGGCGAGGCCGACGGCGTCCAGGACGAGGTGGCGGGCGCGGTCGAGCACGGGGGCGGGGACGTCGTCCCAGGTGGTGCGGGCGACGACGGTGGCGACCTGGCGGGCGAGGCTCATGGGTGACTCCCTCCTGTGACGGCGACCATAGGTCAGACGTTTAGCCGGCGGTAGTGCCGAGCGCGCGGAACCAGGCGACGCCGTCGGGCACGACGTCGGCGTAGCGGGCGTCCAGGTCGACCAGTGCGGCGTCGTGGATGGCGGTCGACCGGTCGGCGACGGCGTCGGCGAGGACGACGGGGGCGTAGTCCAGCGAGGCGGCGTCGACGACGGTGGCCCGCACGCAGCCGGCGGTGGTGAACCCGGCGACGGCGAGGGTGTGGACGTCGAGCTCGTGCAGCAGGTCGTCGAGCACGGTGTGCACGAACCCCGAGGCCCGCTTCTTCGTCACCACCGGGTCGCCGTCGACGTACCCGACGCGGTCGTCGAACTCGGCCAGCTCGGCGCCGGGGCGCAGCTGCTTGAGCGCAGGGGCCTTCGCCGTCCAGACCGGGCCGAGCTCGTCGTCGTCCTCGAAGAGCACCCGCAGCCAGACGACCGGGACGCCGGCGGCGCGGGCGGCCGCGGCGGCCCGGCCGCAGCCCTCGGCGGCCGCGGAGACGGCCGGGTCCAGGGTGAAGAGCTTCTGGCAGTCGACCAGGACCAGCCCCGGGCGCTCGGTGGAGGCCAGCCGGCCCATGCCGACCTGGACCGGCTCGGCGGTCATCCCGCGAGCCCGTCGGCGACGATGCCGGCGAACTTGGCGAGGCGCACGCCCTGCAGCCGGCAGGCCTCCAGGGCCACGTCGTCGGGGGCGGCGCCGGAGCGGGAGACGAAGGAGCCGCCGTAGGGGTTGCCGGACTCCTTCATCAGGTGCCGCTCGCCGTAGCCGAGGGGGAGGACCAGCGAGCCCCAGTGGTAGAGCACGTTGTTCATCGCCAGGATCGTGGACTCCAGACCGCCGTGGCCGGTGGAGGCGCTGGTGAACGCCGTCCCGACCTTGTCGGCGAGCTTGCCCTGGAACCACAGGCCACCGGTGGTGTCGAGGAACTCCTTCAGCTGGCCGGCGGGCAGGCCGAAGCGGGTGGGGCTGCCCAGGGCGATGCCGGTGGCCCACTCGAGGTCGTCGAGGGTGGCGGTCTCGTAGCGCGCCTCGTCGACGAAGGCCTGCCACTTCGGGTTGGCGGCGATCGCGGCGGGCGGGGCCAGCTCGGGGACGATCCGCAGCCGGACCTCGGCGCCCTGCTCCGCTGCGCCCTTCCCGATGGCCTCGGCCATGGCGGCCAGGTTGCCGGTGGAGGAGTAGAAGACGACGGAGATGCGGGAGGTGGCGGGCACCGGGGGAGCTCCTCGGGTCGGGGAGCTCCATCCAAGTGTCAGACGATTGCCGCCGTCAACGCCGGCCCTGTCAACACCGTGTGAACCGGGTGCGCGCTGGCAGGATGGGTCGGGTGACGGGGCCTGCGTACGCCGTGCTGGCGGGGACCATCCGGGCCCGGATCCTGAGCGGCGAGCTGGCGCCGGGGTCGCGGTTGCCCAACGAGCAGGAGCTGTCCGCCGACTTCGGGGTGGGTCGGTCGACGGTGCGCGAGGCGCTGCGGTCGCTCGCCTCGCAGGACCTCATCCAGACCACCCGCGGGGTGGCCGGGGGGAGCTTCGTGAGCGTGCCGACGGTCGGGCACCTCTCGGCGCACCTGGAGACCGGGGTGACGCTGATGGCCGCCGCCGAGCGGGTCACGGTCGGGCAGCTGATGTCGTTGCGTCACCTGCTGGAGGTACCGGCTGCTGGCGAGGCGGCGCGGCACCGCACCGACGAGCAGCTGGAGGACTTGCGGCGGGCGGAGTTCGACCCCGCCGAGTCCACCGGCGAGGCGACCTACTCCGCGAATCAGGACTTCCACCTGGTGCTGCTGCGGGCGACCGGCAACCCACTGCTGGAGGTCATCACGGCGCCGCTGTTCCGGGTGCTGGCGACGCGGTTCGGCCGGGACCACGCGCCGGACGGGTTCTGGTCGTGCGTCGCGGATGACCACGCGGAGCTGCACGACCTGGTCGCGGCGCGGGATTCCGACGGGGCGATCACCGCGATGCGGCGGCACTTGGACCATTTGACCGGCGCCTACCTTCAGATGGACCGACTAAGTCGCGGCTGATTTCGTGCTCTGCGATCAGGGAGCGCAGTGGCGGTTAACCACGCGGCCGACCTGTAACCCCCTCGCGACCGTGCATCGTTACCGTCCGCGCGCATCTTCATAACGGTCGCTCCAAGGTGTAATGCCAGCTTCTGAGGACGGCGTGGCTTGCAGAGTGCTCACACGCGACAGGCGAACGCCCTACTGGACGATGGTCCGAAGGTTGGTCGGCTTAATGCCAACCAGTCCTGGTGTTATCGAGAGCGGAAGGCCACGCAACAGCCGATTCGAATACTTCAAGGACCTTGAGAGCCTTTGGGTAGAGAGACTCCAGTTCGTGGAACGTTAGGTTTCCCAGCGAGTTCTCGTTCTCGCCGTCATGGGCGACCCCGTGTCGATTTTGGACGATCGCGTCCCAGGCTGCCTTTTCCTCGTCGGTAGCGCCAGCCCCAAACTTGGCCTTACATGAAGAGTCAAAGAACGAGGCTGTGCCGGCTAGCTCACTAATCTTGATACTCCTGATCAGCCTTTTTGCGGCAATTCTGGTGAAGGAATGAAGGTGTGCGTCGACACCCGCAGTTCGACTACGACTTGACACGATCTCCCGGACCTTCGCCTCGAACGAGGCGTATATTACTGCAGAAACGTAAGATGTGAGAATTGTGTCGACGGGGCCGTTGAACCCGTTGCTTACGTTGAGATGGGTACGGCAGGTGTCAAATGCGTCGTCGACGCGGTGCAGCTTAATCATCGACCGAAAAGGCGTTGCTCCACCAATCGGAGGCGCCCGCGTACCTGATCGACGTCGGTAGTTCCGCCGCGTACGAGACTCTCGAACTCTCGCGATCGCGATAGATCGTGGTACCGCTGTGCTACATCGTCCGTTATCTGGTCCAGATTTCGAGCAAAAGCAACGAAGACCGAGTCGTACGCGGACGAATTAAGTCCAGCGTAGAGATGAAACGGTCGCCGTCCGAGGTGTTCGTGTATAGCTTGCACAGTTTCAGTGAACTCGCGAGAATATGCGGAGATTCGCTCCGGAGAGTCCTGTGCGTGTCTCCGCATGAAGCGGGACATGAAATCTTTCATCGGCTTTTCGTAGGACGATGCCGCGTGAAGCAGTGCGAAAAAACGAAGCACGAGTTCAACGTCGCGCATACGGCTGTCTATGCGCGGCTTACCCAGGATCTCGCGCCATTCGGGCAATTCGTTCAGATCGTGAAGCAGGTCGTTGAACGGGCCCGAGCATACTGCATTTCGAACTTCCTGATTATGCAGCAGAGTTCCACCCGTATTCAACCTCTCGAAGATATGAAAGACACTAGTGTCATCGTCGGGATCTAGTTGGCGCACGATGAATGCGCGAAGAACACTGTTCCGCAAACGTCGAGAGGCCCCTTCGTTGGTTTCTTTCAGCTCCTCATAAGTCAAGTTGTAGTAGGGGCTATCCTCGCTCAGTCCCTTCAGGCGAAATGTGGTGCGTTTACCACCGGATTCCTCGCCGAAAAATCCTTCTAGGAAATAAAAGAGAGTCCTCAACCTCTGTTGCCCGTCTACGACTAGCGATTTCTCACTTCGGCGCTCGGTGTAGAGGAATATTGCAGGAACTGGAAGTCCGACTAGGAACGACTCGATTAACTTGCTGGCCTGGGCTTGCGACCACACAAACCCGCGCTGGAACTTTGGGATTACCAGGTCGCCAGCATCCCATTTTGATGCCAGTACTTCGACTGTGTAGTCGGCGGGATAAGTCGCGATCTCATATGACGGCGGCGAGCTCTGCCGATCAGCGAGCTCGGAGTCAGAGTCTTCGAAGCCGATGTCGTCATCGTTCGTGCTGTTCGTCAAGTCAAACTGGGTCATCGATTTCCCGTTCGTTGATGGGTCGTCAGATGGTGTTAAAAGTTTGAATAACCATGCGGGGGTTTGGTCGTCTCGACCGGCCGAATGCGCGCCAGTCGTTGCTCGCGGTCCGCCCGGCGGAAGATGAATAGACGAACGTGGACGTGGCCGGCCGTGCGTCTGCACCGGGTCCTCGGCCACAGATCACCGGCCCACCCTCGCATTGTCTCGGAACCGTCGCGCGGCGGGCCCGTGCGGCACTACGGTGCCGGGATGACGGACCCCGGCTGGCGCAGCATCGGTGGCTCGGCGACGGCGTGGTTCGACGCGCCGTCCCAGGTGCAGGCAGCGGCCTGGGCCGGCCGCGTCGTGGAGATCGCGCCGGACAGCGCCGTCGACGTCCGGGCGACCGGCGCGCAGGTGCGGCTGGACTCCGCCGAGCACGCCGCCGCGGTGTCCGCGGCCGCGCACGACCTCGGGCTGACCGCCGATCCCGGGGCGCTGCAGCGGCTGGACGTCGTCCTGGAGTCTGCTGACCCGGCGGGCGCGGCCCGGTTCTGGGGGTCGGTGCTCGGGCCCGATCCCGCTGACCGCGACCCCGCCCTGCTGATCCGGCTGTCCGACGAGCACCGCCCGCTGCGCAACCGGATCCACCTCGACGTCGTCCGCCCCGCCCCGGCAGTCGCGGAGCTGGGGCTCGGCGCGGGGTCGGGCCCGTACGGCGTCCGGCAGGCCGACCCCGAGGGCAACGAGGTCGACCTGCTCCCCGGCGGACCGCTGGGCGAGGGCGCCGAGGACTGGTGGGCCGTGTTCAGCGCGATGGCCTGCTACCGCACCGACTCACCCGCACAGCTCGCTGCCGCCGCCGCGGACCTGGTCGCCGGCACCGGGCTGCCGCTGCTCGTCGACGTCCGACCCGACCTCGTCGTGCTTGACAGCGGCAAGGACCAGTGGGAGGACGGCGTCTGCGGCTCGGCGGCCGACGTCCTCGCGCTGGCCACCCGCCTGCAGTCCGCGGCCCGCGACCTCGGCGCCGTCGCCGACCCGCAGCTGCCGCGGTTCGTGCAGCTGTTCCTGGACGCCGCCGACGTCGCCGCCGTGCAGGCGTTCTGGACGGCAGTGCTCGGCTACGTCGCCGACGAGCGGCCCGGGCTCACCGAGATCCACGACCCGCGCCGGCTCGGACCGGTCATGGTCTTCCAGCCCCTCGACCCGGCCGAGGAGGACCGCCGCCGCCAGCGCAACCGCCTGCACCTCGTGCTCACCGTGCCCGAGGACGCCGTCCGGGCCAGGATCGACACCGCCCTGGCCGCGGGCGGGCGGCTGGTCGACGAGGGCCGGGTCGTCGACCCCGAGGGCAACGAGCTCGTCGTCACCTCGGGCTGAGCGAGGTCAGGAACTCCGCGAAGGCGGCGTCGGTGCGCTCGGCGTCGCCGGTGGCCTGCCGGTCGATCAGCAGCCCGCGGATCACCGCCAGCACCAGCGTGGCCAGCTCGGGGCGGCCGAGGGTGGCCAGCCCGGCCTCGAGCGGGCCCAGCCAGTCGGTCGTGGCCAGCCGGCGGAACTCCGGCCACAGCTGCTGGTCGGCGTCCTCGCGCAGCGGTGAGAACACCCGCAGGAACGTCGCCCCGTCCGGGCCGGAGATGCCGGCCCAGGCCCGGGCCAGGGTGTCGGTGTAAGGCTCGCCGGGGCGGGCCCGCAGCAGCTCCTCGTACGCGGCGACCTGACGCTGCCGGGCCCGCTCCAGCACGCCGCGCAGCAGCTGGTCGCGGGTGCCGAAGTGGTACAGCAGCATCCGGGCCGACGTGCCGGTCGCCGCGACGAACGGGGCGATCCGGTCGGGCAGGCCGTGCGCGAGCGCGTGGTCGGCGCAGGCGGCGAGCAGCTGCTCCCGGATCTCCGGCTGGGGTCGGCGTCCCACCGCCACATCTTTTCGCGTAACGATCGCTACGTCTAGCGTTCTCGGCGACGGAGTCGAGACAGGCGGGGAGCTGCGATGAGGGTCGTGTTCGTGCACGGGGCGTGCGTCCGGGACGGCGCATGGTGGTGGCACCGCACCGCGGGGCTGCTGGCCGAGCGGGGCGTCGACAGCGTCGCGCCGGCCCTGCCCAGCTGCGGAGAGACCGGCCTGACTGCCGGCGCCGGCGGACCCGGGCTGGCCGAGGACGTCGCCGCCGTCCGCGCCGTGCTGACCAGCAGCGACGAGCCGACCGTGGTGGTGGCGCACAGCTACGGCGGCATCGTCACGGCCGAGGCCGCCGCCGGCGTGGACACCGTGCGGCACCTGCTGCTGGTCTCCAGCTACCTGCCGGAGGTCGGGCAGTGCCTGGCCGACTTCGGCGGGGACGGCGGCCCGGCCCCCTTCCTCGCGGTCGACCCGGACGCCGGCACCTTCGCCGTCCGGCCCGAGCTGCTGGTGGCCACGTTCCTGCAGGACTGCGACGGCGACGTGCAGCAGCAGGCCACCGAGCGCCTGGCCCGGCAGGGCGCACAGGTCCTCGGCCAGGCCGTCGGGGCTGCCGCGTGGCACGACGTGCCCTCGACCTACCTGGTCTGCGCGCAGGACCGGGGGACGCCGGCCGACCGGCAGCGGGACTTCGCGCAGCGGGCGGGCCGGGTCGTGGAGATCGACGCCGGCCACCACCCGTTCCTCTCCCGGCCCGCCGAGGTGCGCGACCTGGTGCTCGGCCTCAGCGGCTGACCGCCGGCGGCCGCGCGGTGTGCCAGGCGGTCTGCTCCTGGAACCACAGCCCGGCCGCGAGCAGCACGTCCTCGGCGTCCACGGGCGCGGTCAGCTGCACGCCCACCGGCAGCCCGGACTGCGGGTGCCGGCCCACCGGCAGCGCCAGCGTGGGGCCGGCGTGCAGCGACCACGGGTAGGTCAGCTGGCCCAGTCGCCGGGACACCCGCAGCACGTCGTCCGGGTCCGCGCGCGGCACGTCGACCGGCATCGTGGGGGTGAGCAGCAGGTCGACGCCGTCCAGCGCGGCGGAGATCCGGTCCTGCAGCGCCTGCCGGGCGAGGACGGCGGTCGCCCGCTCGTCGGCGGTGATGCCGCGGCCCAGGCCGACCCGGACCAGCGTGTCCGGGTGGAACCGCTCCGGCTCCGTGGCCAGCCGGTCGGCGTGGATCCGGGCCAGGTCGGCGTAGACCAGCGTGTAGACGATGTCCTGGGCGTCGAGCAGGCCCTCGACCTCGATCGGCACGACCTCGGCCCCGAACACCGCCACCGCGGCGTCCACCACCGCCCGGACGCCGGGGTCGACGTCGGTGAGCAGCTGCACCGGCAGCCCGATCCGGCGGGGGACGGCGGGCGCAGGCAGCGCCGCCGTCGAGCCGGTGAGCACCCGCTGCGCCCGGGCCACCAGCGCGACGTCCCTGGCCAGCGGGCCGACGGTGTCCACGTCGTCGCAGACCGGGAAGACGCCGTCGGTCGGGATGGAGCCGATCGTGGGCCGCAGGCCGACCACGCCGCACGCCGACGCCGGCAGCCGGATCGACCCGCCGGTGTCCGTGCCCAGCGCCAGGTCCACCACCCCGGCGGCGACTGCCGCACCCGACCCGCCCGACGATCCCCCCGGCATCCGGTCGAGGTCCCACGGGTTCCGGCACGGCCCGGCCGCGGAGTTCTGGTTGGTCACCCCGACGGCGAACTCGCTCAGGTTCAGCGTCGCCACGAGCTGGGCGCCGGCAGCGGTCAGCCGCTGCACGACCTCGGCGTCCGCGCCGGGCACCCGGTCGGCGAAGAACGCCGACGCGCAGGTCGTCGGGCCGCCGGCGACGTCGATGTTGTCCTTCACCCCGAGCCGGATCCCGGACAGGGTGCCCCCGGGGACGACGGGGCGGTCGACCCGGCGGATCACGGAGTTGGTGCGGGCGTCGTCCATGGGGTCCTCCACGGGTCGAGGGGTTGCGCGCGTAATCATCAGACGTTTACCGTCCGGCTGTCGAGGGAGGTCTCCATGACCACACACCCAGCCGTCCTGGGTCGGTACTTCGAGGACTACGTCGTGGGCGACGTCTACCAGCACCCGCTCGGCCGCACGATCTCCGAGGCCGACAACACCTGGCTGACCATGCTGACGATGAACACCAACCAGCAGCACGTGAACGCGCACCTCGCCGCGCAGAACCCCATCACCGGCGGCCGCGTCATCGTGAACTCGGGGCTGACCATCGCCCTGACGCTGGGCCTGAGCGTGCTGGACATGAGCCAGAACGCGGTGGCGAACCTGGAGATGACCGACGTCCGGCTGACCCACCCGGTCTACGTCGGCGACACCCTCTACGCGGAGAGCCTGTGCACCGGCCTGCGGGCGTCGAAGTCCCGGCCCTACGCGGGCATCGTGTCGATGGTGACCCGCGGGCTGACCTCCGAGGGCGACGAGTGCATCTCGTTCAAGCGCTCGGTCATGGTCGCCACGAGGGAGTCCGGCATCGGGCAGGGCCACTTCCCGGAGGCCAAGACCGGGCCGCTGACCGCATGAGGCCGCTGGAGGACGTGCGGATCATCGCCCTGGAGCAGTACGGCGCCGGCCCGTTCGGCAGCGTGCACCTGGCCGACCTCGGCGCCCAGGTCATCAAGATCGAGGACCCGCGCACCGGCGGGGACATCGGCCGCTACGTCCCGCCGTACGTGCACGGCGAGGAGTCGCTGTTCTTCGAGACCTTCAACCGCAACAAGCAGAGCCTGTCCCTGGACATCTCCACGCCGGCCGGGCGCGCGGTGTTCGAGGACCTGGTGCGCACCAGCGACGCCGTCTGGTCCAACCTGCGCGGCGACGTCCCGGCCAAGATCGGCATCCGGTACGCCGATCTCGCCCACCTCAACCCGGCCGTCGTCTGCTGCAGCCTGACCGGCTTCGGCATGACCGGCCCGCGCGCGGCCGAGCCCGGCTACGACTACGTGCTGCAGGGCATCGCCGGCTGGATGAGCCTGACCGGCGACCCCGACGGCCCGCCGACCAAGACCGGGCTGTCGCTGGTGGACTTCTCCAGCGGTTTCGTCGCCGCGCTGTCGCTGATGGCCGGGCTGCACGCCGCGCGGCGGGACGGCGTCGGCGGGGACTGCGACGTCTCCCTCTACGACACCGCCATGTCGCTGCTGACCTACCCGGCCACCTGGGCGATGACGGCGGGGTATGAACCGGTCCGCACCGTCGACTCCGCGCACCCCTCGCTGGTCCCGTTCCAGGCGTTCCAGGCCGCCGACGGCTGGCTGGTCGTCGGCTGCGCCAAGGAGAAGTTCTGGCAGCGGCTGGTCGCCGTCCTCGAACGGCCCGACCTGGGGGACGACGACCGGTTCGCCACCTTCCAGCTCCGCGACGTGCACCGCGCCGAGCTGTTGCCCCAGCTCAAGACGGTGTTCGCCGCCGACACGGTGGCGCACTGGATGGCGTTGCTGCAGGCCGCGGGGGTGCCGTCGTCCCCGATCAACGACGTGGTCCAGGCGCTGGCCGACCCGCAGGCCGCCGCCCGGGGGCTGCTGCTGGAGACCGAGCACCCGCACTGGGGCACCGTGCGGCAGGTGGGCAGCCCGGTCCGCTTCGGCGACCAGCCCACCGAGCACCGCCGCGCCCCGCACCGCAACGAGCACCAGGATGCGATCACCGACCTGCTCGGCTACCCACCCGAGAAGGTCGCCGCACTGGCCGCCGCCGGCGCCTTCGGACACCAGGAGCACTGACGTGGACTTCACCCTCAACGAGGAGCAGCGCGACTTCCAGCAGGCGCTGCGCCGCTTCGTCGACCGCGAGATCGTGCCGGTGGCCTCGGAGTGGGAGCGCACCGGCCGCTACCCGACCGAGATCGTCGACCACCTGAAGGCGATGGGCCTGTTCGGCCTGACCACGCCCGAGGAGTTCGGCGGCCTGGCGCTGGACATGGTCAGCTTCACCCTCGTCTACGAGGAGATCAGCCGCGGCTGGATGGGCATCGCCGGCATCCTCGGCAGCCACGGGCTCTCGGCCTGGATGATCGCCAAGCACGGGACCGAGGAGCAGAAGCAGCGCTTCCTGCCCAAGCTGGCCACCGGCGAGTGGCGCACCGGCGTCGGCCTCACCGAGCCCGGCGCGGGCACCGACCTGCAGGGCATCGCCACGACGGCGGTGCTGGACGGCGACACCTACGTCGTCAACGGCACCAAGACCTGGATCACCAACGCCCGGCACGCGAACGTGCTGCCGGTGCTGGTGAAGACCGACCCGAAGGCCGAGCCCCGGCACCGCGGCATGTCGCTGCTGCTGGTGGACACGTCGTCCCCGGGCTTCGAGGTCAGCCGGGACCTGGGCAAGCTCGGCTACAAGGGCACCGAGTCCTGCGAGATCTCGCTGGTCGACGTCCGGGTGCCGGCCACCGACCTGCTCGGCGGCGTCGAGGGCCTGGGCATGAAGCAGGCCCTGTCCGGCCTGGAGATCGGCCGGCTCAACATCGCCGGCCGCAGCGTCGGCGTCGCCCAGGCCGCCTACGACGCGGCGCTGAAGTACGCGGGCGAGCGGGAGGCGTTCGGGCACCCGATCGCGGAGTTCCAGGCCATCGCGCTCAAGCTGGCCGAGATGGCCACCCAGCTGCAGGCCGCCCGGCTCCTCACCTACTGGGCCGCCTCCAAGGCCGACGCCGGCCAGCGGGTGGACGCGGAGTCCGGCATGGCCAAGGTGTTCGCCTCGGAGACCGCGCTGGCGCTGTCCCTGGAAGCCATGCGGATCCACGGCGGCTACGGCTACTCCACCGAGTTCGTCGTCGAGCGGCTCTACCGCGACGCCCCGCTGATGGCGATCGGCGAGGGCACCAACGACGTGCTGCGCACCGTCATCGCCAAGTCGCTGGTCGCGGGCACGACGGTCGTCGGGTGACCGTCCGCAGCTGGCTCTACGTGCCCGGCGACCGGCCCGACCGGTTCGCCAAGGCGGTCGCCACCGGGGCCGGGGCCGTCGTCCTCGACCTGGAGGATGCCGTCCCGCCGGCCGGCAAGGACGCCGCCCGGGCCGCCGTCCTCACCCTGCTCGGGGAGCGGCCGGCGGCCCAGGTGTGGGTACGGGTCAACACCGGCGAGCGGGGTCGGGACGACGTCGACGCCGTGGCCCGGGCGCCCTGGCTGACCGGCGTCGTGCTGCCGAAGGCGGCGTCCCGGGAGCTGCTGGAGCGGGTGCACAGCCAACTGCTGTCCGCCGAGGAGGCCACCGGCCGCTCCCCGGGCGGCATCGGGGTCAGCCCGCTGGTGGAGAGCGCCGCCGGCGTGCTGGCCGCCCCCGTGCTGGCCGGTGGGCCGCGGGTGCGCTGCCTGCAGCTCGGCGAGGTCGACCTGGCCGCCGACCTCGGCGTCACCCCCGGCCCGGACGGCGCCGAGCTGCTGCTGGCCCGCAGCACCGTCGTGCTCGCCTCGGCCGCTGCCGGCATCGCGCCGCCGCCGGCCGCGGTGTCCACCGAGTTCCGCGACCTGGCCGCCTTCGAGGCGCAGACCCGGGCGCTGCTGGCGATGGGCTTCCGCGGCCGGGCGTGCATCCACCCGGCGCAGGTCGAGGTGGTGGAGCGGGTGTGCCGGCCCACGCCCGAGGAGGTCGCCGAGGCCCGCGACGTGCTGACCCGCCTGGCGGCGTCCCCCGGGGTGGCGATCGGGGCCGACGGCCGGATGCTCGACGAGGCCGTCGCCCGCCAGGCCCGCAGCACCCTCGCCCTGTCCGGCTGACGCACAGGTGTCCGTAGCCTCCGGAGGGTGACCGATCGGCCCGCCGTCCCCCGGCCTCGTTGGGGGCGGCTGCCCGACGCGGCCCGCCGGGCGGTGTCCGGCACCGGCCCGCCCACCGAGCCGCTGGCGCTGCGCGCCCGACCCAGCGGGGTCGACGTCGAGACCGCGCGGTCGGCGCTGTCGCTGGCCCTGCGGATCGGCGAGTCGATGATGGCCGTGGGCGCCTCGGCGGCCGACGTGACCGCCGGCGTCCTTCGGGTGGCGGCGGCCTACGGGCTCACCGACTGCCAGGTGGACATGACCTTCACGTCGCTGACCATCGGCTACGACCCCGACGACGTCCCGCCACTGGTGCTCATGCGGATCGTCCGGCCCCGCGGCGTGGACTACACCCGGCTGCGGGGCATCGCCGAGCTCGCCACCCAGGTCACCACCGGGGGTCTGCCGCTGGAGGAGGCCCACCGCCGGCTGGACGACGTGCTGGCCGCCCCGAACCCCTACCGCCGGCAGATCCACGCACTGGGCTGGTCCGGCGTGGCCGCGTGCGTGGCCTTCCTGCTCGGCGGCGACTGGCTGGTCGCCCTCGTCGCGGCGGTGACCACGGCGGTCGTCGAGCGCACCATCCGGGCGCTGAACCGGCGCGGGCTGCCGGTCTTCTTCCAGCAGGCCGCCGGCGCCGCGATCGCCACCGGGACGGCGGTGCTGCTGGTGGTGGCCGGGATCGACGTCCGGGCGTCGCTGGTGGTCGCCGCCGGAATCGTGGTGCTGCTGGCCGGGTTGTCCCTGGTGGGCGCCGCGGAGGACGCGATCAGCGGCTTCCCGGTGACCGCCGCGGCCCGGGCGTTCGAGGTGGTCACGCTGACCACCGGCATCGTCGTCGGCATCGCCGCTGTTCTGGACGTCGCCCAGCGGTTCGAGGTGCCGCTGCGGGTGATCGACCCGGCCACGGTCGCCGTCCCCTTCGTCGTGTCGCTGACCGCCGCGGCCGCGATGGGCGGGTCGTGGGCGCTGGCGTCGTTCGCCCGGCCGCGGGCCATCGCGGTCGCGGTGCTGGCCGGCGCAGCGGCGTGGGCGACCTCCAGCGCCGCCGGCCTGGTCGGTGCCGGCCCCGCGGTGGCCGCTGCTGCCGCCGCGGTCGTGGTGGGCTTCTCCGGCGAGGCCCTGGGCGACCGGCTCGGAGTGCCCGCGCTGCTCGTCGCGGTGTGCGGCATCGTGCCGCTGCTGCCGGGTCTGGCCATCTACCGCGGCCTGTTCGCCGTGGTGGTCGACGGCGACGTGCCCGGCGGGACCGCCCGCCTGGTGGGCGCCGCCGCGGTGGGGCTGGCCCTGGCCGCGGGCGTCGTGCTGGGCCGCTACCTGGGCCGGCCGCTGGGCGGCCGGATCGACCGGTTCGAGCGGCGGGTGCGCGGCCGGGCGATCCGGCGCGACTGAGCAGAGGCATGCGCGGTCGAGGGTCGGGTCGCTACTGTTCCCGTCGTCGGAGGACCCGTGCACGACGGGATCCGTGGGGGAGGCCGTGATGTCGGAGCGTCCGCCGATGGCGTTGGACGACACCTCGCGCGCCATCATCGAGCAGCTGCAGCAGGACGGACGTCGTCCCTACGCCCGGATCGCCGAGGCGGTCGGGCTCAGCGAGGCCGCCGTCCGGCAGCGGGTGCAGCGCCTGCAGGACTCCGGCGTCATGCAGATCGTCGCGGTGACCGACCCGCGGCAGGTCGGCTTCCCGCGGCAGGCGATGGTGGGCATCCGCACCGAGGGCGACTCGCGGCTGGTCGCCGATGTGGTCGCCGGGTTCGACGAGGTCGACTACGTGGTCATCTCCGCAGGGTCGCTGGACCTGCTGGTCGAGGTGGTCTGCACCGACGACACCCAGCTGCTGGACACCGTCAGCCGGATCCGTGCCGTCGACGGCGTCACCTCGACCGAGACCTTCCTCTACCTGGGGCTGCGCAAGCAGACCTACGCCTGGGGCACCCGCCGCGCCGACCCCGGACCGGCGGTCTGAGCCACAGGCTGCGCACACGTGCGCATGGGTTGATGGGCGCCAGTCACCACCCCCCCACGGAGGACCCTGTGCCCGAGACCCTGTTCGGCCTGCCCGCGCACCCGTTGATCGTGCACGCCACGGTGGTGCTGGTCCCGCTGGGCGCCCTCCTCGTGCTGCTGCACGCGCTCTGGCCGGCCGCCCGCCGCCGGCTGGGCATCGTCACGCCGCTGGTCGCCCTCGTCGGGGTGGTGCTGGTGCCGCTGTCGACGGAGAGCGGGGAGAACCTGGAGCACGCGCTGGGCCGCAGCGAGCTGATCGAGGCGCACTCCCGCCTCGCCGACGGGCTGCTGCCGTGGATGGTCGGGCTCTTCGTCATGGCGGTCGCCGTCTACGTGCTGGGCCGTCGTCCGGCCGGGCCGCGGCTGGTCGGCGTCCTCGCTGCGGTGCTCGCCGTGGTCGCCGTCGTCGGGGTGACCCAGCAGGTCGTCCGCATCGGGCACTCCGGCGCCGAGGCCACCTGGTCCGACACCGCGTCGGCGGACGGTGACTGAGGGCACGCAGCCGAGCCTGACCTTCCTGGCACGCGGTGCCGGGGAGCCCTACCGTCGCGCCGTGAGCACCGATCTGCCCGTCACCCACACCGGGGAGCCGCACGCCGGCGCCCTCGGCACCCGGCTCAACTGGCTGCGCGCCGGCGTCCTCGGCGCGAACGACGGCATCGTGTCCACCGCCGGCCTGGTCGTCGGCGTGGCCGGTGCGACGACGGCGCACGCCCCGGTCCTCACCGCCGGTGTCGCCGGCCTGGTCGCCGGGGCGGTCTCGATGGCGCTGGGCGAGTACGTGTCGGTGAGCAGCCAGCGCGACAGCGAGCAGGCGCTGCTGGACAAGGAGCGCCGCGAGCTGGTCGAGATGCCCGAGCAGGAGCTCGCCGAGCTGGCCGCGATCTACGAGTCCAAGGGCCTGTCGCCGCAGACCGCCCGCACGGTCGCCGAGGAGCTGACCGCCAAGGACGCGTTCGCCGCGCACGTCGAGGCCGAGCTGGGCATCGACCCCGACGAGCTCACCAATCCCTGGCACGCCGCGGGTGCCTCCGCCGTGGCCTTCACCGTCGGCTCGCTGCTCCCGCTGGCCGCGATCCTGCTGCCCCCGCCCGGCGCCCGGGTGCCGGTGACCTTCCTCGTGGTGCTGCTGGCCCTGGCGCTGACCGGTGCGGTGAGCGCGCGGCTGGGCGGGTCGCCGGTGGCCCGGGCCGTCGTCCGGCTGGTCGCCGGCGGCGCGATCGCGATGGCGGTGACCTTCGCGATCGGCGCCTTGGTCGGCGGCCTCGGCGTCTAGGTGCGGTCGCCGGGTGGGGTGTCCGCGAATCCCTGGGGGTGGCCGGGCGCAGCGATGGCCGCACACCCCCAGGAATCCGCGGACACCCCCGCCGCGATCACCCAGCGCGGTTCAGGGCCAGGACGCTGAGCAGCTCGTAGGCGACGTGGCTGGCGGCGATCGCGGTCAGCTCGGCGTGGTCGTAGGCGGGGGACACCTCGACCACGTCGGCGCCGACGACGTCCAGGCCGACCAGGCCGCGCAGGGTGTTGAGCAGCTCGCGGCTGGTCAGCCCGCCCGCCTCGGGGGTGCCGGTGCCCGGGGCGTGCGCCGGGTCCAGCACGTCGATGTCCACCGACACGTAGACCGGGCCGTCGCCGAGCCGGCGGCGCATCCGCTCCACGACGCTGGCCACGCCGTCGACCTCGTAGTCGTCGCTGCGCACCACCTGGAAGCCGAGCACGGCGTCGTCCTCCAGGTCCTGCTTGGAGTACAGCGGGCCGCGGATGCCCACGTGCATCGACCGCTCCAGGTCGATCAGCCCCTCCTCGCTGGCCCGGCGGAACGGGGTGCCGTGCGTGTACGGGGCGCCGAAGTAGGTGTCCCAGGTGTCCAGGTGCGCGTCGAAGTGCAGGACGGCGACCGGGCCGTGGTCGCGGGCCACCGAGCGCAGGATCGGCAGCGCCACCGTGTGGTCCCCGCCGAGGGTCAGCACCTGGGCGCCGTCGGCCCGCAGCGCGCTGATCCCGGCGTCGATGGTGCCGATGGCCTCCTCGATGTCGAACGGGTTCACCCCGAGGTCACCGGCGTCGGCCACCTGCTGGGTGCCGAACGGCATCGCGTCCAGCGCCGGGTTGTACGGGCGCAGCAGCTTGGACCCGGCCCGCACGTGGCCCGGGCCGAAGCGCGCGCCCGGCCGGTAGCTGACGCCGGAGTCGAACGGGATGCCGACGACGGCGACGTCGGCCCGGGAGACCTCGTCCAGCCGGGGCAGCCGGGCGAAGGTGGCTGGGCCGCCGTAGCGGGGGACCTTCGTGGCGTCGACGGGGCCGATCGGGGTGCTCACGGGGTGTCTCCAGACGGTGAGAGGTGTTCGTGGACGACGAGCCAGCCCGCGCCGTCCCGGACGAGGACGACGGTCTCCCGCTCCTGCGTGGTGGCCTCGCCCTCGTGGGTGGCCACGGTCGTCGTCACGTGGTGGGTGACCAGCGCAGTCTCCCCGACCCACTGCAGCTGCTGGTCGGTCGAGGTGCAGGCCAGCACCCGGAAGCCGTCCTCGGCGACCCAGGTGCGCCAGGCGTCCCGGTACTCCTCGCGGGAGCCGAACCGGGGACTGCCGGGCAGCACGAAGGTGGCCTCGGGGTGCAGGCAGGCGAAGTAGGCGTCCTCGTCGGAGGAGGCGAACGCCGCGACCAGCGCGTCGAGCGCGTCGAGCGCGGTCATGCCGGCAGGTCCGCGCCGGGCCGGCGGACCGGGTCGGTGATCGGCGGCGCCTCGCCCGCCGCGCTGGGCACCCAGCGGGGACCCTGCGGCCCGAAGACGTAGCGCGGCTCGGGGAAGAGGAAGAGCGACCCCAGGTAGAGGACGGCGGCGAGCAGCAGCGCCACCGGCAGGCTGACGTCGACCCCGCCGAAGGCGTTGGTGAACGGCCCGACGATCAGCGGCGGGTAGTTGGCGAAGAGCAGCCCGATCACCGCCGAGGGGATCCAGGCCACCATCCCGCGCCAGTTCACCCCGCCGGAGAACCAGTAGACGCCGCCCTCGCGGCCCTGGTTGAACACCTGGACGGCGGCCGGGTCGTAGTACCCGCGCCGGACGACGTAGCCCAGCGTCATGATCACCATCCACGGCGTGGTGCAGATGACGATCGCGCCGATGAAGGCGTTCACGCTGCCGACCAGGTCGAAGGCCAGCCGGCCGACCACGATGAACACGAAGCTCAGCGCACCGATGACCAGCGAGGCGCGCACCCGGGACAGCCGCGGCAGCACCGAGGAGAAGTCCAACCCGGTGCCGTACAGCGAGGTGACGCCGGTGGACAGCCCGCCCAGGACGGCGACCACCATCAGCAGCAGGGCGTACCAGAGCGGCGAGGCCTGGACCAGCGCGAACACGTAGTCGACCTCACCGGCGACCAGCGTCGCCGTCCCCACGCCGAACAGGAACGGGACCAGCGTGGCCAGCTGGGCCACCACCGTCGCCGACAGCAGCGACCGGCGGGAGGTGTCGGCCGGGATGTAGCGCGACCAGTCGCCGAGGAAGGCGCCGAAGGAGACCGGGTTGCCCATCACGATCAGCACCGAGAGCACGAACGTGGGGGCGAAGGAGCCCAGCGCGTAGGCGTCCGGGCCCGGGTCGTAGGACAGGTCGAAGACGTTCGCGTAGGCCACGATCCCCAGCAGGATCAGCACCGTGTTGCCGACCACCACGACCTTGTTGACCAGCAGCATGAACTGGTAGCCGTAGACCACGACGACGATCACCAGCGCGCCCAGCACGGCGTAGACCAGCGCGCGGGTCAGGTCGCCGTCGGGCAGGCCGAAGAGCCGGTTGCCCGCGGCGACCAGGGCGTCGCCGGAGACCCAGACCGAGATCGAGTAGAACGCGATCGCGGTCAGCAGGGACAGGAACGACCCCAGGATCCGACCGCGGACGCCGAAGTGCGCCGAGGACGACACCGCGTTGTTCGTCCCGGTCTTGGGGCCGAACAGGCCCATCGGGGAGAGCACCAGCCCGCCGAGGACGACGCCGACCACCGTGGCGAGCACCGCCTGGCCCAGCGACAGCCCGAGCAGGATCGGGAAGGTGCCCAGGATGATGGTCGCGAAGGTGTTGGCACCGCCGAACTGGATGCGCAGCAGGTCCAGCGGCCGGGACGTGCGTTCGGCGTCGGGGATGGTGTCGATGCCGTGCTGCTCGACCTCCAGCGCGCGGGGGCGCCGGGTCGGGTCTGCGCTGGGGGCCATCGCGGCTCTCCTCGGTCGGGGGTGACGGGGGCCACCGGCCGGTACCGTAAGGCTCCTGTTGCTCATAAGGCAACGAAAGTTCACCGGGACGAAACGAGGACACGTGCGCGTCACACGGCTGGTCGACCTGTCCGTCCCGGTCGACACGGGCACGCAGGTGTTCCCGGGGGACCCGGTGTTCGCCTCGCAGCCGCACACCACGGTGGCCGCCGACGGCTACAACGTGCAGGCCGTGCGCATGGGCTCGCAGACCGGCACGCACGTCGACGCCCCGTTCCACTTCGCCCCCGACGGCCTGCGCGTTGACGAGCTCGACCTCACCCGGCTGACCGGGCCGGCGGTCGTGGTCGACGTCCGCGGCCGGGCGCCGCGCAGCCGGCTGACCTGGGACGACGTGGCCGACGACCGCATCTCCGCGGGCTCCATCGTGCTGCTGCACACCGGCTGGTCGGCGCACTACGGCACGCCGGCCTACTTCGACCACCCGTTCCTGGACGCCGACGCCTGCCGCCGGCTGCTGGCCGCCGGGGTGCGCACGATCGGGCTGGACGCCCCGAACATCGACCTCACGCCCACCGACGACGACCCGGGCGAGGGCTACCCGGTGCACCACCTGGTCGCCGCCGTCGACGGGGTGATCTGCGAGAACCTGACCAACCTGGCCGCCGTCGACTTCGCCGACCCGTTCGTCTCCCTGCTGCCGCTGCGGCTGACCGGCGCCGACGGCGCCCCGGTGCGCGCGGTGGCGATGCAGGTCCAGCCGTGACCCGACCGACCCCGCCCGAGGCCCGGATCGGCGCCCGGCTGCGGGCCGCCCGGCAGGCCCGCGGGCTGACCCTGGACCAGGTCGCCTCCGCGACCGAGCTGACCAAGGGGTTCATCAGCCGGCTCGAGCGCGACGAGGTGTCGCCGTCGGTGGCCTCGCTGGTCGCCGTGGCCGGGGTGCTCGGCCTGGGCATGGGTGAGCTGTTCGACCCGCCGTCCACCCAGCTGGTGCGCGCCGGCACCGGCCCGCCGATCGCGTTCGGCGGGCAGCGGGTGCACGAGACGCTGCTCACCCCGGGCACCCAGCGGGAGCTGCAGGTCATCCACTCCCGGCTCGAGCCCGGCGGCACCGGTGGGGCGGACCTCTACACGCTGCGGTCGGCGGTGGAGTTCGTCTACGTGGTGGCCGGGTCGCTGGACGTCGTCCTGGCCGACGAGGTGATCGCGCTGCAGCCGGGGGACGCGCTGACCTTCCCCGGTCGGACGCCGCACACCTGGCGCAACGGCTCGGACGCCGAACCGGCCGAGGTGCTCTGGGCGCTGAGCCCGGCTCCCTGATCCCCCGTGCGGGTCGGGCCGCGTCGATCGCGCGGGCGACGGCGGCCCACGGCTGGTCTACTTGCGCGGGACCGGGTCGAGGCGAGGAACGGGGGTGGGTGTGGCGCTGTCGTTGCACGCTGCCGCGCGCTCGCACACCGGGCCCCGTCCGGACAACCAGGACTCGGGTCTGGTGTCGCCCTCGCTGGTCGCCGTCGCCGACGGCGTCGGCGGCAACGTGGGCGGTGCCGTGGCCTCCTCGCTGGTCATCGGCTGGCTGGCCCCGATGGGCCGCGAGCTCGAGGCCGACCTGCCCGACGGAGGCCTGGCCGACCTGGTCTCCGCCTGCAACGAGCGGATCCGCACCGCCGTGGGCCACCGGCCCCGGCTGGAGGGGATGGCCACCACGCTGTCGGCGATCGGCGTGGTCGGCGACGCCGCCGTGCTGGTGCACATCGGCGACTCCCGGGCCTACCGCTGGCGGGCGCCCGAGCTGGTGCAGCTGACCCGCGACCACACCCTGGTGCAGGCCCTCATCGACGCCGGCTCGATCACCGAGGCCGAGGCGCTGGTGCACCCGCAGCGCTCGGCGGTCTACGCGGCGCTGCACGGCGGCACCGACGACGTCGAGGGCCTCGAGGTGCTCTCGGTCGACCTGCAGCCCGGCGACCGGCTGCTGGTCTGCTCCGACGGGCTGTCCGGCGCGCTCCCGCCGCAGGTGATGGCCGAGCTGCTGGCCGTCGCGGAGAACCCCGACCAGGCCGCGGCCACCCTGCTGGGCGCCGCCCTGGCCGCCCCGGCCTCCGACAACGTCACCGTCGTGGTGGCCGACGTGCTCGACGACATGGTCGACGGCATCCCGCCCACCCGGTACCGCACCGTGGGGGCGGCGTCCTCGGCGCGCGACGAGACCGTCGAGGTCCTCGAGGCGCTGTGGCCCGGCCCGTCGACCGGCGCCTTCCGCCCGGTCACCTCACCCGGCACCCCCACCGGCTGACCCCGGCGCTACAGCTCCGACCGGCACCTGCCGACGACGGAGGCGTGACCACGCTGCTGCAGCGCTCCGCCCCGCCGGAGCTCGACGCCATCACCCTGCTGCCCGGCCGGGCCGCGCTGCTCGACGTCCTGGCGCTGCGCCGTCCCGCCGCGGGCGGGCCCGCCGTCGCCGGTGTCGTGCTGGTGGGGTTGCCGTCCCCCGCGCTCGTCCCGCTGGGCGCCGCGCTGCTGCTCGACGTCACCGCCGCGCTGTCCGGCGCCCTGGTCGACGGCGAGTGGCTGGCCCGCTGCGGCCGGGCCGAGTTCGCCGTGGTCACCGACGAGCCCCTCGCCGCCGCCGCGGCCCGCCTGCGCGCCGTGCTGGACCTGCCGGTGGTGACCGGGACGCACCCGGTCACCGCCGACCACGCCGCCGCCGACGTGCTGGCGCTGGCCGCCCTCGACCTGGCGGCGGCCAGCCGCGGGTGACCTCAGTGGCAGTGCGAGCCCTTCGAGGGCGGCACGTCGAGAGTCGGGTTGCGGTCGAAGAAGCCGGTGGGCTTGAGCTCGAACCGCACGATGTCCACCGGCATGACCGGCCAGTCCTCGACCCGCGGCACGTGGTGCAGGCCGAACACGTGCCACAGGACGACGTCGGTGGCCTCGGTGGAGCGGCCGGCCTTCGTCCACTCGGGCAGCCCGGCGTCCTGCGAGCTCTGGTTGCAGAACTCCCCGGAGGGCCAGCGCTCCGCGGCGTCGAACGGGGTCACCCACACCGGGTGCGCGACCACCCCGGCCCGCTGCATGAGCGGTGACCCGGGCCCGGCCAGCGCCGGGATCGCCGCGGTCGGCACCAGCTTGTAGCTGGTCGGGGCGCCCCAGGCGTTCCGCCGGGACGTCGAGGTGACCTTGTAGCCGCGCTGCGAGGCCCAGTCGAGGTCGTAGCCGCCCTCGGTGGTGACCGGCGTCGACCGGGAGACCAGCGCCATGCCGTAGGGGTTGCCCGGTCCGGTCGGCGGCGCCTCGGTGTGCACCTGGACGACGGTGTTGTCCGGGGTGTCCACCTCCATGTCCAGCCGCGCCACGATGAAGTGCTGGTGGATCGGCGCGGTGGTGTGGTCGTCGACCACGGTGCCGTGCGGCGGCGGGGTGCCCTCGAACGTCGAGGTCACCATGATCCCGGTCGCCCGGACCTCGCACTCGATCTGGCCGTCCTGGTAGAAGCGCCAGTAGACGAGGTACTCGTAGTTGGCCACGGTCGCGTGGAAGCTGACCACCAGCCGGCGGGACCGGCGCACCTCCGCGCCGGCGTTCTCGTCGACGTGCTTCCACAGGACGCCGTCGTCCTCCTCGTGGATGCAGATCGCGTTCTTGATCGCGTAGGGCTCGGCGTGGCTGTCGTGCAGCACGGCGTCGACGTAGGTGATCTCGCCCAGGCAGTCGCAGCCCAGCTCGAGCGACGTCGTCATGAAGCCCAGGCCCCACTCGCCGATGTCGAAGGCGGTGCGCCGGTAGTGGTCCTCGCCGGGGTCGCGGTAGGGCACGACCATCTCGGCGAAGCTCATCCGGTGGGCGACCGAGCGGCCGTCGATGCCGACCCGGTGCAGCACCAGGCCCTCGCGGTGGTTGAAGCCGATCCGCATCGACCAGCCCAGCCAGGTCAGCTCGTTGCCCTCCAGGGCGAACGAGACGCCCTCGGGCTGGGTGACCTCGAAGGCCTTGATGTCCTCGCGCTGCACCAGGCCGGGCACCAGCGCCGGGACGTACTCACCCATCGCACCGGTCGGGGCGGCGACGGAGAAGGTGTCCTCGATGTCGAGGAGCTCCATGGTGTTGAGGTCCACCACGTGGTGCAGCCCGTTGACCGGGTGCGCGTAGGGGTTGCCGTTCGGGGTCTCGCGGACCCACACGTCGGTCCAGCCCACCCGGCGGTCGGCGAACTGCTGCGGGATCAGTGAGTGCCCGTAGGCCCAGGTGTCGATCAGCACCAGGTCCAGGTCGGTGATGCCGCGGGCGGCCAGCGAGGCGATGACCCGCTCGTCGGCGATCAGCGCGACGTGCGCCTCGTGCCACTCGTCGACGGTCATGTTGGGCTGCTGGCCCGGGACCGCCGTCCACTCCAGGACGGCGTCGTCGGTCAGCGAGACGATCGCCGTGTAGGCCGCGTTCGCCGCCCGGTCGAAGCAGGTGACCCGGGCCGCGCGCGGGTTCGGGTCGCCGGGCTGCCAGCTGCGGACGACGTCCTTGGCCGGCTCGCGCAGCTCGATGCCGGCGAACCGCCAGCCCTCGCCCACGCCCTTCTCCCGGCGCAGGACGGCGGCCGCGGCGCGGAACTCGTCGGCGGTCAACGGATCGAGCGGGTGTGCGGTCACGGGAGGTTCCTCTGGTCGAGCAGCGGGAGGGAGGGGTCGAACGGGACGCCGGTGCGGCGGCGGGCGATCGCGCTCAGCGCCTCGAGCACCACCCGGTTGGCCAGCGCGGCGGTGATGTCGGCGTGGTCGTAGGGCGGGGACACCTCGACGACGTCGATGCCGACCACCGGCAGCTCCAGGCAGATCCGGCGGACGGCGTCCAGCAGCTCGCGGGCGGTCAAGCCGCCGGGCTCGGGGGTGCCGGTGCCCGGTGCGTGCCCGGGGTCGCAGACGTCGATGTCGACGGAGAGGAAGACCCCGTCGCAGTCGTCGGTGGCGATGGTGAACGCCTCGGTCAGGCAGGCGGCGAGCCCGCGGTGCCCGATCTCGGTCATCTCGTAGGAGCGCATGCGCTGCTGGGTCATCCAGTCCAGCGTCTCCGGCGGCGGCCAGTAGCCGCGCAGCCCGACCTGCAGGAAGCGGTCCCCGCGCAGCGCGCCGGACTCGATCAGCCGGCGCATCGGCTGGCCGTGGCCCCACAGCGAGCCGAACTCGATGTCGCCGGTGTCGGCGTGCGCGTCGAAGTGGATCATCGAGACCCGGCCCTGTCCGAGGACGTCGGCCACCCCGCCGGCGTCGGCGAAGGCGATGGAGTGGTCGCCGCCCAGGACCACCGGGATCGCCCCGGCCCGGACGACGTCGGCGACCGCGGCGCGCAGCGCGGGCAGCGCCACCTCGATGTCGCCGGAGTACATCTCCACGTCGCCGGCGTCCAGCACCCGCAGGTCGCGCAGCCCGTCGGTGCGCAGCGCCAGGCTGGGCCGGGAGCCGTCGTGCGGCAGGTAGTCGGTCATCCGGATCGCCTGCGGCCCGAACCGGGTGCCCGGCCGGTGGCTCGTCCCGCCGTCGAAGGGCGCCCCGAGGACGACCACGTCGGCGCCGGCCATCGACGCGGGGTCGGTGTGGTCGCACCGGTCCACGCCCAGGAACGTGATGTCCGGACCGAACTGCGGGCCGTAGCGGGCCACGACGTCCTCCTGGGTCGGCGACGGAAACCGTCGATCTGCGGCGTCCCGGCGACGCTATCCGTTGTTGCCACCCGCGTCGAGGTGTGTTGCCATACCGTCGACCCGAACCTCTGATCGGAGCCCTCCATGAGCGAGTACGCCGTCGTCGACCCCGCCACGGGGGAGACCGTCGCCAGCTACCCGACCGCCACCGACGAGCAGGTGGAGCAGGCGATCACGGCCGCGACGTCGGCGCACCGCGGCTGGTCGCGCAGCTCGACGGCCGCCGAGCGGGGGGCGCTGGTCCGCCGGGTCGCCGAGCTGCACCGGGAGCGGCGCGATGAGCTGGCCGCCCTGATCGTGCGGGAGATGGGCAAGACGATCACCGCCGCCGAGGGCGAGGTGGACTTCGCCGCGGACATCTACGAGTACTACTCCGACAACGCCGAGCGGATCACCGCCGACCAGCCGATCGACCTGGTCGCGGGCTCCGAGGGCACCGCGGTCATCCGCCGGGCCTCGCTGGGGCCGCTGCTGGGGATCATGCCGTGGAACTTCCCGTACTACCAGGTCGCCCGGTTCGCCGGACCGAACCTGGCGATCGGCAACACGATCATCCTCAAGCACGCCCCGCAGTGCCCTGAGTCCGCCGCCGCGATCGAGCAGATCTTCCTCGACGCCGGGTTCCCCGAGGGCGCCTACGTCAACGTCTACGCCAGCAACGACCAGGCCGCGACGATCATCGGCGACCCGCGGGTGGCCGGGGTGTCGCTGACCGGGTCGGAGCGGGCCGGCACCGCCGTCGCCGAGGTGGCCGGCCGGCACCTGAAGAAGGTCGCGCTGGAGCTGGGCGGGTCCGACCCGTTCATCCTGCTGTCCACCGACGACCTGGACGGCGCGGTCTCCTCCGCCGTCGAGGCGCGGATGGACAACAGCGGGCAGTCCTGCAACGCGGCCAAGCGGTTCGTGGTGCACGCCGACCTGTACGAGGACTTCCTGGCCGGCGTCACCGCCAAGATGACCGCGATCGTGCCGGCCGACCCGACGAAGGCCGAGACCGAGCTGGGTCCGCTGTCCTCGCTGCGCGCCGCCGAGACCCTCGACGCCCAGGTGCAGCGAGCGGTCGCGCACGGCGCCACGCTGGTCGCCGGCGGGAAGCGGGACGGCGCCTTCTTCGAGCCGACCGTGCTCACCGACGTCACCCCGGACAACCCGGCCTACGGCGAGGAGTTCTTCGGCCCGGTCGCCGTCGTCTACTCGGTGCCCGACGAGGACGCCGCCGTTGAGCTGGCCAACGACACCGGCTTCGGGCTGGGTTCCTACGTGTTCACCACCGACCCGGCGCAGGGCGAGCGGGTGGCCGACCGGATCGAGGCCGGGATGGTCTACGTCAACCTGGTCCTCGCCGACTCCCCGGAGCTGCCCTTCGGCGGCATCAAGCGCAGCGGCACCTCGCGCGAGATGGGGCTGCTGGCCGCGGACGAGTTCGTGAACAAGAAGCTGGTGCGGATCGGCTGACCTGCTGGTCGTCACAGGGGCTGCTCAGCCGGGGCCGGCGACCGGCACAGCGCGGGGTCCGACGGTGGGGCTCGACACCCCGTCGGACCCCAGCGCAGGAGAGACCGTGACCGACCCGCAGCACCCCCGCCCCGACCAGCACCCCTCGGCGATGCCGCCTGAGGTCCCCGCCGGCATCCCGGTCGAGGGGCCGGCCACCGTCTCCACCGAGGCGCCCGGCGAGGCGGGTGGGCGGCCTGCGCGGCGGACGGGACGGGCGCGGGTCGCGCTGGTCGCGGCGGCGGTCGTCGGGCTGGTCGCCGTGGGCGGGGGCGGGTTCGCCGTCGGTCGTGCCACGGCGCCGGAGACGGCGTCCACGACCACCGACCAGCAGTTCCCCGGGGGCGGTGGGCCGATGGGCACCCCGCCCGACGGCGGCCGGGTGGGCACCCCGCCCGACCAGGACGGCACCACCACCGACGGCACCACGACCGACGGGACGACGTCCGACCCCCTCACCTGACCCGCTCCCCGCCGGCGGATGGGAGCTCGGCGTGGTTGCTGGGCATTCGGCGGGTGGAATGCGCACCGACCACGCCCAGCTCGACACCGGGAGGTCGACATGGGTGGCGACCACGTCCCGCCTGCCCCCAGCGGGGTTGATCGCAGCGGCGGCATCCAGCTGTTGCCGGAGGCGGCGCGAGGCGGAGGCTCGGCGTGGTTGCTGTGCATTCCGCAGCTCGAATGCACAGCAATCACGCCCAGCTACCCGCGGATGGCTGGGATGCGTGGCGGTGGCGTGTCGCTGGTGCCTCTCTCGGCCCGCTGCTGCCGGCCGTTGCGCAGCCACGGTGCGGTGGCGGCGTGGGCGCGCACCGACGCGGCGGGTGCGCGGGCAGGCGGCATCGCGGCTGCAGTGGGCGGCATGGGCGCGCAGTGTTCGGGCGGGTGCGCTGCCAGGCCGGGGTCGGCGCGGGATGGGCGGCGTGGGCGCGCAGCGGCGTGGCGGGTGCGCGACAGCGCGGTTCCGGGACGCGCAAGCCGCGGCGATGAGTTCTCGGCGCCGTGGTCGTCTTGGTGGTGACGGGGCCAGGAGGACCGGCCCGAACCGACCGAGGGAGCACACCGTGCGCATGATCTTCGTGAACCTGCCCGTCGCCGACGTGGCGGCGGCCAAGGCGTTCTACGCGGGCCTGGGATTCCAGCAGAACCTGCAGTTCTCCGACGACGAGACGGCGTCCTTCGTCATCGAGGAGAACATCACCGCGATGGTGATGACCCGGGAGAAGTTCGCCGGGTTCCTGCCGGCCGGGGCCAGCGCGGGCGACCCCGCCCAGCACGTGTCGGTGATGAACGCGTTGTCCGCGGCCAGCCGCGAGGAGTGCGACGACCTGCTGGCCAAGGCCCTGGCGCACGGAGGACGCCCGTTCAGCGACCCGCAGGACCACGGCTTCATGTACGGCACCAGCTTCGCCGACCCGTCGGGCAACGTCTGGGAAGCCGTGTGGATGGACCCCGCTGCGCTGGAGGGGTGAGCCCAGGGCCCACCCCTCCAGGAGGCGTCAGCGGCGGGCGAGCTGCCGTTCGCCGTTGACGCCGGTGGAGTAGGGCAGCTGGTAGTGCGCGAACACCTTGGGCTCCTCCTCGGCGGTGAGTTCGCCGTCGGTGTCGATGCTCGGGGCGGCCTTGGCCAGGTCGCGCGGGTAGGCCACCCGGACCTCGCGCGGCCCGACGGTCGCGTCCTTGAGCGGGACGAACACCAGGCTCTTGCCGCCGATCAGGCCGCCGACCTCGACCCCGACGAAGGAGGGCTGGTCGGTGACCACGTCGACGTAGATGGACTCCAGGGTGCCGATCTTGTGGCCCTCGGGGTCGACGACGTTCTCGCCGCGCCAGTCGCGGATGTTGCCTGCCGGGATCATGCGATGTCCTCCACGGTGGGGTGCAGCTCCGCGGTCACGGAGCACGTCGCACCGTGGGTGCCCCGGACCGGTGGTGCGCAACCGTCCTGGTGGGGAAAGACTTACACCGTCAGCTGCGCCTCGATCGCCGTCCGCACCTCGGGGGAGTCCGGCTGGGTCTGCGGCCGGAACCGGCCGACGACCTCGCCGGACGCCGACAGCAGGAACTTCTCGAAGTTCCACGCGACCGGCCCGGCCTCGCCGGTGGCGTCCGGCACGGCGGTGAGTGCCCGGTACAGCGGGTCGGCGTCCGGGCCGTTGACGTAAAGCTTGTCGGTCATGGGGAACGTGACGCCGTAGGTGGCCGAGCAGAACTCCTCGATCTCGGCCGCCGTCCCCGGCTCCTGCCCGGCGAACTGGTTGCAGGGCACGCCGACGACGGTGAACCCGCGGTCGGCGTACTCCTGCTGCAGCGCCTCGAGCTGGGTGTACTGCGGCGTCAGCCCGCACTTGCTGGCCACGTTCACCACCAGTGCGGGTCGTCCGCCGGTGAGCTCGCCGAGCGTCGTCGGGTCGCCCTGCAGCGTGCGGACGGGGGAGGAGAGGAGATCGCTCATGATCAGGCCGAACCGGGGAGGCTCGGCGGCTGTTCCGGCCAGCCCGACAGGTCGTCGGGGACGTCGACGGCGTGCGCGCGCAGCAGCTCCAGCGGCACGACCTCCAGGGCGCGGGCGTTGGTCGCGGCCAGCACCACGCCTGCCGGCGACCCGGCCTCCGCGGCCTGCCGCCACCGGGCGGCCACCACGCACCACCGGTCACCGGGGGTGAGCCCGGGGAAGCCGTACTCCGGGCGGGGGGTGCCCAGGTCGTTGCCCAGGGCGGCCTGCATCGCCAGGAACTCCGCCGACACCACCGTGCAGACGGTGTGGCTGCCGATGTCCTCGGGGCCGGTGCAGCAGTACCCGTCCCGGTAGAAGCCGGTCACCGGGTCGGTGCCGCACTGCTCCAGCGGCCCGCCCAGCACGTTGCGCTCGCCGGGGACGAACGGTCCCGCGGTGCTCACGCCGGGCCGTCCGAACCGGCCGGGTAGTCGACCAGCGGGATGTCGTCGGCGGCCCAGGCGTCCAGCACCGGCTGCACGATCCGCCAGCCCTGCTCGGCCTCGACGTCCGAGATCGACAGCGTCGGGTCGCCCGACAGCATCTCCTTCAGCAGCAGGCCGTAGGCCGGCAGGTCCTGCGGCGGCGAGGTCGTCTGCAGCACCTCGCGCTCCAGGTCGAACGGGTCCCCGGCGCCGTTGAGGTTGATCTCCAGCGCGATGCCGTCGGGGGACAGCTGCAGCCGCAGCACGTCGGGCTCGGGCTGCTCGTCGGCGAAGGCCAGGTGCGGCACCGGCTTGAACCGGACGACGATCTCCTTGCGCCGGGTGCCCAGCGCCTTGCCGGTGCGCAGCCGGAACGGGACGCCGCTCCACCGCCAGTTGTCGACGGTGACGGTGAACTCGGCGTAGGTCTCGGTGCCGCGGGCGGGGTCGACGCCGTCCTCGGAGACGTAGTCGGGCAGCTCGCGGCCCACGATGGTGCCGGCGGTGTACCGGCCGCGGACGCTGGTCGCGACGTCGGCCTGCACCGCGCGCAGCACGTCGGACTTGCGGGCCTGCAGGGTCGCGGCGTCCAGCGACTGCGGCGGCTCCATGGCGACGACGGCGAGCAGCTGCAGCAGGTGGTTCTGCAGCATGTCGCGCAGGGCGCCGGCCTTGTCGTAGTAGCCGGCCCGGCCCTCCAGCCCGAGGTCCTCGTCGAACACGATGTCCACGGAGTCCACGTGCTGGGCGTTCCAGACGGGCTCGAAGACCCGGTTGGCGAACCGCAGGCCCAGCACGTTGAGCACGGTCTGCTTGGCCAGGAAGTGGTCGATCCGGAACACGCCGGACTCCGGGACCAGGCCGTGCAGCACCTCGTTGAGCTGCCGGGCGTCCTCGATGCCGGTGCCGAACGGCTTCTCCACCACGACCCGGGCGCCCTCGGGCAGCCCGACCTCGCGCAGCGCGGTGAGCGTGGGCAGGAAGACGGTGTTGGGCAGCGCCAGGTAGACCACCGGGACGCCGTCCACCCGGGCCAGCGCCCGGCGCAGGTCGTCGGGGCTGGTGACGTCGCCGTGCTCGTGGCCGAGCTGGGCGACCACCCGCTCGCGCTCGTCGGCACCCAGGTCGGGGGCGTGCGCGGTCAGCCGCTCCCGCGCCCAGTCCCGGTAGGCCTCGTCGTCCCAGTCCTGCTGGCTGACCGCGAGCACCTCGACGGCCTCGTCGAGCACGCCGCGCTGGTAGAGCTCGGCCAGGCTGGGCAGCAGCAACCGACCGGTGAGGTCACCGGAACCACCGAGGACGACGAACGAGCGCTTCACGGTCGGCCTGCTTCGGTCTGCGGGATGGTGCGGGGCTGCCGGCCACGGTCTCGGGTCGGCGGGCGGGTCGGCACAGGTGTCTCCAAGGTGTCGGCTCGTCGTCCCGGCCCCAGTGCCCGCTCCGGGACCGGTCGAACCCCCCGGGATCTGGCAGGGTGCGTGGCGTGACGCTGTGGTCGCCGACACCCGAGTCCATCGCCGCCTCCCAGCTCGGCCGGTTCGCCGCCTGGGTCGACGAGCGCCGGGGCCTGTCCCTGGGCCAGGACTACGACGCGGTCTGGGCCTGGTCGACCTCGCACCTGGACCAGTTCTGGGCCGACGTCGCCACCTGGTTCGACGTGTTCGAGGGCGAGGAACCGGTCCGGGACGACGAGGTGCTCGGGTCCCGCGCCATGCCCGGCGCGCAGTGGTTCCCGGAGCGGACGCTCAACCTGGCCCAGCTGGCGCTGCGGCACGCCACCGACGAGCGGCCGGCGATCGTGGCCGTGCGGGAGACCGCCGACGGGCTGGCCGAGCCCGAGGAGCTGTCCTGGGCCGACCTGCGCGGGCAGGTCGGGGCGTTCGCAGCGACCCTGCGGCGGCTCGGCGTGCAGCGCGGCGACCGGGTGGCCGGCTACCTGCCCAACGTGCCCGAGGCCGTCGTCGCCTTCCTCGGCTGCGCCGCGGTCGGTGCGGTCTGGTCGGCCTGCGCGCCGGACTTCGGGCCGCGCGCGGTGCTGGACCGGTTCGCGCAGATCGAGCCGGTGGTGCTGGTCGCCGTCGACGGCTACCGGTTCGGCGGTCGCGAGCACGACCGCCGGGACGTCGTCGCCCAGCTGCAGGCCTCGCTGCCCACCGTGCGGACGACGATCGGGCTGCCGCGGCTGTTCCCCGACGAGCTGCCCGTCGGCGCTCTGGCCTGGGCCGACGCCGTGGTCGACGTCCAGCCGCCGGTGTTCGAGGCGCTGCCGTTCGACCACCCGCTGTGGATCGTCTACTCCTCGGGCACCACCGGGCTGCCGAAGGGGATCGTGCACGGGCACGGCGGCGTGGCCGTCGAGCAGCTCAAGCAGGCCGGGCTGCACATCGACATCGGGCCCGGCGACCGGTTCTCCTGGTACGCCTCCACCGCCTGGATCATGTGGAACATCGCGGCCTGCTCGCTGCTCACCGGCGCGACCCTGGTGGTGCACGACGGCGCCCCCGGCTTCCCCTCGTTGGACGCCCAGTTCGCGGTGGCCGCCCGGTGCGGCACCACCTACCTGGGCACCAGCGCCGGGTACCTCACCGCATGCGAGAAGGCCGGGCTGCGGCCCGGGGACGACCACGACCTCGCGGCGCTTGCGGGCATCGGGTCCACCGGGTCACCGCTGCCGGCCTCGACCTTCGAGTGGGTGTACGAGGCGGTGAAGCCGGACGTGTTCCTCGGGTCGCTGTCCGGCGGGACCGACGTGGCCACCGGGTTCATCGGCTCCTCGCTGCTGCTGCCGGTGGTCGCCGGGGAGCTGCAGCGGCCGATGCTGGGCGTGGCCGCGGCGTCCTGGGACGAGCAGGGGCAGCCGGTGGTGGGCGAGCTCGGCGAGCTGGTGGTCACCGAGCCGATGCCCACCATGCCGCTGTACTTCTGGGCCGACCCGGACGGCACCCGCTACCGGGAGGCCTACTTCGAGCCCTGGCCCGGGGTCTGGCGGCACGGCGACTGGCTGGAGATCCTGCCCACCGGCAGCTGCATCATCACCGGCCGCTCGGACTCCACCCTCAACCGCGGCGGCGTCCGCATGGGGACGGCGGACCTGTACGCGGCGGTCGAGTCCATCCCGGCGATCGCCGACTGCGTCGTCCTCGGCGTGGAGCAGCGGGACGGCGGCTACTGGATGCCGCTGTTCGTGCAGCTCGCGCCCGGGTTCGAGCTCACCCACGCCCTGGTCGCCGAGATCCGGGAGGCGGTGAAGCGGGACGCCAGCCCGCGGCACGTACCCGACGAGGTGCTCGTCGTCCCCGGCGTGCCGCACACCCGCACCGGCAAGCGCTTGGAGGTCCCGCTCAAGCGGCTGTTCCAGGGCGTGCCGCCGGAGAAGGCGCTGAACATGGGCGCCGTGGACGACGCCGAGGTGGTGCAGCACTACGTGCAGCTGGCGGCGGATCGCGGCGCTCGCTGACGCCATCGGCCGGCCCGGGGTCAGCCGTTGGGGCGGCCGCCACCGCCGCCGGGCATCCCGCCGCCTCCGCCGCCCATCCCGGTGCTGGCGCCCTCGCCGGCCGTCACCGTCGTCGAGCTGCCGCCGTCCACGGTGACCGTGTAGGTCTCGCCGGTGGTGAGGTCGGGGGAGGAGGTCACCACCGACTGCACGTCCTTGGTCGGCGTGTAGGTGGCGACCACGGTGCCCGAGCTGTCGGTGACCTCCACGGTCGAGCCGGCCGACGCGGTGCCCGACCAGGCCAGCCAGCCCTGCGCGGAGTCGGCGTCGGGGGTCTCGGCCATGCCCGCGCTGCCGCCGGCGAGCAGGGTGCCGCCGCTGACCGTGATGCCGGCGTTGGAGTCCAGCGCCCCGTTCCCGCTGCCGGTCGGGCCGTGCACGGTGGTGGTGCCGCCGGTGATGGTCGTCGAGCCGTTGGAGTCCAGACCGTCGCCCTCGGCGTCGACCACCAGGGTGCCGCCGCTGATGGTCAGCGTGCTGCCGTCGTCCCCCATGCCCCCGCCCATGCCGCCGCCGGAGTCGGTGCTGGTCCCGGTCGAGGCGTTGACGCCGTCGTCGGAGGTGGTGACCGTGGTGTCGCCGCCGGCGATCGTGATGGCCGCGCTCTCCAGGCCCTCGACGGCCTCGGCCACGTCCAGGGTGCCGCCGGAGATGGTCAGGTCGACGTCGGCGTGCACCCCGTCGTCCCCGGCGGTCAGCGTCTGGGTGCCCCCGGTGATCGAGATGGCCCCGTTCGAGTGCAGGGCGTCGTCCGCGGCGTCGACGGTCAGGTCGCCGCCGCCGACCACGATGCCGACGTCTCCCTTGACCCCCTTCACCGAGGTCTCGCCGGACGCATCGCCGCTGGTGGTGATGTCCAGCGTGCCGCCGCCCAGGAGGACGTCGGTCGAGGCGGCGATGCCGTCGCCCTCCGCGGTCACCGTGACGGTGCCGTCGGCGACGTAGACGTAGCCGCGGGTGGCGTCCTCGGTGTCGTCGCTCTTGAGCCCGTCGCCGCCGGCGGTCACGGTGACGTCGCCGTCGAGCACGACGACGGAGTCCTGGCCGCGGATGCCGTCGTCGGCCGCGTCCACGGTGACCGTGCCCGACTCGACGGTCACGCCGTCGGAGCTGTTGATGCCGTCGTTGGACGCGCCGGTGACCTGCAGGGACCCCGTCCCGGTGATCACCAGGTCGGCGGCGGAGTCGACCGCCGCGCTGGTGCCGTCTTCGGCGTGGTCGGCGGTGTCGGCCAGGGTGTTCGTCGTCCCGTCGGCCAGGGACAGGACGACGGTCTCGGCGTTCGTCACCGCGACCGCCGCGCTGGTCGGCGAGGTGATCGAGGCGTCGTCGAGCACCAGGACGACGTCCTCGGCGTCCGCGGTGTCCACCACGACCTGGCCGGTCAGGTCGCCGGTGAGCACGTAGGTGCCGGCCGCGGTGATGGTCACGGTGCTGCCGTCGACGGTCACCCCGGCGGCGTCGCTCGTGGCGGTGTCGCCGCCGAGGGTGATCGCCTGCCCGTCGGAGGTGGTCCCCGACGAGGTCACCCAGCCGTCGTTCGCGGCCAGGGCGGCGTCGACCGTGGTGCCGGCCGCGGCGGTGACCTCCGCGGAGGCCGCGGTGGTCGCCGCGGTCGTCGTGGTGGAGGTGTCGGTGGTGCCGCAAGCCGCGATCAGGGTGGCGGCGGCGCCGGCCACGAGGGCGGCGCGCAGTCGGCGCAGGGTCACGAGGTCTCCTGGAGGTGTCGGGTGAGGGTGGCGTGCCAGCGGTTGCGCGGCAGGTCGGGGTGCAGGGCAGCGAGGCCCGTGCCGTACTTGGAGATGCGGGCGGGGCGGTGGCCGGACCGCCAGAGCAGGCGGTCGGCGGCCGAGGGTGCGGAGCCGGACTTGGTCTCCACGACCACCCGGTCGGTCAGCGGGAGCAGGCCCCCGGACGGCGTGCGCCAGACCAGGTCGGTGTCGACGGTGACCCGGGCGCCGGCCAGCAGCAGGGTCGACCGGGAGTAGCGGGTGCCCAGGACCGGGACCAGCTCCCGGTCGGTCAGGTCCCCGACGCCGGAGCTGCGCAGGACGTCGTCGACGAACCCGCGGGCCCCGGCGAGGTCGTCGGCGGCGACGCGTTCCTTGACCGTCGACCCGCGCGGCCCGCGGGTCTTGACCTCCACCCAGCTGTCGCCGGTGTCGGTGTAGGTCCGCCGGCGCACCTTGAACCGGCGGCGTCGCCCGCGGGCGGCCAGGTGGTAGCCGGCCAGGTCGGGGGTGTCGACGTAGAGGGAGTCGTAGCCGAACGTCCGCCGCCCGCCGATGGTGAGCACCCGGGCGTCGGGGAGCCGGCCGAGCACTGCGGCGGCGTCGGCCGGGGTGAGCACGTACTTGCGGTCCACCCGGGTCAGCAGCGCCGCCGTCCCGACCAGCTCCTCGAGGGAGACCGGCGGCAGGGCGCCGAGCGCGGTCAGGGAGGCGGTCACCGGACGTCGGCCCGGTGCAGCGGTCCGGTCATCCGCGGCTCCACCGGCACCGCCGGGCTGCGGGCGCCGAGCTCGAGGCGGACGTCGACGGTGGTGGTGTCGTCGACCAGGTCCACCTGCTGGACGGTCACCTGGTGCACCCGGGCGTCGAACAGGCCCTCCAGGTGCGCGATGAGGGCGGCCTCGTCGGTGAACGCCCGGTCCACGATCACCTGCTGCTGCCGGTAGCGGCGCATCAGCCGCGGGTGCCCGCCGGCCCACATGACCGCGACGACCAGCGCCATCAGCCCGGCGACCAGCAGCTCCGCGCCGGTGCTGCCCGCGCCGAGCCCGCCCAGCAGGCCCAGCGCCAGCGCGGCGAAGTAGAAGGCCACCTCGGTCTGGGCCAGCTCGGTGGAGCGCAGCCGGATGATCGACAGCACCCCGAACAGGCCCAGCCCCAGCCCGACGCCCACGGCGCTCGAGGACAGCGCGGTGGCCACCGCGAGCACGCCGACGTTGACCCCGAGGTAGGCCGCCACCAGGTCGCGGCGGCGGTGCCGGGGGAAGTAGACGCCGAGGACCAGGACGCCGATGGCGACGAGGTCCGCGGCGATGAGCACGAGCTGGGGCATGACGATCCGTCCGTCCGGGGTTCAGGTGATGCCCACCCTCGGGCCGCCGGTTGTGCCCGCGCCCGCTCCCCGCTGAGCGCTCCCTGTGCGCATCCGGTGCACACCGGTCGCACAGCCGGCGCTGGGGGAGGCGCCCGACCGTCGTCCCATGACCCCGACGCAGAACCCGACGCAGACCCCTCCCGCGCCGCCCGCTCCCCGCCGGATCAGCCGCCGGGGCTTCCTCGGCGGGACCGCCGGTGTCCTGCTCGCCGCCGCCGGCGGGGGCAGCTGGTGGGCGCTGGACCGGTTCGTCGTCGACCACGTCGAGATCTCCGACGCCTCGGCCTACGAGGCGGCCTCGGGCGTGGACACCGGGACGACGACCACCTCCAACGGCTCGGTGGACGGCGCCACCTACACCTCCGACCAGGCCACGATCACCATCTCGACCGTCGTCACCGGCAGCGGGGACACCACGGTCACCTACTTCGTCGCCGACGTCGTCCTCACCGACGCGACAGTGCTGCGCTCGGCGTTCGCGAACGACGAGTTCGGGCTGAACATCGTCGACGAGCCCAGCGACGTCGCCGCCGGCGTGGGTGCGGTGTTCGCGGTCAACGGCGACTACTACGGGTTCCGCGAGACCGGCATCGTCATCCGCAACGGGGTCGCCTACCGCGACGCCGGCGCCCGCGAGGGCATGGCGTTCCGCCGCGACGGCACCGTGCGGATCTACGACGAGACCGCGACCACGGCGGCCGAGCTGGTCGCCGACGGGGTCTGGAACACGCTGTCCTTCGGGCCCGCGATCGTCGAGGCCGGCGCCGTCGTGGCCGGCATCGACGAGGTCGAGGTGGACACCAACGTCGGCAACCACTCCATCCAGGGCGACCAGCCGCGCACCGCGGTCGGGGTCATCGACACCAACCACCTGGTGTTCGTGGTCGTCGACGGCCGCAGCGAGGGCTACAGCGAGGGCGTCACGCTGCCCGAGCTGGCCGACATCTTCGTCGGGCTCGGTGCGGTCACCGCCTACAACATCGACGGCGGCGGCTCCTCGACGATGCTCTTCGACGGCGCGCTGGTGAACGACCCGCTGGGCAAGGGCTCCGAGCGCGGCACCTCCGACATCCTCTACATCGCGTGACCGGCGTCGTCCTGCTGGTCCCGGCCTACCAGCCCGACGAGCGGCTGCCCGCGCTGCTGTCCGCGGTGGCACGGCTGGACCCGTCGATCGACCTCGTGGTGGTGGACGACGGGTCCGGGCCCACGCCGGTGTTCGACGCCTGCCGGGCCCTGGGCGCCGTCGTGCTGCGCCACGGGGTCAACCGGGGCAAGGGCGCGGCGCTGCGGACCGGGCTGGCGCACGTGCTGCTGGTGTCGCCGTCCGCCGCCGTGGTCACCGCCGATGCCGACGGCCAGCACCTGCCCGAGGACGTCGTCCGGGTGGCGGGGCGGGCACCGCACGGGCTCGTGCTCGGGGTGCGGTCCTTCGACGGGGCCGACGTGCCGCTGCGGTCGAAGGTGGGCAACCGGGTGTCGGCGGTGCTGGTGCGGGCGGCGACCGGCCGGGCGCTGGCCGACACCCAGACCGGGCTGCGCGGGTTCGCCCCCGACCTGCTGCCCTGGCTGCTGACCGTGCCCGGCGACCGGTTCGAGTACGAGCTGCGGGTGCTGCTGGAGGTGGCCCGGCGGGGGACGCCGATCGAGCAGCTGCCGATCACCACGGTGTACCTGGCGGGCAACGCGTCGTCCCACTTCTCGCCGGTCCGGGACTCGCTGCGGGTCTACCGCCCGCTCGCGCTGTTCCTCGCCTCGTCGCTGTCGGCCTTCGTCGTCGACCTGGTCGCGCTGCTGGTGCTCGGGGCGGTGACCGGCTCGCTGTGGCTGTCGGTGGTCGGCGCCCGCGTGCTCAGCGGGACGGTGAACTACCAGGTCAACCGCCGGGTGGTGTTCGGTGCGGCGCGCAGCCGGCGGTCGGTGCTGGGCTACGTCGCGCTGGCCGGGTCGCTGCTGCTGGCCAACCTGGCGCTGATCAGCGGGCTGACCTGGCTCGGCGTCCCGTTGCTGACCGCGAAGCTGCTGACCGAGCTCGCACTGGTGGCGGTCAGCTTCACGGTCCAGCGCTGCGCGGTCTTCCGCCGGCGGTCGGTCGCTCGGCAGCCGGTCGCCCTGCAGGGATCCGGTCACGGCGTGCGGTGACCGGATCCCTCTCGGGTGACCGACTGCGCGCTGCACCAGGGTGTGATCTGGGTCGGGATCGGGGGCGATCTCGGTTACCGGACGGTAACTTCGGCGACGCCCCGCCCGACGACGTGCAGGAGACCCGCTGTGACCAGCTCGCAGAGCGCGACCGACGAGACGACCACCGGCACCGTCGAGATGGAGCCCCGTCGTCCCGATCTGCTGCCGCCTTGGCACACCCCCGAGCGCGAGGCCCTGCAGCTGCAGGCGCGGGCGTTCGCGATGGACGAGGTGCTGCCGGTCGCCGACGAGCTGGACCCGCAGAAGGGCGAGATCCCGCAGCGGATCCTCGAGCGGCTCGGCGAGCTGGGCTACTTCGGCATCACCGTCGACCGCGAGCACGGCGGGATGGGCCTGGGCGTCTTCGAGTACTGCATGGTCAGCGAGGAGCTGGCCCGGGCGTGGATGAGCGTGGCCTCGATCCTGGCTCGCTCCCAGGGCATGGGGACGTCGGTCGCCGACGCCGGGCGCCGGGACGCGCTGCTGCGCAAGTCGGCCGCGGGCTCGTGGATCGGCGCCGTCGCGCTGTCCGAGCCCGACGCCGGCTCCGACCTGGCCAACGTGCAGACCCGCGCCGTGCGGGACGGCGACGAGTGGGTCATCACCGGCCACAAGCGCTGGTGCGGCAACGCGAAGGCGGCCGACTTCATCCAGGTGCTGGTCCGGGTGGCCGACCCGCAGCCGGGGGAGTCCCGTTCCCGCGGGCTGCGCAACGTGCTGCTGGCCAAGGAGCGCGGCACCTTCCCCGAGGGGTTGAGCGGCTACCCGATCGACAAGGTCGGCTACCACGGCTTCCTGACCTGGGACCTGCAGTTCGACGGCGTCCGGATCCCCGCCGACGACCTGATCGTCGGACCCGGGGACGGCGACGGGGACGGCGGCTCCAAGGCCGGGTTCGCCGAGGCGCAGGCCTTCCTCAACACCGCCCGGGTGCACACCGCGGCGCGCGCGGTGGGGCTGGCCCGGGCCGCGGTGGAGGACACCACCACCTACCTGCAGGAGCGCGAGCAGTTCGGCCACCCGATCGGCGACTTCCAGGCGCTGCGGTTCGCCCTGGCCGACATGGCCGCCCAGGTGGAGGAGTCCCGGGCGTTCTACCGGCAGGTCGCGCACCTGCTGGACGTCGGCGTCCCGTGCGAGCGCGAGGCAGCGATGGTGAAGCTGCAGGCCACCGAGATGGCGGTGCGGGTGACCAACCAGGCCATGCAGCTGCACGGCGGCAACGGCTACACCACCGAGCGGCAGGTGGAGCGGCACTGGCGCGACGCCCGGCTGACCACCATCTTCGAGGGCACCAGCGAGATCCAGAAGCGGATCATCAGCGACCGCATGCTGCCGAGGTCCCCCCTCACCTGACCCGGCGCCCGGCGTGGATCAGCTGGGTTGATCCACGGCCGTCCTGGCTCACCGACGCCGGTGAGCCAGGACGCACGTCGGTGAACCCAGCTGATCCAAGCCGGGGGCGTCAGGCGAGGTGGGCGCGGAGCTGGCGGCAGCGGTGCGCGGTCTCCGCGGCGGCCTCGGCCTGGAGCCGGCAGGTGCGCAGCTCCAGGTGCTGGGCGCCGAGGTGGGCGCTGCGGTCCAGCGCGTGCACCGTCGTCCCCAGGATCGACCGGACGACGGCGCTGCCGGCGGGGGTGTTGCGGGCCAGGATGTGGCGGGTCACCGCGGCCAGGTCGGCGGCGTCCTGGGTGGCCGCGATGACCGCGCGCAGCCCGGAGACGTCGGGGCCGCCCATCAGCGTGGCGACGCTGGTCAGCGCCACCTGCTCGTAGCCGGCGAGGGCGTCCAGCGTGCCGGCGAGCTGGTCGGGCGCGGTGGTCAGCGGGACGGTGCGGGCTTCTTCGCGCAGCATCGTGGTGGTCGACTGCATGGCTTCCTCCTGGGTTCGACGTGCGGGGACCACAGGACGCCCGCAGCCCGGGAAACAGCTGTGGACCTGCTCCCGGGTTGCTGTCGGACCGGTGCGGACCGGCTGTGCGGCCCGACGATGGGCGGCATGGACAGACCGCGGCTGCACGGCGTGGACGTCGCCCGCGGCCTGGCCGTCGTCGGCATGCTCTTCGTCGACAACCGCGGCAACAGCTCGATCGGCACCCAGTTCGTGCACGCCCCGTGGCACGGGCTGCGGGTCGCCGACGTGGTCTTCCCGGTGTTCCTGCTGGTCGTCGGTGTGTCCATGCCGTTCTCCCGGCGGGCGGACCGGCCGCGCGCGGTGCTCGTGCGGGTGCTCAAGCTCGCCGTCCTGGGGGTCCTGGTCGTCGGCGCCAAGTACGGGTTCGACGTCGTCGGCGCCGGGGTGCTCGGCCACATCGCCGGGGCCTACCTGCTGTGCTGGCTGCTGCTCCGGCTGGCGCGGCGGGCGCAGGTGCCCACCGCGGCGGGGGTGCTCGCCGTCCTCACCGCCGTGGCCGTGCTGCTGCCGGTCCCCGGGTCCGGCCGGACGGCGGTCGAGCCCGACCTCTCGTGGGCGCACTGGTTCGACGACCTGCTCGGGCTGGACTTCTCGGCCGAGGCGCCGCACTCCTACCTGCCCAGCGCGATCACGGTGTTCCTCGGCGTGCTGGCCGGCCGGGTGCTGCTGGACCGGGGTGCCCGCGGCGCGCTGTCCTGGATCGTGGCCGGCGCCGGGGTGCTGCTGGTGCTCGGCCTGCTGCTGGCGCCGCTGCTTCCGGTGAACAAGCGGCTCTGGACGCCGTCGTTCGTGCTGGTCACCGGGGGGATCGGCCTGCTGGTGCTGGCCGCGGCGATCTGGCTGGTCGACGTCCGCGGGGTGCGCCGGCCGTTCCGCCCGGCCGAGGTGCTCGGCCTCAACGCCATCGTGGCGTTCGTGCTGTCCGAGCTGCTGTTCCGGGCGGTGCTGCGGTACCGGTTCCAGCCGCTGGTCGACGGCTGGCTCACCGACCTGACCAGCGCGACGACGTCGGCCTACCTCTACGCCGCGTTCTCCGTCGTGGTGGTGTGGGCGGTGTGCCAGGTGCTGGCCCGGCGGGGGATCGTCGTCCGGGTCTGACCCCCCGCCGGCCGGATCAGTACGCGGCGACCACGTCGAGCACCCAGGTGACGCCGAACCGGTCCGTCACCATGCCGTACAGCGGGGAGAACCCGGCCGGGCCCAGCGCCGCCCGGACGGTGCCGCCCTCGGCCAGGCCGTCGAAGAACCGGGTGATCTCCGCGGGGTCGTCGCCACGGACCGACACGTAGACGGCGTCGGTGCCCTGGTCGTACGCGCGGCCCGGCGGGACGTCGAAGGCCATGATGGAGAACCCGGTCGGCGAGGTGACCCCGCCCCAGATGACCTGGTCGTCGACGGCGCCGTCGGCCCGGTCCCGGTCGGAGCCGCCCTGCGCGAACGTGAAGGCCTGGACCTCGCCGCCGAACACGGCGGCGTAGTGGTCCAGGGCGGCCCGGGCCTCGCCGCGGAAGTTGAGGTGGGTGGTCGTCGAGATGCTCATGGCGACCACTGTGCCGGGGGTGGCGGCCAGTTCCTGACCTACACGTGGGCCATGCTGGGGCGGTGAGCGGAACCCCCGGCCGGCTGCTGGCGCTGCTGTCGCTGCTGCAGTCCCGGCGCGACTGGCCCGGCTCCCTGCTGGCGCAGCGGCTGGAGGTCAGCCCGCGGACAGTCCGCCGGGACGTCGACCGGCTGCGCGAGCTCGGCTACCCGGTGCAGGCCGCGATGGGTCCCGACGGCGGCTACCGGCTGGCCGCCGGCGCCGACCTGCCGCCGCTGCTGTTCGACGACGAGCAGGCGGTGGCGCTGGCCGTGGCGCTGCAGCTGGCCCCCGGGGACGCCGCCCACCGCGCACTCGCCACCGTGCGGCAGGTGCTGCCCGCCCGGCTGCGGCACCGGGTGGACGCCGTCCAGGTCGCCCCGCTGCCGGCCGCACCGGTGCCCGAGGTCGACCCGCAGGTGCTCGTCGCGGTCAGCGGCGCGGTGCGCGCCCGGCAGGAGCTGCGGTTCGACCTGGGGGACGCCGTCCGCCGGACCCAGCCGCACGCCGTCCTCGCCCGGGGCGGCCGCTGGTACCTGCTGGCCTGGGACCTGGACCGCGACGACTGGCGCACCTTCCGGCTGGACCGGATCACGCCGCGCACGCCGCTGGGCGCGCGGTTCACCCCGCGCGAGGTGCCCGGCGGGGACCCGGGTGCGTTCGCCGTCGCGCTGTTCCGCGGCTCCCGCGACCCGGCGGAGGACTGGCCGTGCCGGGGGCGGGTGGTGCTCGCCGTCCCCGCGTCGGCGGTCCTGCCCTACGCCGGCGACGCCGAGGTCGAGCCGCTGGACGACGACCGCTGCCGGGTGTCGGCCGGTGCCTGGTCCTGGACCGGCCTGGCGGCGCACCTGCTCCGCCTCGACGCCCCGGTCTCCGGTGCACACCCCCGCGAGCTGGCGCAGGCGTTCACCGACCTCGCCGCCCGCTGCGCCGCCGCCGGCGTCAGTTCCCCGGCACCGCCGGCTGGCCGCCGACCGGCTCGGGGTCGCTGAGCGCCAGCAGGCGGTTCGCGCTCATCAGCGTGATCCCGCGGTCGGCGATCTGCTGCAGCGCCGAGGGCAGCGCCTGCACCTCCAGCTCCCGGCGGTCGGCGAGGGCCTTCGCGAAGGCGGCGTCGGGGTCGAACGTGCCCTGGCCGATGCCGTCGTGCAGGCCCAGGACGTCGCCGGCGACCACCGTCTGCCCCATGTAGTCAGCGATGTGGGTCACCGAGCCGGAGTCCCCGGGGCCGCGGGTGACCGACCAGATGTAGGTGTCGTAGCCGAGCTCCGCGGCGACCCGCAGCGCGTACCCGGTGATCTCCCCGCGCGGCGGCCGGAAGCTGGTGAACGGCACGTCGACCAGCGCGGACACCTCGTCTCGGCAGCGGATCAGCTCGTCCCGGGTCTGCGCCGCGGTGAGCGTGGTGAGGTCCTTGTGGGTCCAGGTGTGGTTGCCGATCTCGTGGCCGGCGGCGACCACCTCGCGCAGCAGGTCGGGGTGCTGCACCGCGTTGTAGCCCATCACGTTGAACGTGGCCGTCACCCCGGCGGCGGCCAGCGCCTCCAGGATCCGCGGCGTGTACTCCGGGGTGGGGCCGTCGTCGAAGCTGATGCAGGCGATCGGCGAGCTGACCGCGGTGTTCCACACGACCCGGTGGGTGCCCAGGCGGGCGACCGCCTCGCCCTCGTCGGCGGCGCCGCCGGCCTCCGTGAACTGCTGCTGGGCCCGCTCGCGCTCGGCGGCCCGCACCTCGTCGTCGCTGCTCGCGACCAGCGCGCCGACGGTGCCGCCCACCGCGCCGCCGACCACCAGCCCGCCCACCCCCAGCCCCGCCCGGCCGAGGAACTGCCTCCTGCTGCTCATGGCCCCGTTTCTACCGTCGGCAGCCTGGGCGGACGCTGCCGGTTCGGCATCGTGGGCTGGGGGTCTGCTGGGAGCCGGGTCCGCCGGGCCCCGGCGCGACGTGAGCACCCGGCGTGGATCAGGTGGGACGCCGGCCGGGGCGGCGACCCCCCCCCCCTC
>NZ_JBAPLV010000026.1:0-63179 GCF_037083865.1 Klenkia terrae | reverse complement strand
GTCCTCCTGCGCCAGATCTGGTGCAGGAGGACGGACTCCGAGGCACCCCCTGATCGACGCTGCGGGGTGGGGGTGGCTGCTAGGAGGCGACCGTGGGGTTGATCTCGGGGGCGTCGACCGCCTCGTCCTGCAGACCCCAGCGCTCCAGGGTCTGCTCGTAGGTGCCGTCGTCGAAGGCGTGCTGCAGCGAGGCCTGGATCGCGGTGACCAGGCCGTTGCCCTTCAGCGTGGTGGCCGCGACGTAGGTGGTGTTCGGCCAGCCGGCGTTCACCGTGCCGACGACCTCCACGTCGCCCACCGAGGCCTGGTAGACCGCGTTCGAGTTCGGCCCCAGGTAGGTGTCCAGCCGGCCTGACTGGATCGCCAGCAGGGCGTCCCCCGCGCTGACGTAGTACTCCAGCTGGGCCGGCTCCTGCCCCTCGGACTCCAGCTGCGCGTTCCAGTCGAGCAGGATGCGCTCCTGGTTGGTGCCCGAGCCCACCCCGATCCGCAGCCCGGAGATGTCCTCCGCGCCGGCGATGGACAGGTCGGTGTCCGGGGCCGCGACGAAGGCCATGATCCCCTGCCGGTAGGTGGCGAAGTCGAACAGCTGCAGCCGGTCGGCGTTGACCCCGACGTTGGAGAACACCGCCTCCAGGTCGCCGGACTGCACGCCCAGCGGCCAGCCCTCCCACGTCGTGTTGACCACCTCGAGCTCCAGGCCCAGGCCGTCGGCGACGAGCTGGGCGATGTCGACCTCACTGCCCACGACGGTGCTGTTGTCGTCGGCCAGGAAGCCCAGCGGCGGGTCGCCGGCGCCGGTGATGCCCACCCGGAGGACGCCGTCCTCGGCGATGTCGGCGGGCACGAGCTCGGCGGCGTCCGGGTCCTCGTCGGTGCGGACGCGGTCGGCCTGCTCCGGCGAGGTGTCGACGACCAGGACGGTCTCCGACGAGCCGGTGCTGTCGGCCCGGGCCTCCGCCTCGATGTCGGCGGAGCTGGTGCAGGCCGTCAGCAGCAGGACGGCGGCGACGGGCAGGGCAGCGGCGATGCGCAGGGGTTTCACGTGGATCCTCATTCGGTCAGGCGCCCAGGCCGGGCGGGTTGAGCTGGGAGCTGTCGACGGCCTCGTCCTGCAGGCCCCAGCGGGCCAGGACCTCGGCGTACGTGCCGTCGGCGATGACGTGGTCGACCGCCGCCTGGAAGGCCGCGGCGTAGCCGTTGCCCCGGACGGTGGTGACCGCGATGTCGGCGGTGGCCGGCCAGCCGCCGCTGGTGGTGCCGGCGATGGCGAAGTCCTGCGGTGCGGTGGCCGCGCTGTAGGCCGCCGTCGGGTTGGGCCCGACGTAGGCGTCCAGCCGGCCCGACTGCAGCGCCAGGATCGCGTCGTCGTACTTCGGGTAGTAGTCGATGGTCACCGGCGCCAGGCCGGCAGCCACGTTCTCCGCGTCCCAGGCCAGCAGGATCTGCTCCTGGTTGGTGCCCGAGGCGACTCCGACGGTGAGGCCGGCGATGTCGGGTGCCGAGGAGATCTGCAGGCCGGAGTCCGCGCCGACCAGCCAGCCGAGCACGTCGGACCGGTAGGTGGCGAAGTCGTAGAGCTGCTTGCGCTCCTCGGTGACCGTCACGTTGGAGATGACCGCGTCGACGTCGCCGGACTGGACCGACAGCGGCCAGTTCGACCAGTCGTTGACCACGAACTCGACCTGCAGGCCGAGGGCGTCGCCGAACAGCGTGGCCAGGTCGGTCTCGCTGCCGATCACGGTGGAGTTGTCGTCGGCGTAGAACGCCAGCGGTACGGCGCCCTGGGTCACCGAGACCCGGAGGACGCCGTCGTCGAACGCGCCCGGGGGGAGCAGGGCCACCGCGGCGGGGTCGACGGTGGAGTGGATGCGGTCCTGCTCGGGACTCGTGTTCACCGAGATGGCGGCGCCGTCGGCGGCGTCCCCGGTCCGGGCCTCCTCCTCGATCTCGGCGCTGCTGCTGCACGCCCCGAGGGCCAGGAGCGCGGCGGTGGCCAGGGACAGTGCGACGGTGCTGCGTCGCAGGTGTGCAGTCACGGTGGTTCTTCCTCTTCTGGGCGTGCTTCGACTACCGGCGACGCGGGTGCGCCGTCGGGGGGTAGGGGGCGGGAGCTAGAGGACCTTGGCCAGGAAGGCCCGGGTCCGCTCGTGCTGCGGGTCGTCGAGGACCTGGGCGGGGGTGCCCTGCTCGACGACGCGGCCGTCGTCCATGAAGACGATCTGGTCGGCGGCCTGCCGGGCGAAGCCGATCTCGTGGGTGACCACGATCATCGTGGTGCCGGTGCGGGCCAGGTCGGCGATGACGGCCAGCACCTCGCCGACCAGCTCGGGGTCCAGCGCCGAGGTGGGCTCGTCGAACAGCAGGACGGCGGGCTTCATCGCCAGCGCCCGGGCGATCGCCACCCGCTGCTGCTGCCCGCCGGACAGCTGCCGGGGGTGTGCGTCGGCCTTGTCGGCCAGCCCGACCCGGGACAGCAGCTCGCGGGCCTCGGCCTCGACCTCGCGGCGTGGCCGGCCCTGCGCGGAGACCGGTGCCTCGACGACGTTCTCCAGGGCGGTCAGGTGCGGGAAGAGGTTGAAGGACTGGAAGACGAAGCCGAACCGGGTGCGCTGGCGCAGCAGCTCCTTCTCCTTGAGCTCGTGCAGCTTGTCGCCCTTGCGGCGGTAGCCGACCAGCTCGCCGTCCAGCGCCACGAACCCGCGGTCCACGGTCTCCAGGTGGTTGATCGACCGCAGCAGCGTCGACTTGCCCGACCCGGACGGCCCCAGGACGACGGTCACACTGCCCGGCTCGACGACCAGGTCGACCCCGTGCAGCACCTCGTGGGTGCCGAAGGACTTGTGCACCCCGTGCACCTCGACGCGGCCCGGGCGGGCCTGCACCGCGGTCACCGGGTCACCGGGTCGCGGTCGGAGGTGGACCGGACGCGGGACAGCCCGGCGGTCAGGTTGCCGCGCAGCCGTTGCAGCGGTGTCGGCGGCAGCGTGCGGACCGCGCCCTTGGCGTAGTACCGCTCGACGTAGTACTGGATCACCGTCACCACGGTGGTCAGCACGACGTACCAGATCGCGGCCACCACCAGCATCGGTAGCACCCGCTGGGTCCGGCCGTAGATCACGCTGACGGTGTAGAACAGCTCGCCGAGGGCCAGCACGTAGACGATCGAGGTGCCCTTGAACAGGCCGATGATCTCGTTGACCGCGGTGGGCACGATGGTCCGCATCGCCTGCGGCAGCACGATCTTCGTGGACTGCCGGCGCCGCGGGATGCCCAGGCTCGCCGCCGCCTCGTGCTGGCCCTGGTCCACCGAGAGGATCCCGGCCCGGACGATCTCCGCCGAGTACGCGGCCTGGTGCAGCCCCAGGCCGAGGATCGCGGCGCCGAACTTGTCGATCAGCGACAGCGTCTCGACCGACGCGAACGACGGGCCGAACGGGATGCCGATGTCCAGCGACTGGTACAGGTAGGCGAGGTTGTACCAGAGCAGCAGCTGCAGGATCAACGGCACCGAGCGGAACACCCAGGTGTAGCCCCAGCTCACCGCCCGCAGCAGCGGGGACCGGCTCAGCCGCATCAGCGCGAGCACCGTGCCCAGGGCGAACCCGAGGACGGCGGTGATCAGCGTCAGCTTGATCGTCATCCAGACGCCCTCGACGATCGAGACCTCGCCCAGGTAGGCCCAGACGACGCCCCACTCCCAGCGGGGGTTGGTGATCAGCGAGTTCGCCACCATGGCCAGCAGGACGGCGACCACCGCGGTGGCCACCCACCGCCCGGGGTTCTTGGCCTTGACCACGGTGAGGCGGTCGTAGGGCGTGCCGGCCGGCGGGGCGTCGGCGCGGTTCTCCAGCAGGGTCATGTGAGGTCCTTCTCGAAGGCGTAGATGCGCTCGGCGACCGGGAGCGACCGGAGGGTCGCGAGGTCCGTGGGCCGGGGGACGGCGGGGTCGAACAGCGGGGTGTAGCCGGCGGCCAGGTAGAGCGACCGGGCCTCGGGTTGCCGGGGTCCGGTGGTCAGGAAGACGCGGGCGGCGCCCCGGTCCCGGGCCACCGCCTCCAGCTCCGCGAGCACCCGGCGGGCCAGCCCGCGCCGGCGGTGGGCGGCGGCGGTCCACATCCGCTTCACCTCGACGGTGCCGTCGTCCGGGTGCGGCTTGAAGGCGCCACCGGCCACGGCGACCCCGTGCTCGAGCAGCAGCACGAAGGCACCCAGCGGCGCGGTGAACTGCTCCACCGGGTAGCGGGTGAGCTCCTGCTCGGCGCCGCCGAACAGGTCGCCGTAGCGGCGGTCGTACTCCACGGCGAGCTCGGCGAACAGGGGTCGGGCCAGGGGGTCGTCGGGGTGGACGACGACCACGTCGACGTCGGCGCCGACGCCGAGCAGGCGTGCTGAGGACATGCGGGGACTCCTGGGACGGTGCCGGGACCCCGCCCGGGGAGGGAGATGTCCGGGCGTGGGTGGGGGAGCGCGGGAACAGGTCAGCGACAGAGCGCGCTGTCGGTACGGACCAGGTCGATGACCCGCCGCCCGACCAGGAGGAGGACAGGCAGCAGCACGGACCGCGGGGCGGTCTCGGTGATCTCCACGTCGTCTCCTCGTCCCCCGCCGACCGGCGGGGCTGCACTTGCGACAGTCGTGCACCGTCGCCAGGTCGTCACCCGGGGCACCCCACCGCAGCGGAGGGTTGCCGGCCAGCGAGCCGGGGCTTGTCGCTGGCGCTCAGAACCTGTGCAGGAACGTAGGACAACCCGGGCCGATGCGTCAAATCCGATCGACTTGGTGGAGAATGAGGTCGTCCACCCGCTCCGGAGAGGAGGTCCGCGATGCCCGACCAGCCGCTCGTCCGCCGTCGCCACGTGGACCTGTGCCGCACCGGCAGCGCGCTGGGCCGCTGTCGGTAGGCCCTCGCCCACCGTCCGCCGCCAGCCCCGGAGTCCCCTCGTGACCAGCCCGAACACCCTCACCGTCGCCCTCGTCGGTGCCGGCCCCACCGCCGTCGGCGTCCTCGAGCGCCTCGCCTCCCGGGCGGGTGGCGACGACCTCGTCGTGCACCTGGTAGACCCGTTCCCGCCCGGCGGCGGACGGGTCTGGCGGACCGCGCAGTCTGACCTGCTGTGGGCCAACTCATTGGCCCGGGACGTCACCGTGCTGCCCGACGACTCCGTCACGGTGCCCGGCCGGGTCGTCCCCGGCGCCACCGTGGCGCAGTGGGCCGCCGACGTCGGCGCGCAGCTGCCCGGCGAGGACGGCGCGCAGGCCCGCCGGACCACCCCCGGCACCTTCCCGTCCCGCCGGCTGGTCAGCGGCTACCTCGGGTGGGTGCTCGACCGCCTCGCCGCGCTGCCCGGGGTGACGGTGCACCGGCACCGGACCCGGGCGGTCGACTTGGTCGAGCACGGCACCGCCGTCGAGGTGCAGCTCGCCGACGGCGGCCGGCTGGACGTCGACACCGTCGTGCTCGCCCAGGGGCACCTCGACCGCACCCGCACCGACGGCGAGGTCGAGCTGGCCGACGCCGCCGCGGCCGCCGGGCTGACCCACGTGCCCACCGCCTACACCGCCGACCTGGACCTCTCCGTGCTCCGCCCGGGTGAGGACGTGCTGGTCCGCGGGGCCGGGCTGGCCTTCGTCGACCTGGTCACCCTGCTGACCGGCGGTCGCGGGGGACGGTTCCGGACCGACCCGGACGGCCGGCTGGTCTACCTGCCCTCGGGGCAGGAGCCGGTGCTGCACGTGGGCTCCCGCCGCGGCACCCCCTACAAGGCCAAGCTCGACTACGACTGGGCCGGCCCGCCGGTCCCGCTGCGCTTCTTCACCCCCGACGAGCTGACCGCCCGGTTCGGCGACCGCCCGCTGGACCTGCGGGCGGACCTGGCCCCGGTGATCGCCCGCGAGCTGGGCTGGGCGCACGCCACCGAGCTGTTCCGGGCGCACCCGGAGCGGGTGGCGATGCCGTGGGAGGAGTTCGCCGCGCGGTACGCCGCCGGCGAGGACCCGTGGGCCGCGGCGGTCCTCGACCCGGCCGACCGGTTCGACCTCGCCGCCCTGGACCGCCCGCTGGCCGGAGCCCGGTTCGCGACCGGCGAGCAGCTGCAGGAGTGGGTCCGCGGCTACGTCCGGGCCGACCTGGCCCGCGCCGCCGACCCGGCGCACAGCGCCGACCAGGCCGTCTTCACCGCCTTGCTGTTCTGCCACGGCACGATCGCCGGGCTGGTGCGGGCCGGCCGGCTGACCGAGCGGTCGGCGCGCGAGGACGTCAGCGGCTGGTGGATGAACCTGTTCAGCCACCTCGCCAGCGGACCGCCGTCCCCGCGGCTGGCGGAACTGCTGGCGCTGTGCGAGGCCGGCGTCGTCCGGTTCACCGGTGCGGACACCGTGGTGACGCTGGAGGGCGACCGCTGGGTCGCCCGCTCGGCCAGCACCGACGAGGTGACCACCGCGACTGCGCTGGTCGAGGCCCGGGTGCCCGCCGTCGACGTCGCACGGACCACCGACCCGCTGCTGCGCGCCCTGCAGGCCCGCGGGACCGCCGCCGAGCAGCCCGGCACCGGGCGGCTGCACGTCGACGCCGGCTACCGGCTGGTGGACCGCCACGGCCGGTCGGCCGCCCGGGTGCACGCGGTGGGCTTCTGGACGTCGGGCGCCCAGGTGGCCGCGTTCGCCCGGCCGCGGACGAACGCCCCCTTCTTCCACCAGGACGACGCCCTGGCGGCCGCCCTGTGGGCGCTGGTCCCGGCCCAGGCGGCGCACGCCGCCTGAGGACCGGTCAGAGGGCGCCGGTCAGCGAGCCGAGCACCGGGTCCCACTCGGCCAGGGTGGAGCTGGCCACGACCCCGCGGACGGCGAACGGGTCGGCGTCCAGCCAGCCCTGCACCTGTGCCTCGTCCTCGGCGCGGAACAGCAGCAGGGCCCCGGCCGGTGCCCCGGCCCCGAACGGTCCGCTGAGCAGCAGGGAGCCGGCGTCGGCCAGCCCGCGCAGGTAGTCGCGGTGCTCGGCGCGGACCTCGTCCCGCAGGGCGACGTCCTCGGTGTAGCGGTAGGTCACGGCGACGATCACGGGGACTCCTCGGTGCAGGGGTGGGGCCCCGATCCTGCCTGCCCGGGATCAGTCGAGGATCGCCCGGGTGACCGCGACCTGCTCGGTCAGCACCCCGCCGATGACCGCCTGGGTCTCGTTGATCGTCTCGATCACGCCGCCGATCGAGGCCAGCGAGCTGACGACGGCGTCCACCTGCTCTTGGATGGCGGTGATCTTGGCGGTGACGTCGGTGGTGGCCACCGCGGTCTCCCGGGCCAGCTCCTTGACCTCGTTGGCCACGACCGCGAAGCCGCGGCCGGCCTCGCCGGCGCGGGCGGCCTCGATGGTGGCGTTCAGGGCGAGCAGGTTGGTCTGCGCCGCGATGGCGCCGATGGTGTGCGCGACCTGGCCCACCTGCTGGCTGGACTCACCGAGCGCGGCGACCACCCGGTTGGCCTCCTCGGCCAGGGTGCGGCCCTCGCTGGCCACGTTCGTCGCCGAGAGCACGTTGCGCTCGACCTCCTCGATGGAGACGACCAGCTCCTTGCCCGCGGTGGCCAGCCGCTCGGTGGCGGCGATCCGGTCCAGGGCCTGGCCCAGCAGGTAGGCGGTGTTGCGCAGGGCCGCCTCGCGCCCGGGCGACAGCACCATGGTCCAGGTGGCGAAGAAGTCCATCGTGCCGATGATCGCGCCGCCGGCGACCACCGGGAGGCAGACCCCGGAGCGCACGCCGGCCTGCTGCGCCACCGGTGCCCGCACGCAGTCGGTCATCTGGCCCAGGTCGGGGACGAAGAACAGGTCGCGGTTGCGCCAGGTGCGGCCGGACAGGCCCACGCCGGGGGCGAAGGTGGCCGACAGGGTGACCGCGCGGAACTCCGGGCCGGCGTCGCCGGACTCGCGGTCGAAGCGCAGCACGCCCGCCGAGGCGTCGACCCGCCAGAACGAGCCGTAGATCCAGCCGAAGCCCTCCCGGATGGTGTCCAGGGCGATCCGCAGCGCCGTCCCGGCGTCGGTGGCGGTGGTCAGCTCCTGCAGCACGGTCGTCACGGCGGCGACGTCCTGCGCGGTCTTCGCCTCGGCCTCGGCGGCGGCGAAGCGGGCGATGGCCTGGGAGACCAGCGTCCCGACCAGGCGCAGCGTGCGCAGCCGGCCGGGGGACGGCGTGAGCTCCTTCATGCAGAAGAAGTCCATGGTGCCGGTGACCTGCCCGTCGGCGAAGAGCGGGAAGCAGATGCCCGACCGGATGCCGACCCGCTGGGCGACCGGTGCGCGCACGCAGTCCACGACCTCGCCGAGGTCGCTGGTGACCACCAGGTCACGGCCGGACCAGGCGCGGCCGGACAGCCCCACCCCGCGGGCGAAGGTCGCCGTGGCGGTGACCCGGGCGAACTCGTCGCTGACCGAGCCGGACTCCGAGGAGAACCGCAGCACGCCCGCCGCCGGGTCGACGGCCCAGTGGGAGCCGTAGGCGTACCCGAACGCCTCGCGCACCGCCGTCAGGGCGGCGACCACCGCACCCCCGGGTGTCGGTGGCCGCGGCGAGGGCCGTGATCACCGCGCTGACCGCCTCGATGTCGAGCTCGGCCTCGCTCGGGCCCACCGCCTGGGTGCGGGCGGCGGTGCGGGATGCGAACACGGGGCACTCTCCTCGGTCGAGCGGCGCGCGGTTCCTTCCACGCGTCGTGGGCTTCTCGGCGACCGCCGGGGGTCCGTCCACCCGAAAGCCCAGGTGGAACCAGAAAGGCCGCAAGGGCGGGTGGTCGGCGGGCGCTGCAACGGGGCTGCAACGTGCGCCGGGCCGGCACGTGGGAAAGTGGGCCGGTGAGCCAGCCCACACAGGTCCCGCCCCGCCCGGCCCCGCCGGCCAGCCCCGAGGCGCTGGCGGAGGCGCTGCGGGCCACGGGCTACCTGCCCGACGAGGGCCTGACGACGGCGGCCTACCTCGCGCTGGCCATGCACCGCCCGCTGTTCCTCGAGGGCGAGGCCGGGGTCGGCAAGACCGCGCTGGCGCACGCGCTGGCCGAGGTCACCGGCCGGCCGATGTACCGGCTGCAGTGCTACGAGGGGCTGGAGGCCAGCCAGGCGCTCTACGACTGGGACTTCGGCCGGCAGCTGCTGCACCTGCGTGCCGCCGAGGCCGCCGGGTCCGGCGGCGACACCGCGGAGCTGGAGGCCGGGCTCTACGACCGCCGGTTCCTGCTCGCCCGACCGCTGCTGCAGGCCCTGGAGGACGCCCCGAGCGTGCTGCTGGTCGACGAGATCGACCGCGCCGACGACGAGTTCGAGGCCTTCCTGCTCGAGCTGCTCAGCGACTTCACCATCTCCATCCCCGAGCTCGGCACCGTCCGGGCCGCCGTCCCGCCGCTGGTGGTGCTCACCTCCAACCGCACCCGCGAGGTGCACGACGCCCTCAAGCGGCGCTGCCTCTACCACTGGCTGGAGCACCCCGACTTCGAGCGCGAGGTCGCCATCCTGCGCAGCCGGCTGCCGCAGGTGACCGAGGAGCTGGCCCGCCAGGTGGCCCGGGCGACGGCTAAGCTGCGCAGCCTGGACCTGCTCAAGCCCCCGGGCATCGCCGAGGCGATGGACTGGGCGACCGCGCTGCACACCCTCGGCGCCCGCGAGCTCGACCCCGACACCGCCGCCCGCACCCTGGGTGCGGTGCTGAAGTACCGCGAGGACACCGACCGGGTGCACGCCCTCACCCGGGGAGCCCTGTTCGGGTGACCGAACTGGCCTTCGGGCTGGCCGACCGGCCCCAGCGGGACGTCGTCGAGGTGGTGCTCGGGTTCGCCCGCACGCTGCGGCACGCCGGGGTGGCCGCCTCGCCCGACCGGGTCGAGGCGATGCTGGCCGCGGTCGGCCACCTCGACGTGCTCGACCCGACCGACGTCTACTGGTCCGGTCGGCTCACGCTGTGCGGCAGCCCGGACGACCTGGACCGCTACGACGCGGCCTTCGCCGCCTATTTCGCCGGCGAGGCGCCCCGGAAGAGCCGGACGTCGGCCCGGCAGGAGCAGCGGCTGGCCGAGTCGGCGCCGCTGAGCGCCTCGGCGGGCTCGGGCGAGGAGAACGAGGAGGCCCCCGACCTGCAGGCGGCGGCCAGCGAGGCCGAGGTGCTCCGGACCCGGGACGTCTCCGAGCTCACCGTCGCCGAGCGGGACCAGCTGCGCCGGCTGTTCGCCCTGCTGGTGCCGGCCGCGCCGATGCGGCCCTCGCGGCGCCGCCGGCCCGACCGGCACGGCTCGGTGGACATGGCCCGCACCATCCGGCACGCGCTGCACGACGGCGGCGAGATCACCGCGCTGCGCCGCCGACGGCCACGACCGCGCCCCCGCCGGGTGGTCCTGCTGGTCGACGTCTCGGGGTCGATGAGCCCCTACGCCGACGCGCTGCTGCGCGTCGCGCACGCCGCCGCGCGGGCCCGGCCGGCCTCGACCGAGGTGTTCACCATCGGCACCCGGTTGACCCGGGTCACCCGCGAGATGCGGCTGCGCGACCCGGACAAGGCGCTGGCCGCCAGCGGGCACGCCATCCCCGACTGGTCCGGGGGCACCCGGATCGGCGAGGTGCTCAAGGCCTTCCTGGACCGGTGGGGCCAGCGCGGCACGGCCCGCGGCGCCGTCGTCGTGGTGTGCAGCGACGGCTGGGAGCGCGGGGGCACCGAGCTGCTGGGCGAGCAGATGGCCCGGCTGCACCGGCTGGCGCACAGCGTGGTCTGGGTCAACCCGCACAAGGGCCGGGCCGGGTACGAGCCGTTGACCGGCGGGATGCAGGCGGCCTTGCCCGCTGTTGACCACTTCGTCGCGGGCCACAGCCTGGCGGCCTTCGAGGAACTGGCAGGAGTGATCGAGAATGCGTGATGTCTTGGACGACCTCGTGGGCTGGTGGCAGGCGGGGGAGACCGTCGGCATGGGCACGGTGGTCGCGACGTGGCGGTCGGCCCCGCGCCCGGCGGGTGCCTCGATGCTGGTCGGCCCGGACGGCACCGCGGTGGGCAGCGTCTCCGGTGGCTGCGTCGAGGGCGCGGTCTACGAGGAGGCCAAGGACGTCGTCGCCTCGGGGGCGCCGACCCTGGAGCGCTACGGCGTCAGCGACGACGACGCCTTCGCCGTGGGCCTGACCTGCGGCGGGATCCTCGACGTCTACGTCGAGTCGATCTCCCGCGAGTCCTTCCCCGAGCTCGGCGACGTGGCCGAGAGCGTCGGCCGGCACGAGCCGGTCGCCGTGGTCACCGTGGTCAAGGGCGCCGACGACCGGCTGGGCAACCGGCTCGTGGTCTGGAACGACCGCACCTCGGGCACGCTGGGCTCGCAGCGGCTGGACGACGCCGTCGCCGCCGACACCCGCGGCATGCTCGCCGCCGGCCGCACCGCCACCCTGAACTTCGGGCACGACGGCGAGCGCCGCGGCGACGACCTGACGCTCTTCGTCTCCTCCTTCGCCCCGCCGGCCCGGATGGTCGTCTTCGGCGCCATCGACTTCGCCGCCGCCGTCGCCCGGGTCGGGGCGTTCCTGGGCTACCGGGTCACCGTCTGCGACGCCCGGCCGGTGTTCGCCACCGCCCGGCGCTTCCCCGACGCGCACGAGGTCGTCGTGGAGTGGCCGCACAGCTACCTGCAGACCGAGGTCGACGCCGGGCGCATCGACGAGCGCACGGTGCTCTGCGTGCTCACCCACGACCCGAAGTTCGACGTCCCGTTGCTGGAGGTCGCCCTGGACCTGGACGTCGCCTACGTGGGCGCGATGGGCTCCCGGCGCACCCACGACGAGCGGCTGGACCGGCTGCGCGAGGCCGGGCTGACCGACGTCCAGCTGGCCAAGCTGTCCTCGCCGATCGGGCTGGACCTGGGCGCCCGGACGCCGGAGGAGACGGCGATCTCGATCGCCGCGGAGATCATCGCCGGCCGCTGGGGCGGTTCCGGCGAGCGGCTGACCGGCGCCGACGGCCCGATCCACGCCAGCGCGGAGCGCTGACGCCGCCCCCGCCCGGCCACCGCGGCCCGGGCGGGGCCCGTCAGGTCGTGGGCGGGGTGTCCTGCGGGTGCAGCCGGACGGCGACCAGCGCGATGTCGTCGTCGTTGCGGCCGTCCACCAGCCGGCCGACCAGCCCGTCGCAGAGCTCGTCGAGGGTCGCGCCGGCGAGGTCGGCGACCGCGTCCTGCAGCCGGACCAGGTCGTCGTCCAGGTTGCTCGCGCGGCGCTCGACCAGCCCGTCGGTGAACAGCAGGATGGTCGACCCGCGGCCCAGGACGACGGAGCGCTCGGTCCGCGTGGTGCTCGGGTCGACGCCGAGCAGCAGGTTGCTGCGGCGGTCGGAGAGCACGGCGATCCGGCCGTCCTCGTGGACCACGACCGGGGGCAGATGGCCGGCGTTGGACCACACCATCCGGGTCAGCCCGTCCCGGCGCTCCTCGGGGGTCTGCTCGAACCGGGCGACCGAGGCGGTGGCCAGGGTGGACACCTGCAGCACGTCCATCGCGCGGTCCAGCCCGCGGAGCACCTCGGCCGGGCCGGCGTCGCTGTAGGCGGCGATGCCGCGCAGCAGGCCGCGCAGCTGGCCCATGGCCGCAGCCGCCTCGATGTCGTGGCCGACGACGTCGCCGATGACCAGCATCGTCATGCCGCTGGGCTGCAGGAACGCGTCGTACCAGTCGCCGCCGACCTTGGCCGACTGCGTGGCCGGCACGTAGCGCACGACGATCTGGGTGTGCTCGGGCGCCGGGGGGTCGGTCAGCAGGCTGCGCTGCAGGCCCTCGGCGACCTGGGACTGCCGGGCCAGCAGGTCGGCGTTGTCCAGCGCCAGGCCGACCCGGTCGGCGATCTCGCGGGCGGTCGACTCGTCGTCGGGGTCGTGCGGCCGGCCGGGGGCCCGGTAGAGGGTGAGGGCGCCGCGCACCCGGTCCCGGCCCAGCACGGGCAGCACCAGGCAGGTCCCGGCCTCCAGCTGGTCGTGCAGGTCGCGGGCCTCGCCCTCGGCGAGCGCGTCCCGGACCTCCGCCGCCGAGGCGCGGACCACGTCGCCGCTGGTCAGCGCGCGGGCCAGCGGGGACACCATCGACTGCGCGGCGATCCGGGTGCGGGCGTAGCGCTGCAGCAGGGACCGCTGCGGCGGGTCGGTGTGCCAGGAGCCGACGTCGCGGGGGCGGCCGTCGTCGGACAGCAGGGTCACGATGCAGCCGTCGGCGAGCACCGGGACCAGCAGGCGGGGCAGCTCGGCGACGGTGCCCGGGACGTCGGGGGCGTCCAGCAGCGAGCGGGCGACGGCGGCCAGCATCGCGAGCCGGGCGGCGGCCGCCTCGGCCCGCCGGGTGGTGAGCGTCCGCTCGGTGGTGTCGGTGAAGAACAGCGACAGCCCGTCCGGGGAGGGCCAGCACAGCACCTCGTACCAGGCGTCCAGCGGGGCCGGGTAGTACGCCTCGACCAGCTGCGGCTGACCGCTGTCGACCGCGGTCTGGTAGGCCCGCTCGAAGGGGCCGCCCGTGGTCCCGGGGAACACGTCGAAGACGCTGCGGCCCAGCAGCTCGTCGCGGTGCAGCCCGACGAGCCGCTCGGCCGCGTTGTTGACGACGATGAACCGCCATGCGTGGTCCATCGAGAGGTAGCCGGTGGGCATGGCCTCCAGCACCCGGGAGGTGCGGGTCTCGCCGTCGTGCACGGCCGTGGTGTCGTAGGCGACGCCGATCAGCCGCGCCGCGGTCCCGGTCGCGTCGGCCAGCGCCTGCCCGCGGGCCTGCACCCAGCGGGTGCCGCCGTCGGGGAGCACGATCCGGTACTCGGCCTCGTAGATGCCCAGGGTGTCGATGGCCCGGGCGATGGCCTGGCCGACCCGCTCGGCGTCCTCGGGCAGCACCGCCCGGTTGAACGCCGCGATGTTCCCGTCGAAGGTCTCCTCGGTCAGCCCGAAGATGTCGATCAGGCGCTGGTCCCAGGTCAGCTCGTCGGTCGCGAGGTGCCAGTCGAAGCTGCCCACCTGGCCCGCGTCCATGGCCAGCGACCAGCGCGCGCGGTCGGCCTCGTGCCCGCGCCGCACGGTCTCGGCGCGCTGCTGGGCCGCGCGCAGCTGCAGCTCGGAGCTGCAGGCCTCGGCCAGGCCCCGCAGCACGTCGAGGTCGCGCTCGGTCCAGTCGTGCGGCTGGTCGTCGATGGCGCACAACGAGCCGACGACGGTGCCGTCCTCGGCCACCAGCGGCATGCCGGCGTAGGCGACGACCCCCAGGTCGGGGATCGCCAGGTTGTGCCTGACCAGGGGGTGCTCGCGGGCGTCGCTGATCACCAGGGGCTCGGCCGAGGTCACCACGTGCTGGCAGAAGGAGTGGCTCAGCGGGGTGCTGCGGGCGGTCTGCCACGGCTCGGGCAGGCCCTCGGCGCCGGGGAAGACCTGCTCGTCGACCGACACCAGGCTGACCAGCGCGACCGGCACACCCAGCGTCGCGCGGACCAGCCGGGCGAACCGGTCGAACGCCGGGTCGGGTGCCGCCGGCAGCGGGGTGGTCGCGGGCAGGGCGTTCGGCGGCAGGGCGTCGCCCATCGCTGCCTCCGTCCCCGTCGTCGTCCCGACGGCGGACGCGAGTCAGGGCCCGGGGAGCCTACGCGCCGGTGCCAGGATCAGGGGTGTGGCCGACGTGGAGATCGTGGGGCTGATGGCGTCCGGGCAGCACCGGTACGACAGGCGGCCGGGGACCGAGGTGCCCCCGCAGGACGACGACCGGCGCGACGAGCTCGTCGTCCGGGCCGGGTTCGGGGTCGTGGGCGACCGGTACGCCGGCAAGCCCGCCCACCGCGACGCATCGGTCACCGTGCTCGCGGTGGAATCGCTGGATGCGCTGGCCGCCGAGCTCGGGGTCCCGCCGTTCGACCCGCTGCTGGCCCGGCGCAACGTCGTCCTCCGCGGGGCCGACGTCGACGCCCTGCGCGGGCGCACCTTCACCCTGGGCGGGGTGACCCTGCTCGGCGGCCGGGCGGCGAACCCGTGCCGCTGGATGGACGTCGTCCTCGCCCCCGGCGCGCACCGCGGCCTGCGGGGCCGCGGCGGCGTCCGCTGCCGGCCGCTCACCGACGGCGTGCTGCGGCTGGGGCCGGCGGAGCTGGTGGTGGACCCCGCCGTGTGACCGCCACCACCGCCGAGGCAGTATCCGGGCATGGACGTCATCGGGCTGCGCCGGGAGCGCGAGGTGCTCACCGTCGCGCTGCAGACCGACCGGCACGTGGTGCTCGAGGGCCCGCCCGGTACCGGCAAGTCGACCCTGCTGCGCTCGATCGCCGCCGACGTCGGCACCGAGGTGGTCTTCGTCGAGGGCAACGCCGAGCTGACCCCGGCCCGGCTGGTCGGCCAGTACGACCCGGCCGCGGTGATGACCGACGGCTACGTGCCGACCAGCTTCACCGACGGCCCGCTGCTGACGGCCATGCGCGGGTCCGGGCTGCTGTACCTCGAGGAGCTCAACCGGATCCCCGAGGAGACGCTCAACGTCCTCATCACCGTGCTCACCGAGGGCGAGATCGCCGTCCCGCGGCTCGGGCGGGTGCGGGCCGCAGCCGGCTTCCGGCTGATCGCGGCGATGAACCCCTTCGACGCCATCGGCACCGCCCGGGTCGGCCAGGCCATCGCCGACCGCATGTGCCGCGTGGTGCTCGGCTACCAGGACGCCGACGCCGAGCGAGCGATCGTCAGCCAGGTGACCGGGGCCGACCCCCGGCTCGTCGTCCTGGCCGTCGCCCTCGTCCGCGCCACCCGCGAGCACCGCGACCTGCGCACCGGGTCCTCCGTCCGCGGCGCCAACGACCTCGTGCTGCTGCTCGACGGCCTGCTGCGCATGCGCGGCGAGGAGCTCGTCGACGGCCGGGAGACGGTGCGCGACGCCGTGCACGCCGCGCTGTCGGGCCGGATCAAGGTCGTGGACGGCGTCGACCGCACCCCGGAGTCGGTGCTCGACCAGATCCTGGACGACCTCTGGCCCGCCGACGCGCCACCGCCCGAGGAACCCGACGACGACGAGGACCGCGACCCGGGAAAAGCTGAGGGCCCGCAGGCGCAGCAGCCTGCGGGCCCGGACTCGCCCAGCTCCTCCTCGCGCGACCGGAAGAACGCCCAGCGGTCCCGGTCGACCCCGCGGCAGGAGCTGCAGCGCCAGCACGAGCAGTTCGACCAGGTCAGCCCCGAGGTGGGCGAGCTCGACGAGGGCGCCTTCTCCGCCCTGCTCGCCGAGCGCCCGGACGACGCCGCTGCCCTGCTCGCCGACCTCGGCCGGGCCACCGACCGCGAGCTGCGGGCTGCCGCCCACCGGCTCGCCCGCCGGGTCTTCGTGCAGGTCGCCCGGGTCGGGACGACGCGCTCCCGCGGCACCCGCCGGCTGGTGCCCAACCGGCGGGCCGACGGCGACCTCGACCTGGACCGCACGCTGGACCGCTGGACGGGGGAGTGGCCGCCGGCGACCGAGGACCTGGTCACCCGGACCTGGACCGGGCACCGCCGCGCCGTCTGCCTGGTTGTCGACGCCTCGGGCTCGATGCAGGGCCTGGGCGTGGCCATCGCCGCGGTGGCCGCCGCCGGGGTGGTGCTGGCCGGCGACGAGAAGCTGACCACCAGCGTGCTCAGCTTCGCCGGCGACGTGACCGAGCTGCAGCCGCTGGGCCGGCGGGTGGCCGCGGAGGAGCTGGTCGGCCGGCTGGTCTCGCTGCGCGGGCACGGGATGACCGACCTGGCCGGCGCGCTGCGGGCGGCCCGGCGGCAGCTGGCACCGGCGGTGGTGGACGAGCGGGTCGTCGTCCTGCTGTCGGACTGCCTGCACACCGCCGGTGACCCCCCGGAGTCCGCGCTGGCCGGCATCGACACCCTGCACGTGCTGTGCCCGCTGCCCACCGAGGAGGCCGAGGCGGCGTCCCGGGCGCTGGCCGCCCGTGGTGCGGGCCGGGCCGAGATGGTCCGCTCGGTGACCGACACCGGCCCGGCCCTCACCCGCCTGCTGGGCTGACGGGCCAGCCGGCGCCGGTCACCCGGGGGGTCAGGCGCGGGCGCCGGCGGTCCGGCCAGCCAGCACCTCGGAGGGGCGCTGCTGCTCCCCGGCGTAGCTGCTCACCGCGACCAGCGCACCGGTCAGGGCGGGGACGACCCACTGCAGCTTGTCCAGCTGCAGCTGGGCGGCGGCCGCGTCGGCCTTGGTCTTCTTGCTGGGCTTGGTGCCCGAGCGGCCGGGTGCACCGGCGGCGGACACGCGCTGGCCGAGCAGCCGGCTGTAGCCGGTGACGCCGAGGGCGGCGACGGTCAGCAGCGTCTTGGCCGTGGACATCGTGCCGACGCCCGGCTGACCGGCGACCCGGCCGGCGTTCGCGCGCAGCTGGCCCACGCTGCCCAGCAGGTGGGCGCCGATCGCGACGGCGTTGACCGGCGTCCACCGGTCCCAGCCGGTGTTGGCCACGTCGCCGGTGGCCTGGTCGCCGTCGGCCTCCGAGGCGGCGGCGTTGAGCGCGACGGCGTTGGCGAGCGTGCCGCCGAACCAGGCGGCGAGGCCGACGTCGTGCAGCGAGCGGGAGAGGGTGTTGCGGGCCATGGGGTGCTCCAGGGGTGTCGAGGTCCGGGGGATGCCTGCCCGACCCGGCTACCCGGGCCGGCCGGGGCGGCATGCCCGGATCCGGGCGGCCGCGGGGACGGCCCGCGCGGGACCCCGCGACGGGGGGTGAGAATCGGCCACCGTGCCCTCCATCCTGCTGGTCGACGACGAGACGGCGATCACCGACAACCTGGCCCCGTTCCTGGTCAGGGCCGGGTTCGAGGTCGTGGTGGCCGGTGACGGGGACGCCGCGCTGGCCCGGATCGCCGACTCCGCGCCGAGCCTGGTCGTGCTCGACGTCCTCATGCCCGGGCGGGACGGCCGCTCGGTCCTGCGCGAGGTGCGGCAGGGCGGCGGCACCGTCCCGATCATCCTGCTGACCCAGATCGGTGAGTCCGGCGAGCGGGCCATGGCCCTGGAGGAGGGCGCCGACGACTACCTCAACAAGCCCTTCGACCCGCACGAGCTGGTCGCCCGCATCCGTGCGGTGCTCCGCCGCGGCACCCCGCCGGCCGGCCGGTCGCTGACCGCGGCCCAGCGGCTGCGCAGCGGGTCCCTGGTGCTGGACCGCACCTCCCAGCGGGTCTTCCGGGACGACGCCGAGGTGGTGCTGACCCCCCGCGCGACCACGCTGCTGGCCTTCCTGATGTCCCACCCCGGCGAGACGGTGTCCCGCGAGCGCCTGCTCGAGGAGGTGTGGGGGTGGTCCTTCCACACCAGCACCCGCACGGTGGACACCCGGGTCGCCGAGCTGCGCCGGGTGGTCGAGGTCGACTCGGCCGACCCGCAGCTGGTGGTCACCGTGCCGGGCGAGGGCTACCGCTTCGTCGGCACCGTCGAGGCCGGCTGATGGCCCGGACCGTGGGCTGGGTGGTCGCGGTGCTCCCGCTGGTCGCCGGGGCGGTGCTGGCCTGGCTGGGGCAGACCGGCCGGCTGCCGGGCGAGCGGTACGACGTGGGCGCGCTGCCGGGGGACTGGGCGCTGGCGGCCGGCGGTGCGGTCACGGCGGTCGCCGTCCTCGTGCTGCTGGTGGCCACGGTGCGGGACCGCCGCTGGGGACGGCGGCTGCGGGACCGCACGGCCGAGGCTGCGCAGGACCGCCGGCTGCTGCTGTCCCGGCTGGACCACGAGCTGAAGAACCCGCTCACCGCGATGCGGGCGGCCACCGCCAACGTGGCCGCCGGGTCGGACCCGGCACAGGCCGCCGCGGTGCGCACCATCGAGGAGCAGGTGCTGCGGCTGAGCCGGCTGACCACCGACCTGCGCAAGATCGCCGACATCGAGAGCGCCCGGCTGGACCGCCGCCCGGTGGACCTCGCCGACCTCATCGAGGAGATGGTCGACGTGGCCCGGGACCTGCCCGGTGCCGCCGAGCGCGAGCTCGCGCTGGACCTGCCCCGGGCGTCCTGGCCGCTGCCGCCGGTGCCCGGGGACGCCGACCTGCTCTCCCTCGCCGTGGCGAACCTGCTGGACAATGCGCTCAAGTACACGCCGCCCGGCGGCCGGGTCGAGGTCCGCGCCCGGGAGGCGGCCGGGTCGGTGGTGGTCGAGGTCGCGGACACCGGGCAGGGCATCGCGCCCGACGAGCTGCCGCAGGTGTGGGAGGAGATGTACCGCTCGCCCTCGGCCCGCGCCGTCCCCGGCAGCGGCCTGGGCCTGCCTCTGGTCCGCGCCGTCGTCGAGCGGCACGGCGGCCACGTCACCGCCGACAGCCGGGTCGGCGAGGGGACAGTGGTCCGCCTCAGCCTCCCCGTCTGAGGGTCAGGCGGCGACGTACGCCGACTGCTCGATCTGGCCGGCGCTGCAGACCGGGCCGTAGGACCAGGTGACCGACAGGGAGTCGGTCTCGTCCGGCGGGATCACCGTCAGGCGGCCGGGGGTGGGCTCGCAGTCGCCGGTGGTCGGCTCGGAGCCGGTGGCGACGACGGTCCAGTGCAGCGTGGAGGCCACGGCCTGGCCCGGCTGCAGGGTGACGGTGCGCGGGGCGGGGTCGACCCGGACCTGCTGGGTGGGTGCCGCGCTGCCGTCCTGCGCGACCAGGCCGATGCCGCCGTAGCCGTAGACGGTGCACACCTCGCCGCCGGTGTTGGTCAGCGTGAGGGTGGCGTACCGGTTGCCGGCCGCGGCGTCGCCCTGGGCCAGCGACCCGGTGAGCTCGCTGGTGTGGCAGCGGTCGGGGCCCCCGGCCGTCGTCGGGTCCGCGCCGCTGGGCTCGGGCGCGGCGGTTACGGCCGGCGCCGACCCGGTGGACGACGGGGCCGCCGCGGTCGTCGCCGCGGGCGTGGTGGGGCTGCTGGCCGCCGTCGTGGTGGGCGAGGAGCTCGCCTCGCCGTCCTCGGTGCCGCCGGAGAAGGAGCACGCGCTCAGCGCCAGGCCGCCGGCGAGCAGCACGGGCAGGGCCAGTCGGGTCGTCCGGTTCGTCATGACCAACATGTTGCCCCCGCCAACCACCGCTCTCACCTGCGGGTACGTCACCGTCCGGTGGGACCGGTCACCGATCGGTGACACCCGACCCCGGACGTGCGAGGACCCCGGATGCCAGCACGCATCCGGGGTCCTCGGGTAGAGGGTGCGTCAGCGGCGGACGGACCGCTTGCCGGTGACGCTCTCGGCCACGCCGATCAGCAGGACGGCGGCCACGATGGCCACGATCGCGCCGATGACGTTCAGCTCGGTGAACTTGCCGGTGCCCAGCAGCGTGGCGACGACGCCACCGATGAGCGAGCCCACGATGCCCAGGCCGAGCGTGGCCAGGATCGAGAGGTTCTGCTTGCCGGGCTTGATCAGGCGGGCGACGGCGCCCACGACCAGCCCGAAGACGAGGAAGCCGATGATGCCCATGGTGGTGCTCCTGACGTGAGGTGGTCGCCGACGGACGTCTGCGACGGGTAGGACGCCTCTACCCATGGCCCGGATCGGCTAACCCACCCAGGTCACCCGCACGGGTCACCCCGTCCGCCGCGGGTCAAGGACGGACCCGCTCGTGCCGAATCCGTCCTCGAGGCGCCGCCCGGGTGCCGCACGGAGGAACCATGACCCCGCACGAGGCAGCAGGTACGAAGCCGAAGGGCTCGCCCTGGCGCATCCTGGTCACGGTGCTGGGCACGCTCGCCGTGATCGGCGTCGAGTTCGTGCTGCTGTACGGCGTGTACTCGCGGGCGACCCCGGTCGCCGCGCAGCGGGCGGTCGTCGCCGAGGCCGTCGGCCAGCTCTCGGTCGCGATGCCCGTGGACGCCGCCGCACTGGCTGCCTCGCTCGACCAGGCCTCGGCCCGACTGGCCGACCTCGGCGCCCCCGCCGACCAGGTGGCCGTGGTCGCAGCTGCCGGTGCTGCCGTGCAGGGTCCGCCCGGAGTGCTCAACGAGGCCCGGCTCGCGGTCACCGACCTCGACGCCGAGCTCGCCGACCACGCCGCCTCGCTCGACGTCCAGGCCATCGTCGCCTACGTCAGCATGCTGGTCATCGCCTCGGTCGGGTGGATGGTCTGGTTCCGCCGGCTGGTGGGCCGGCATCGCCGCCTGCAGGCTGAGGTCACCGAGCAGGCCGCCCTGGTCGCCAGCGAGGGCCGGCTGGCCAGCCTGGTCCGGCGCAGCGCCGACGTCATCGTCGTGCTGGGCACCGACGGCCGGGTCGGCTACGCCACGGACTCCGCGGCCGGCCTGTTCGACGTGCCGGTGGCCGAGCTGCTGGGCACACCGATCCACGACCGGGTGCTCCGCGCCGACGCCGAGCCGCTCGTCGCCCTGCTCGACGCCCGCCCCGAGGCCGACGCCGAGGTCGGGTTCCGCCTGGTCCGCGCCGACGGCCGCACCGTGCACGTCGAGGGCGTGTTCACCAACCTCCTGGACGACCCCGGTGTCGGCGGGCTGGTGCTGACCCTGCGCGACGTCACCACCCGCGTGGAGCTGGAGACCCAGCTGACCCACCAGGCCCTGCACGACCCGCTCACCGGGCTGTCCAACCGCCGGCTGTTCGGCGACCGCCTGGACCACGCCCTGCGCCGCCGCGGCACGCGCGAGCTCACCGTGGTGCTCTGCGACCTCGACGACTTCAAGGACGTCAACGACCGCCTCGGCCACGCCGCGGGCGACCAGCTGCTGGTCGAGGTGGCCGCCCGGCTGCGCACGGTGGCCCGCGAGGGCGACACCGTGGCCCGGCTCGGCGGCGACGAGTTCGCCCTCCTGCTGGAGGACACCGGGATCGAGGGCGCCCGCGAGGTCGCCGACCGCATCCACGACTGGCTGTCCCGCCCGGTCACCCTGGAGGGCGAGACCCTGCTGATCAGCGCCAGCGTCGGGCTGGCCGACGTCCTCGCCGAGGGCGTCACCGGCGAGGAGCTGCTGCAGCACGCCGACGTCGCGATGTACCTGGCCAAGGACGGCGGCAAGCACAGCACCGCGGTCTACGAGGCCTCGCTGCACTCCGCCGCCCTGGAGCGGCTGCAGCTGCGCGCGGACCTGCAGCGTGCCCTGGACGTCGGCGAGCTGGTCCTGCACTTCCAGCCCACCATCACCCTCGGGCCGGGCGAGGACACCGCCCCGACCGTGCACGGCTTCGAGGCGCTGGTCCGCTGGCAGCACCCCGAGCGCGGGCTGCTGGCCCCGTACCACTTCATCCCGCTGGCCGAGGACTCCGGGCTGATCGTCCCGCTGGGGACCTGGGTGCTGCAGGAGGCCTGCCGCGCCGCGGTCGCCCTGCAGCAGCCGGGCCGCCCGCACGTGGCCATGTCGGTCAACGTCGCGGTCGCCCAGCTCGCCGCCCCCGGCTTCGTGGAGCTGGTCCAGGCCGCGCTGGCCGACAGCGGCCTGGCCCCCCAGCAGCTGGTCCTGGAGATCACCGAGACCGCGGTCCTGGCCGGCGCCGACGTGGTCGCCCCGCTGCTGGCCCAGCTGCGCGCCATGGGCATCCGGATCGCCATCGACGACTTCGGCACCGGCTACAGCTCGCTGTCCTACCTGCGCGACCTCCCGGTCGACATCCTCAAGGTGGACAAGTCCTTCGTCGACCACGTCGTCGGCGACGAGCAGGGGGCCTCGCTGGCCGAGGCGATCATCGCCATGGGCCAGTCGCTGCACCTGACCACGGTCGCCGAGGGCGTGGAGGACCGGGACCAGGCCGACTGGCTCACCTCCGCCGGTGCGACCTACGGCCAGGGCTACCTGTGGTCCCGCCCGGTGCCGCTGGTGCAGGCCGCCGCCCTGCTGTCCGCGCGCGCCGAGGCGGTCCGCACCTCCTGACCCGGGGGACCGGACCGCACCGGCGCCGCGCGGCCGCCCACCCGCGGCCCCGGGGTGGGGCATGATCGGTGCAGCTCACCGTGCCCGGGGGCGGGACGGGGGAGCAGGTGCCGGACCAGACGCAGACGCTGTTCACCCACGGCACCGACGCCGCGATCCGCGACCTGGTGCTGGCCACCGACTGGTCGACCACGCCGCTGGGCCCGGTCGGCAGCTGGTCGGAGTCCCTCCGGGCCGCCGTGGGCATCTGCCTGAACAACCCCTTCCCCATGCTCGTCATGTGGGGGCCCGAGCTGGTCATGGTCTACAACGCCGGCTACGCCCCGATCCTGGGCGACAAGCACCCGGCAGCGATGGGCCGGCCGTGCGCCGACGTCTGGGCCGAGCTGTGGCCGCTCCTCCGGGACCGCCTGGTCGGCGTGCTGGACGGCACCGCCACCTACGACGTGGACCTGCCGCTGCTCATGCACCGGCACGGCTTCGACGAGGCGACCTGGTTCACCTTCTCCTACTCCCCGATCACCGCCCCCGGCGGCGAGGTGGTGGGCGTGCTCAACACGACCACCGACACCACGGCGCGGGTGCTCGGCGCGCGGCGGCTGACCGCGCTGCAGGGCTTCGCCGGGATCGCCTCGGGCCGGCACGGCGACAGCGACCTGGCCGCGCAGGCGGCCATGTCCGTGCTCGCCCGCGCCGCCGAGGACGTGCCGTTCGGGCTGGTCTACCTGCTGGACCCCGACGGGCGGTCGGCGCACCTGGCCGCCACCACCCGGGGACCGGTGCCCGGGCCCGTCGCCCTGGTCGAGCGGTTGCCCTCGGGGTCGGTCGCCGACTGGGCCTGGACGGCGCTGACCAGCGGCAGGCGGACCGTGGAGACCGGCATGGCCGGCCGGCTCACCGGCCTGGCCCCGCCCGGTCCGCTGGACGACGAGGACGTCGACGTGGCCGTCGCGCTGCCGCTGGTGGTGGCCGGGCAGTCCGCGCCGGTCGGCGTGCTGGTCGCCGGGGTCGCCCCCCACCTGCGCCTGGACGACGACTACCTGGCCTTCCTGGAGCTCGTGGCCGGGCAGGTCGCCGCCGTGGTCACCGACGCGCAGGCCTACCAGGCCGAGCGGCGCCGCGCGGCCGAGCGGGCCGAGGCCGAGCGCGAGGTCGCCCGGGCCGCCACCGAGGTGTCGGTGACCCTGCAGCGGTCCATCCTCGGCCGGGTCGAGCTGCCCGAGGGCTTCGCCGTGCGCTACGAGCCGGCGGCCAGCGCGCTGGAGGTCGGCGGCGACTGGTACGACGTGGTCGAGCTGGCCGACGACGTCTTCGGCGTGGTGGTCGGCGACGTCGTCGGGCGCGGCCTGCCGGCCGCCGCGGTGATGGGCCAGCTCCGCAGCGCCGGCCGCGCCCTGCTGCTGGAGGCCAACGGCCCGGCCCAGGTGCTCGCCGCGCTGGACCGGTTCGCCGCCCTGGTCCCCGGGGCGGCGTGCAGCACGGTGTTCTGCGCCGTCGTCGACCGGGCTGCCGGGGTGCTGCGGTACAGCAGCGCCGGGCACCTGCCCGCCGTCCTGGCCGACGCCGACGGCGGCGCGGTGATGCTCGACGGCGCGCAGTCCCTCCCGCTGGCGGTGCTGCCCGGCCGGCTGCGGCCCGAGGCGCAGGTGCCGCTGACCCCGGGCGACAGCCTGCTGCTCTACACCGACGGGCTGGTGGAGCGGCGGGCCGAGGCGCTGGACGAGGGCATCGCCCGGGCGGTGCAGGCCGTGGTGGCCGGTCGCGAGCTCTCCCCGGGCGTGCTCGCCGCGGTCCTGGTCGACCAGCTGATCGGCGACGACCAGGACGACGACGTCGCGCTCCTGCTGTACCGGCACCCGGCGGAGGTGGCGTCGTCGGCGCGGTGATCGTCGTCGGCGCGGGCCCGGTCGGGCTGACCGCAGCGCTGCTGCTGGGCCGCCGCGGCCACGAGGTACGGGTGCTGGAGCGCCGTCCGGAGCCCCCGGGGGTGCCCCGCGCCGTGCACCTGGACGGCGAGGCGGTGCGGGTGCTCGCCGACGCCGGGGTGGCCACGGGCTTCGCCGCGGTGAGCGCGCCCGGCGCCGGCCTGCGCCTGCTGGACGCCGACCACCGGGTGCTGGCCGAGTTCCCCCGCGGGCCGGGCGCGGCGTCGATGTTCCACCAGCCCGACCTGGAGGAGCTGCTCCGGACCGCGGTCGGGCGGACGCCGGGCGTGGTGCTCGAGACCGGCGTCGAGGTGACCGCCGTCCACCGCACCCGGCGGGGCGCGCGGGTGGTGACGGACCGGTCCGAGCTCACCGCCGACGTCGTCCTGGGGTGCGACGGTGCGCGCAGCACCGTCGCCGGGGCGGTCGGCGGCGGGCAGCGCCGGCTGGCCCGGCCCGACCGGTGGTACGTCGTGGACCTGCTGGCCGACGAGCCGTTGCCGGTCTGGCCCGGCGTCCACCAGGTCTGCGACCCCGACCGGGCCGCCACCTTCATGCCGGTGACCGGGCTGCGCTACCGGGCCGAGTTCCGGCTGACCGACCGGCCGCTGGACCTCACCGCCGAGCTGGCCCGGTTCGGCGCGCAGGACTGCGAGGTCGTGCGGGCCACCGAGTACACCTACGGCGCCCGGGTGGCCCGGCGCTGGCGGTCGGGCCGGGTGCTGCTGTGCGGGGACGCCGCCCACCTCACCCCGCCGTTCATCGGCCAGGGCCTGGGGCTGGGCCTGCGCGACGCCCACCAGCTGGCCTGGAAGGTCGACGCCGTCCTGGCCGGGGCGCCGGAGTCGCTGTTGGACACCCACCGGACCGAGCGGGCCGCGCACGCCGTCGCGCTGATCCGGCTGGCCGCGCTCACCGGCTGGCTGATGACCGCCGGCGGTCCCCGCGCCGCCCGGCTGCGCCGGCCGGTGGCCCGCGCACTGCCGCGCACGCTGCTGGCCGCCGGGACCCCGGCGCTGCGCCGCGGACCCTGGGTGGACCGCCCGCGGATCGGGCCCTCCCGCGGGGTGGGGCGGTTGCTGCCGACCGCGGTGCTGCGCGGCGGGCGCCGGCTGGACGACGTCCTCGGGCCGGGCTGGGCGCTGCTGGTGTGCACCACCGAGGTGCCCGACCTGCCCGCGCTGCCCGGTGGGGCCCGGCCCCGGGTGCTGCACCGGGGGGCGTTGCCCGACCTCGGACCCGCGCTGCGCGACCGGTGGGTGCTGGTCCGCCCGGACCGCGTCGTCGCCGCCGTGGGACCCCGCGCCTGACCCCTCCGCCCGACCCGGCGCGTACGGCAGGATCGCCGGCATGAGCCTCGACGTCGTCGCCCTCCGCGCGCAGTTCCCGGCCCTGCTGGGCGGCGCCGCGCACTTCGACGGACCGGGCGGCACGCAGGTGCCCACGCCGGTCGCGGACGCCGTCCACGCCGCCCTGGTCCAGCCCACCGCCAACCGCGGGGCGACCACGCAGGCCGAGCGGAACGCCGACGACGTCGTGCTGGGCGCCCGCCGGGCGATCGCCGACCTGGTCGGCGGCGACCCGCGCGGCGTGGTGTTCGGCCGCAGCGCCACCGTGCTGACCTACGACCTGGCCCGCACGCTGGCCGCCGGGTGGGGGCCCGGCGACGAGGTCGTGGTCACCCGGCTCGACCACGACGCGAACGTCCGGCCGTGGGTGCAGGCCGCCGAGCGGGCCGGGGCCACCGTCCGCTGGGTGGACTTCGACCCGGCGACGTCCGAGCTCACCGTCGCCGACGTGGCCGCGGTGGTCAGTGACCGCACCCGGCTGGTGGCGGTCACCGGCGCGTCGAACCTGATCGGCACCCGGCCGCCCTTGCCGGCCATCGCCGGCGTGGTGCACGCCGCCGGTGCGCTGCTGCACGTGGACGGCGTCCACCTCACCGCGCACGTGCCGGTGGACCTCTCCGAGCTGGGCTGCGACACCTTCGTCTGCTCGCCGTACAAGTTCCTGGGCCCGCACTGCGGCGCGCTGGTGGCCGCCCCGGCGTTCCTGGAGACGCTGCACCCGGACAAGCTGCTGCCCTCGACCGACGCGGTCCCCGAGCGCTTCGAGCTGGGGACGCTGCCCTACGAGCTGCTGGCCGGGACCACCGCGGCGGTCGACTTCCTGGCCTCGCTGGCCGGGACGTCGGGCGGGCGCCGGGAGCGGCTGCTGGCGGCGTTCCACGCCGTCGAGGAGCACGAGGACGCGCTGCGGGTCGGCCTGGAGGACGCGCTGCGCGAGCTGCCCGGGGTCACCCTGTGGTCGCGGGCCGCCCACCGGACGCCGACGCTGCTGGTGACCTTCGAGGGCCGGGACGCCGCCGACGCCTACCGCTACCTCGCCGCCCGCCGGGTCAACGCCCCGGTCGGGTCCTTCTACGCGCTGGAGTGCTCCCGCCACCTGGGCCTGGGCGACACCGGCGGCCTGCGGATCGGCCTGGCGCCCTACACCGACCAGGACGACGTCGACCGCCTGCTCGACGGCCTCCGCGGCTTCCTGGCCGGCTGACGTCCTGGTCCCGCCCGCAGCGGGTCACCCCACCGTCATCGGGTCGCGTCACGGGCCGACCCGATGACTGCCAGGTGACCCCCTGCGCCGACCCGGGCGGCTACCGGAGCGTGGGGAAGCCGCCGGCCAGCTGGTCGAAGGCGGCGTGCAGGTCGTCGGCCAGCGAGCCGTCGCCGGCCAGCCAGGTCTCGAACGCGGTGGTCGCGGCGGCGCGGGTGGACAGCGCGACCAGCCGGGGGACCAGGCCGTCGGCCCGGGTGCCCGTGCGCCGCGCGACGTGCTCGGCGACCACCCGGTCGACGTCGGCGTAGCGCACCTGGGAGTGCGCCTGCAGGGCCGGCTCGGTGAGGATCAGCCGCATCCGCTCGCGCAGCAGCGGCAGGTCGGCGTCGGCGTAGTCGTTGACCTCGACGTAGGCCGCGCAGATCGATGCCAGCACCGGCTGGTCGTCGGAGGTTGCCGCCAGCATCCCCTCCAGCCGCAGGACGTGGGCGTGGAAGTCCCCCCACACGGTGTCGGCCTTGGTGGCGAAGTGCCGGAAGAAGGTGCGCCGGCTGATCCCGGCCGCGTCGGCGACCTCGTCGGCGGTCACCGTCTCGAAGTCGTGCCGGGTGAACAGGTCCAGCGCCGCCGCCTCGATCCGGGCGCGGGTGGCCTCGCGGGCGTCGGGGGCGGGACCGGTCACGGTCCCGATCATCCCCCTCGGCACCTCCGGGGACCGGGAGGTGCCGTCCCCCTTGTCGGTGGCACTCGGTGCCACTACGGTCGGAGGGGTCAGTGACCCAGCTCACCAGGAGGCACCCGTGCCGGAGCAGACGCAGGCCGCCGAGACCACCGCCCCCGCCACCGAGGAGGTCCTCGTCGAGGACTCGTTGGTGGAGGAGGTCTCCATCGACGGCATGTGCGGCGTGTACTGAGCCGTTGGCCGACACCGCACTCGTCACCGACCCCGCGGCCGGCACCACGCCGGCCGCGGGGGAGGTCACGATCCCCGCCGACGAACTCCCCTTCGACCCCTCCCTGCCGTGGCAGAAGTCCGCGTCCGTGGCGCTGCGCCCGGAGCCCTTCGGCGCGCTGGTCTACCACTTCGGCAACCGCAAGCTGTCGTTCCTGAAGTCCCAGCCCCTGGTGGCGGTGGTGAAGGCCCTCGGTGACCACCCCGACGTCTCCAGCACGCTGCGCGCCTGCGACGTCCCCGAGGCCCAGCACCCGGCCTACGTCACCGCGCTGGCCACGCTCTCGCGTTCCCAGATGATCGAGAAGAGGAGCACCCCGTGACGGCTGTCCTGCCTCCGCGCGCCCCGGCCCAGCGGCCGACCGGCGGCAAGCTGATCGACCAGTTCGAGTACGGCCTGGACGCCCCGATCTGCCTGACCTGGGAGCTCACCTACGCCTGCAACCTGGCGTGCGCGCACTGCCTGTCCTCCTCGGGACGGCGTGACCCCCGCGAGCTGTCCACCGCCGAGGCCGAGGGCGTCATCGACGAGCTGCAGCGCATGCAGGTCTTCTACGTCAACGTCGGCGGCGGCGAGCCCACCGTCCGCCCGGACTTCTGGCACCTGCTGGACTACGCCATCGGCCACGACGTCGGGGTCAAGTTCTCCACCAACGGCGTGAAGCTGAACAAGCAGCGCGCCGCGCAGCTGGCCCGCACCGACTACGTCGACGTGCAGATCTCCCTGGACGGCGCCACCGCCGCCGTCAACGACCGGGTCCGCGGCACCGGCTCCTACGCCACCGCGATCACCGCCCTGGAGAACCTGGCCGAGGCCGGGATGAAGGACTTCAAGGTCTCCGTCGTCGTCACGCGGGAGAACGCCGGCCAGCTCGACGCCTTCAAGGAGCTCACCGACTCCTTCGGCGCCCAGCTGCGGATCACCCGGCTGCGACCCTCCGGCCGCGGGGCCGACGTGTGGGACGAGCTGCACCCCACGATGGCCCAGCAGAAGGACCTGTACCAGTGGCTGCTGGCCAACGGCGACGGCGTCCTGACCGGTGACTCGTTCTTCCACCTGTCCGCGTTCGGGGAGGCCCTGCCCGGGCTGAACCTGTGCGGCGCCGGCCGCGTGGTGTGCCTGATCGACCCGGTCGGGGACGTCTACGCCTGCCCGTTCGCCATCCACGAGAACTTCCTGGCCGGCAACGTGCGCAGCCCCGGCGGCTTCCAGACCGTGTGGCAGCAGTCCGAGCTGTTCGCCGACCTGCGCAACCCGCAGACCGGCGGCGCCTGTACCAAGTGCCAGCACTTCGACTCCTGCCGCGGTGGCTGCATGGCCGCCAAGTTCTTCACCGGCCTGCCCCTGGACGGCCCGGACCCCGAGTGCGTGCAGGGCTACGGCGAGACCGCCCTGGCCGCCCGCGACCTGGAGCTCATCACCCCCAAGTCGCACATCGACCACTCCCACAAGGGCCCCGTCCGCGGCCAGCCCACGCTGCTGGGCATGCCCTCGATCCCGCCGGCCAAGATCTGCGACGAGTCGCCGCTGGCCGGGATGGACCTGCGGTAGCCCGTGCCTCTGACCGACCCCTGGGTCCTCTCGGGTCGGACGGCGCCCTCCCGGGTGCTGTTCGGCCCGCACGAGACCAACCTCGGCTCCGGCCGGGCGCTCTCGCCGCGGCACGTCGCGTACTACGCGCGGCGAGCCGCGGGCGGGGCAGGGGTCGTCGTGGTCGAGGCCGCGTCGGTGCACCCCTCGGACCACCCGTACGAGCGGGCACCGCTGGCCGCCGACTGCGCCCCGGGCTGGGCCGCGGTCGGTGACGCCTGCCGGCCGCACGGCACCGTGGTGCTGGCCGGGCTGACCCACACCGGCGGCCAGGGCTCCTCGGCGTGGACGCAGGCGCCGCTGTGGGGTCCCTCCCGCGAGCCCGACGTCGTCAGTCGGCAGGTGCCGGTGCCGATGGGGCCGGCGGAGTGCGCCGCGCTGGTCGCCGGGTTCGCCGGGGCCGCGGCCACCGCGGTCGCCGCCGGGCTGGACGGCGTCGAGGTGGACGCCGGGCCGCGGTCCCTGCTGCGGCAGTTTCTCTCCGGCCTGACCAACCACCGGGACGACGTGCACGGCACCGACCGGTCCCGGCTGCTGCGGGAGGTGCTGGCCGCCGTCCGGGCCGCGCAGGGACCCGACCGGGTGCTGGCGCTGCGGCTGTCGGTGGACGAGTCGGCCCCCTGGGCCGGGCTGACGCCCGAGGGGTGCCGCCGGCTCATGGCGGAGCTGGCCCCGCTGGTCGACCTGCTCACCCTGGTCCGGGGCAGCGCGCTGGACCAGGCCGCCTACCGGCCGACGGCGTCGCGGACGCCGGGGTTCCACGTGGAACTGCTCGCCGCCGCCGGCCGCACGCCGGTGGTCGCCCAGGGGTCGGTGGTCGACCCCACCTCCGCCGACCAGCTCCTGGCGGCCGGCTTCGCCGCGGTCGAGATGACCCGGGCGCTGATCGCCGACGCGGAGCTGGTCACGACCGTGCGGGCCGAGCGCGATCCCCGGCCGTGCCTGCTGTGCAACCAGGCGTGCCAGGTGCTCGACACCCGGAACCCGCCGGTCAGCTGCGTGGTCGACCCGCGCAGCGGCCACGAGCTGACCGAGCCCGACGTCGATCTCGGGGCCCCGGGCGACGGCCGCAGGGTGGTGGTCGCCGGGGCCGGGCCGGCCGGGCTGGAGGCCGCCCGGGTGCTGGCGCTGCGCGGGTTCGCGGTCGAGGTGGTCGCCCCGGCGGTCGGCGGTCTGCTGCCGGTGGTCGCGGCCGCGCCGGGCCGTGGGCGGTTCGCCGTGTTCGCCGACTGGTCGGTCGCGGAGTGCGCGCGGCTCGGGGTGCGGTTCCGCCCCGGGACGACGGAGGACGCCGACGTGGTGGCCACCGGCGGTCTCCCCGGCACCCCCGTGGTCGCCGGCGCCGTCCCGGCCGCGGACGTGCTGGCCGGTGCTGACCTGCCGCCCGGCCCGGTCCTGGTGCACGACCCGGTCGGCGGTCCGGTCGGCGTGGGGGTGGCCGAGCTGCTGGCCGTAGGCGGCCGCGACGTCGTGATCGCCACCCCGGACGACCTCGTGGGCGCCCGGCTGGGCCCGACCGGCGACCTGGTGGACGCCAACCGCCGGCTGGCCCGCGCCGGCGTCCGCCGGGAGACCGGGGTGCTGCTGCGCGGCTGGTCCGACGAGGTGGCCGAGCTGGCGCACCGCTGGACCGGCGCGGTCACCGCCGTCCCCTGCGCGGTGGTGGTCGACGCCGGCCACCGGCTGCCCGGGACCGTGCTGCCCGACGAGGGCCGGGCACGGTTCGCCGGCGACGTCGTCGCGCCGCGGACGGTGCTCGACGCCGTGCTGGAGGGCCGTCGGGCCGCCCTCGCGGTGGCCGACCGGGTGCCGGTGCAGGCGTGAGCGCGACCCCGGCGCTGGACTCGTTGCTGGTCAGCAAGCCCTGGTACCTGCGGGGCCCGGCGGCGTGGAAGCCACGAACCGGGCGGCCGAGGGCCGCGGCCCCGCAGGGGCCCTGACGGTCCGACCTCCGCTGGGTCGGACCGCGTACAGCCACGCAGCGGGGGACCCGACGAGGAGGAACAACTGATGGGCAAGCTCGAGGGCAAGGTCGCCTTCATCACCGGCGCGGCACGCGGCCAGGGCCGCAGCCACGCGATCCGGTTGGCGCAGGAGGGCGCGGACATCATCGCGGTCGACCTGTGCGCGCAGATGGGGTCGGTCGGCTACCCGATGGCCACCGAGGAGGACCTGGCGGAGACGGTCCGCCAGGTCGAGGCGCTGGACCGGCGGATCGTGGCCAGCGTCGCCGACGTCCGGGACTCGGCGGCGCTCAAGGGCGCCGTCGACGACGGCGTCGCGCAGCTCGGCCGGCTGGACATCGTGCTGGCCAACGCCGGCATCGCGACGTTCGCGCCGGTCGAGGAGCTGACCGACGACATGTGGGACGAGATGATCGCGGTCAACCTGACCGGTGTCTTCAAGACCGTCCGGGCGGCGGTGCCGCACATCAAGGCCGGCGGACGGGGCGGCGCGATCGTGCTGACGTCGTCCACGGCCGGCATCAAGGGCCTGGCCAACCTGGCGCACTACGTCGCGGCCAAGCACGGCGTCGTCGGGCTGGTGAAGACGATGGCCAACGAGTTCGCGCCGGACATGATCCGGGTCAACTCGGTGCACCCGACCTCGGTGAACACCGACATGATCCACAACGAGGAGACCTACGGGCTCTTCCGGCCGGACAAGCCGAAGTCGGAGGTCACCCGCGAGGAGGCCGGCGAGTCGTTCAAGACCATGAACGCCCTGCCGATCGAGTGGGTCGAGCCGGTCGACATCTCCAACGCGATCCTCTTCCTGGTCAGCGACGACGCCCGGTACGTCACCGGCGTCCAGCTGCCCGTCGACGCCGGCGCGGTGCAGAAGTGACGGGGAGGGTCGAGGGCAAGGTCGCGTTCATCACCGGCGCGGCCCGGTCCCAGGGCCGCAGCCACGCGCTGCGGCTGGCCCAGGAGGGCGCCGACATCATCGCCGTCGACGTCTGCGGGCCGATCGAGAGCATCGGCATGTACCCGCCGGCCACGGACGAGGACCTGGCGGAGACCGTCCGCCAGGTCGAGGCGCTGGACCGGCGGATCGTGGCCACCAAGGCCGACGTCCGGGACACCGCGGCCATGAAGGCGGCGGTGGACGACGGCGTCGCCCAGCTGGGCCGGCTGGACATCGTGCTGGGCAACGCCGGGGTGTTCGAGATCCAGCCCGCGCTGGAGCTCTCCGACGAGGCCTGGCGGGAGATGATCGACATCAACCTGACCGGCGTCTGGAACACCTGCAAGGTGGCCCTGCCGCACCTCATCGAGGGCGGCCGGGGCGGGTCGATCGTGCTGACCAGCTCGACGGCCGGGCTCAAGGGGACGCCGAACACGATCCACTACACGGCGGCCAAGCACGGCGTCGTGGGCGTGATGCGGACGCTGGCCAACGAGTTCGCCCAGCACTCGATCCGGGTCAACAGCGTGCACCCGACCGGGGTGGACACCGTGATGATCCAGAACCAGAAGACCTGGGGCCTGTTCGCACCGGACGACCCGGCGCCCTCGCGGGAGAAGGCGGCGCCGATCTTCGAGTCGACCAACGCGCTGCCCGTCCCGTGGGTGGAGCCGGTCGACATCTCCAACGCGATCCTGTTCCTGGTCTCCGACGAGGCGCGCTACATCACCGGCGTGACCCTCCCGGTCGACGCCGGCTACACGGTCAAGTGACCACCGGGGCGGCCGGGGGACACCCCGGCCGCCCCCTCACGACGGGACCCCATGGACCACACCACCCTCGACGTGCGCGCCGTCCGCGAGCGCGTCGCCACCCACCTCGTCGGCCGCGACCGCGAGCTCGACCTGCTGCTGGCCGCCGTGGCGGCCGGGCGCGACGTCCTCGTCGAGGGCCCGCCCGGGACGTCGAAGAGCACCCTGCTGCGGGCGATCACCGCCGAGTGGGGCATCCCCCTGCTGCTGGTCGAGGGCAACGCCGACCTCACGCCCACCCGGCTGGTCGGCCACCACAACCCGGCCCGGGTGCTCCGCGAGGACTACACCCCCGACAACTTCGTGGCCGGGCCGCTGGTGCAGGCCATGCGCACCGGCGGCTTCCTCTACGTCGAGGAGTTCAACCGGGCACCCGAGGACACGCTCAACACCCTTCTGACCGCGATGGCCGAGCGGACGATCACGGTGCCCACGGTCGGCACCGTGGAGGCGGTCGGCACCTTCCGGGTGATCGCCTCGATGAACCCCTACGACGCGGTCGGCACCACCCGCATGCCCACCTCCGTCTCCGACCGCATGTGCCGGCTGGCCGTCGGGTACCAGGACGCCGAGGCCGAGCGCGGCATCGTCGCCCGCCGCACGGGCATCACCGAGCGCCGGCTGGTCGCCGACGCGGTCGCGCTCACCCGGGCCACCCGGGAGCGGGACGACGTCCGGCAGGGCAGCAGCGTGCGCGGCGCGATCGACCTCGCCCTGGTCACCGCCCAGCTGGCGGCGATGCGCGGGGTCGCCGTCCCGGACACCGACGAGCTGCGCGGCCTGCCGGTGGACTACACCGGCACCGTGTGGGACGCGATGGTGGTCGCCCTCAGCGGCCGGGTGCACCTCGACGAGATCGCCGAGCGGACGCCGGAGGGCGTGCTGCGGGAGATCTGGGAGGACCACTTCCTGCTGCAGCCGGCCGCGGCGGAGCCCGGTTGAAGAGCCGTCGAGGCCGACTCGCCGGTCACCCGCCGCGACCGGCCCGGGGCCCCGCGCGGGATGCGGCCGCTGCGCCGCCGTCCCAAGCAGCTGACCGAGCAGCCCAGCACCTACGAACCCGCCCGGGGCGGGGCCGGGCTGGCGCTGTCGTCGGGTGACCGGCGGCGGCAGCGGGCGCGGGTGCAGGGCGGCGGCTCGGCCCCGGGGACGACGGACGAGCCGGCCGAGCTGATCGCGCTGGCCGACCTGGACACCCTCGCCGAGGCCGACGCGGTGACCCGGCAGCGGGCCCGGCAGATCGCGCGCCGGCTGGCCGTGCCGCGCCCGCCGCGCGACCGGCGGGCCCGGCGCGGGGTGGGGGAGCTGTCCAGCGTGCGGTTCGCCGGGGGCTCGGACGCCCTCGACCTCGAGCGCACCCTGGAGGCGGTCGCCGGCAAGCCCTGGCCCGAGGACGACGACCTGGTGGTGCGCGAGCGGCTGCGCCGTCGGCGGTCGGTGGTGCTGGTGGTCGACGTCAGCGGCTCGATGAAGGGCGAACGTCTGCGGACCGCGGCCGCCACGGTGGGCGCGTTGGCCGGGGAGCTGAGCCGGGACGCCCTGGGGGTGGTCGCGTTCTGGTCCGACGCCGCGGTGCTGGTGCCGCTGGGTGCCCCGGTCGAGCCGCTCGCGGTGGTCGACCTGCTGCTGCGGGTGCCCACCCAGGGCCTGACCAACGTCTCGTTCGCGCTGGAGACCGCCGGACGCCTGCTGGCCGGGGTGCCGCCGCGCGACGCCCGGGTGCTGCTGCTGAGCGACTGCGTGCACAACGCCGGTCCCGACCCCCGGATCGCGGCCGCCCGCCTGCCCCGGCTGGACGTGCTGCTGGACACCAGCGGCGAGCAGGACGTCGACCTCGGCCGGGACCTGGCGCAGGTGGGCCGTGGCCGGGTGCGGCTGGTGCGCGACCACACCGACGTCGCCCGAGCCCTCACCGCCGTCTTCGGCGACTGACGCCGTTCCCGGCGTGGATCAGCTGGGTTCACCAGACGCCGTCCTGGCTCACCGGCGTCGGCGAGCCAGGACGCACGGTGCCGCACCCAGCTGATCCAGGCCTGGGCGAGGCGTCAGGGGCGGGGGGCGACCAGGCCGGGGGCGCCGGCGGGGGAGCGGACGAAGTCGACCGCGGTGAGCAGGGCGAAGAACGCGGCGAGCAGGACGACGGCGGTCATCGGGGCACCTCCTGGTGTGGTGCCCCCACGATCACCGTCGTCCCTGCGCGCCGGCGGTGCGTCCCCTGTGGGGATCAGGTGAGCTCGACCTTCTCGTTGTCGCCGCCGGAGTAGGGCTCGCCGGTGACCTTGGCCTTGGCGAAGCTCAGCGCGGTGGCGATCCGGCCGCCGGGGGTGTCCCAGTACTCCGCGGAGTCGCCCTCGACCTTGATGAGCACGATCTCGTCGTCGTCCGGGCCGTCGGGGAACCAGGCGGCGACGCCGGAGTTCCACAGCTCCTTCTTCTTGGCCTCGTCGGTGACCACCGCGGCGCGGCCGGTCAGCGAGATCCAGCTGCCGCCGGAGCCGGCCGCCACGTTGACCTGCGGGTCGGCGGTCAGGTGGGTCACCTTGCGGGAGTCGCGGGCGGCGAAGAACCACAGGTCGCCGTCGAACTCGACCTCCTGCAGCGCCATCGGCCGGCTGGTGAGCGTGCCGTCGGCGGCGTGGGTGGTCAGCATGGCGAGCCGCTGGTCGGACAGCAGCTCGGCGACCTTGCGGGTCGAGTCGTCGGTCATGACCCGACGGTGCCCCCGGACCGGGGATCGCAACCCAGCCCGGCGCGGGCAAGATGGCCGGCATGCCGACCTCCGCCACGTTCCCCAGCCCCGCCGACGGCCTGGCGATCACCACGACCACCTGGGACGACGTCCCCGGCGAGCCGGTCGGCGTGGTGCAGCTGGTGCACGGGTTGGCCGAGCACGGACCGCGCTACGACCGGTTCGCCCGGACCCTGGTCGCCGCCGGCTTCGTGGTGGTGGCCGCCGACAGCCGCGGGCACGGCTCCTCGGTGTCCGCCGACGTCCCGCTGGGCAGCTTCGGGGCACCGGGTGCGGCGGGCTTCCTGGCCGACGTCGCCGAGCACGCCCGGGTGGTCGCGGCGACCTACCCCGACCTGCCGCTGTTCGCCTTCGCGCACTCGCTGGGCTCGATGGGCATGCAGAGCGTGCTGCTGGACGAACCGGTCCGCTACTCCGGGGTGGTGCTCAGCGGCTCGACCACCCTCGACGGCCTGGGCCAGGTGCTCGTGGGTCTGCCCGCCGACCAGCCGGGGCTGGCCGCCTTCAACGCCGGCTTCGAGCCGCGGACCGGCTTCGAGTGGCTCAGCCGCGACCCGGCCGAGGTCGACGCCTACGTGGCCGATCCGCTGTGCGGGTTCCCGACCGAGGACGCGATCATCGGCGGCGTGCTGGCCACCGCCGAGCGGACCGCCGACCCCTCGACGGTCCGGGCCGACCTGCCGCTGCTGCTGGTCTCCGGCGACCGCGACCCGGTGGGCGGCCCCGGCGGCGCGAACGTCACCGCGCTGGCCGACCGGTACCGGGCCGCCGGCGTCACCGACGTGACGCTGTCGCTCTACCCCGGCGCCCGGCACGAGCTGGTCAACGAGACCAACCGCGACGAGGTCACCGCCGACGTCGTGGGATGGCTGACGGCGCACCTCCCGCGCTGAGCCGGTTGCTGGCCCCGCTGCAGCTGCGGGGCCGCACCCTGCCCAGCCGGGTGGTCTTCTGCGCGCACCTGACCAACCTGGCGGTCGACCGGCTGCCCTCGGCCGCGCACACCGCCTACTACGCCGACCGCGCCGCCGGGGGCGCCGGGCTGGTGATCACCGAGGAGCAGTCGGTCGACCCGGCCGACCAGCCCTACGAGAAGGTCGTCGACGGCACCGACCCGGCCGTGGTGCCCCGGTACCGGGAGATCGCCGACGCGGTGCACGCGCACGGCGGCCTGGTCGCCGCCCAGCTCAACCACAACGGCGGCCAGGGCAGCTCGCTGCACTCCCGGGTGTCGCTGCTGGCGCCGTCCCCCCTGGCCGACCCGCTGTTCGGCGAGGTGCCCCGGCAGGCCACCGCCGCCGATCTCGCCGCGGTCGTGGCCGGCTTCGCCCGGGTCGCCGGGCGCGTGCGGGACGGCGGTCTGGACGGCGTCGAGCTGCAGGCCTCGCAGTCCTCCCTGCTGCGCGCCTTCCTCTCCCCGCGGGCCAACCGGCGCACGGACGGCTACGGCCGGGACCGCGACCGGCTGCTGCTCGAGGTGGTCGCCGCCGTCCGCGCCGTCCTGGGGCCCGACCTCCTGCTCGGCGTCCGGCTCGCCGTCCACGAACCGGACGGGACGACGACCGAGGACGCCGTCGCCACCGCGCACCGCCTGGCCGCGACGGGCGCGGTGGACTGGCTGTCCACGACGGTCGGGGTGGCCACCGAGTCGCTGCACCTGGTGGAGCCGTCCATGGCCACGGCCCACGGGTACGCGCTGCCGCTGGCCGCCCGGGTCCGCGCGGCGGGGCTGCCGGTGATCGGCGTCGGCCGGATCACCACCCCTGAGCAGGCCGCGGCCGCGCTGGAGCACTGCGACCTGGTCGGCGTGGTCCGCGGCCAGGTCGCCGATCCCGACTTCGTCGCCCGGGCCCGACGGGGCGAGCCGGTGCGGGCCTGCACCGGCTGCAACGGGTGCGCCGCCGGCATCGGCGCCGGCCTCCCGATGCGCTGCCCCCAGCCCCTGGGCCTCCCTGCACCGGATGTCCGTGCGGGGCGGCGGGTGGTCGTGGTGGGCGGGGGGCCGGCCGGGTTGCGGGCCGCCGCGGTCGCGGCCGCGGTCGGGCACCGGGTGGTGCTGCTGGAGGCCGCCGACCAGCTCGGCGGTCAGCTGCGACTGGCCGCCTCGGCGCCCGGGCGGGGGGAGCTGGCCGGGTTCGTCGACGCCGACGCCCGGGCGTGCAGTCGGCTGGGGGTCGAGGTCCGCACCGGCACCGCGGCGACGGCGGACCTGCTGCGGCAGCTGGCACCCGACGTCGTCCTGTTGGCCACCGGGGCCGTGCCCAGTGCACCCGCCTGGGCCGGGGACGACGAGCGGGTGGTCGACGTGGCCGACGTCCTCGCCGGGCAGGCCGCGCCGACCGGGGACGTGCTGGTGGTGGACGACCTGGGCGGTCCGCACGCCTCGTCCACCGCCGAGCTGCTCGCCGCCCGCGGGTGCCGGGTCGAGGTGGTCACCGGCGCCCTGGTGGCCGCGCAGGAGCTGGGCCCGACGCTGGACCGGGAGCTCTGGCACGGCCGGGCCGCCGCGGCCGGGATCACCCAGACCGTCGAACGGGTCCCGCTGGCGGTGGCCGTGCGCCCGGACGGACGACGTCAGGTCACCCTGCTGCACCACCTCACCGACACCGTCGAGACCCGGGTGGTGGACTGGGTCGTGACCGCCACCCACCCGACCCCGCTGGACGGCCCGGCCGTGCCGGACGGCGTTCCGGTGCACCGGGTCGGGGACTGCCTGGCCCCGGGCGGGGTGGCCGCCGCGGTCGCCTCGGCCGAGCGCGCGGTGGCGCAGCGGTGGTGAGCCTGGCGGGTGCCCGGTCGCCCGAGCTGGGCGATCGGCCGACCCTCGTCGTCCCGCTGGGGTCGGTGGAGCAGCACGGCCCGCACCTGCCGCTGGGCACCGACACCACGGTGGCCGCGGCGGCCGCGGCCGGGCTGGTGGACCGCCGGCCGGACCTGCTGCGTGGTCCGCCGCTGGCCTACGGCGCCAGCGGTGAGCACGAGGGCTTCCCGGGCACGGTGTCGATCGGCACGCAGGCGCTGACCACGGTGCTCGTCGAGCTGGGCCGGTCGGCCGGTCGCTGGGCGGGCCGGCTGCTGGTGGTCAACGGGCACGGCGGGAACCTGGAGGCGCTGCGGGCCGCCGTCCCGCTGCTGCGGCAGGAGGGCCGGGACGTCGCCTGGTTCCCCTGCGGCGTGCCCGGCGGCGACGCGCACGCCGGCCGGACCGAGACCTCTCTGCTGTTGCACGTGGAACCTGCCGCCGTGCGGACCCACCTGGCCGAACCCGGGGAGACCGCGCCGATCGCCGAGCTGCTGCCCCGGCTGCGGTCCGGCGGGGTGGCCGCGGTCAGCCCGAACGGCGTGCTCGGCGACCCGACCGGGGCGTCGGCGGGCGAGGGGGAGCAGTTCCTCACCGGGCTGGTGGACCGGCTGGTCGCCGCGGTCGACGGCTGGGACCTCGGCCCCGACGGTCGGCTGCGCGGGTGAACCGGCCCGCGTGGCGGTGGCCCGGCTGGGCGTCCGCGTTGGTCGGCGGGCTCTTCGCGCTGCTCTCCTTCGCGTGGGGCCTGGGGTCCACCGTCGGGATCAGCAGCCTGGGCGGCCGGATCGAGGAGCTCGCGCGCGAGGGCGACCCGACCGTGCTGGCCCTGGCCTGGGGAACGGGGCTGGCCAAGGCCGTCGGTGCTGCGCTGGGGGTCGTCCTGGCCACCGGTCCCGGCCGGCTGCCCCGCCGCTGGCTGCTGCGCACCGCCTGGGCCGGGGCCGTCGTGCTGGTGCTCTACGGACTGGCCCAGCAGGTGGGGGTGCTGCTGGTCCTCACCGGTGCGGTCACCCCGACGACGCCGCCGGCCGACGGCGTCCTGCTGACCCGGGCGCTGCTCTGGGAACCCTGGTTCTGGGTGTGGGGCCTGCTGCTGGGTCTGGCCGCCTGGTGCGCCCCGGCCGTGTGGGACCGCCGATGACCGCGCCGATCGCCCCACCGCCCGCCGGGCGCCTGCCCGACGGGTTCCGGGTCGTGCTCGACCCCCGCACCCGACGGCGGGACGGCGGCGCCACCCTGCTCGGCGGGTCCCCGCTGCGGCTGCTCCGGCTGGCCCCCCGCGCCCGCGCCCTGCTGGCCGGCGACGAGCTGGTGGTCACCGACCCGACGACGGCCGCGCTGGCCGCCCGGCTGCTGGACACCGGCCTGGCCCACCCGGCGCTGGACCCCGTCGACCCGGCCGGCACCACCGTCGTCGTCCCGGTCAAGGACCGCACCGCCGAGCTGGCCCGGCTGCTGGCCGCGCTGCGGGCCGACCTGCCCGGCGTCCCGGTGCTCGTCGTGGACGACGGGTCGGCCGACCCGGCGGCGCAGGCCGCCGTCTGCGCCGCGCACGGCGCACGGGTGATCCGGCACGACACCGCCCGGGGTCCCTCGGCCGCCCGCAACGCCGGCCTGGCCGCGGCGACCACGCCCGCCGTGGCCTTCCTGGACTCCGACTGCGTCCCGGTCCCGGGATGGCTGGGCGTGCTCGCCGCGCACCTGGCCGACCCCCGGCTGGCCGTCGTCGCGCCCCGGGTCGTGGCGCTGCCGGCCGACCGCCGGGGCTGGGTCAGCGGGTACGAGGACGCCGTCAGCGCCCTGGACATGGGGGCCCACCCCGCGCCGGTGGCGCCGCTGACCGGGGTGTCCTACGTGCCCAGCGCGGCCCTGCTGGTCCGGCGCATAGCCCTGGACAGCGGTTTCGACGAGTCCATGCAGGTCGCCGAGGACGTCGACCTGGTCTGGCGGCTGGCCGCGGCCGGCTGGCGGGTGCGCTACGAGCCGGCGGCCCGGGTCGCCCACGAGCACCCCGCGCGGACGGCGGACTGGCTGCGGCGGCGGGCCTACTACGGCACCGGCGCCGCGCTGCTGGCCGAGCGGCACGGGGCGGCGGTCGCCCCGGTCGTGATGTCCCCGTGGTCGGCGGCGGCCTGGGGCCTGGTGCTGCTCGGTGGCCGGCCCGGCGCGGTCGCCGCGGCCGGGGTGCTCGCCGTGGCGACCCGGCGGCTGGCCGACCGGCTGGGCGACCCGCCACCGGTGCAGCTGGCCGCCGGCCTCGTCGTCCGGGGCACCTGGTCGGCGGGCCGGACGCTGGCCCGGTCGGTCACCCGGCACCACTGGCCGCTCGTCGTCCCGCTGCTCGGGGTGCGCAAGGTCCGCCGGCTGGCCGCGGCGGCCGCGGTGGTCGACGCGGTCGGCGCCTGGTGGCCGCACCGGCACCAGGTGGGCCTGCTGCGCTTCGCGGCCGGCCGCCGGCTGGAGGACCTGGCCTACGGGGTCGGGCTGTGGCGCGGCGCGCTGCGGGCCCGCGACCCCCGCGCGCTGCTCCCGGCCCGTCCGCCGCGCACGTGAACACCGGGTGACGCCGCGCGGTTCGGGGAACACCTCCGGCCGGCCGCGCCTTGGGCCTCCCTGTGCAGTCCCTGCGGGGGCCATCCGCACGACGACGCCGAGGAGCTCGCCATCAGCACCGCCACCAGCACCGCCGGGCAGACCGCGCCCGCGACCACCGTCACGCCGCCGAGCCGGCTGAAGCTCGCCCTCACCCTGGGCGCCTTCGTCGCGCTCGGGCCGCTGACCATCGACATGTACCTGCCGGCGCTGCCCACCATCGCCGACGACCTCGGGACGACGTCGGCCGCGGTCCAGCTCACGCTGACCGGCACCCTGCTCGGCCTGGCCCTGGGCCAGCTCGTCCTGGGCCCGCTGGCCGACCGGTTCGGCCGCAAGCGCCCGCTGATCGCCGGCACCGCGCTGCACGTGGTGGCCTCCCTGCTCGTGCTGATCGCCCCCAACATCGCGGTGCTCGGTGCGCTGCGCGTGCTGCAGGGCGTGGGGACGGCGGCCGGTGCGGTGATCGCCCTGGCGGTCGTCCGCGACCTCTACACCGGACGGGCAGCGGCGACGCTGCTGTCCCGGTTGTTCCTGGTCATCGGCGCGGCCCCGGTGCTCGCGCCCACCCTCGGCGGGGAGCTGCTGCGCTACACCTCCTGGCGCGGGGTGTTCGTCGCGCTGGCGGTCTACGGGCTGCTGCTCGTGCTCGTCGTCGGGGCGTCGCTGCCCGAGACCCTGCCCGCGGAGCGGCGGAACAGCAGCGGCCTGCGCGGCACCGCCCGCGCCTACACCGCCCTGTTCCGGGACCGGGTGTTCGTCGGCCTGGTCGGCGTCGCCGGGCTCACCATGGCCGGGCTCTTCAGCTACGTCTCGGGTGCCTCCTTCGTCTACCAGGACGAGTTCGGCCTGGACGAGCAGCAGTTCGGCCTGCTGTTCGGCGCCGGTGCGGTCTGGCTGATCGGGGCGACCCAGCTCAACCCGGTGCTGCTGCGCCGGTTCCAGCCGCAGGCGATCCTGGTCGGCGGTCTCGCGCTGGCCGGGGCGGCCGGGGTCGTGCTGCTGGTGCTGGCCTCCACCGGCACCGGCGGCCTGTTCGGCGTGGCGATCCCGATCTGGGTCGTGCTGGCCGGCAGCGGGCTGGCGCTGCCCAACGCCCCGGCGATCGCGCTGAGCCGGCACGGCGAGTCCGCCGGCACCGCGGCCGCCATGCTCGGCGCCGTCCAGTTCGGCGTGGGCGCGGTCGTCGCCCCGGTGGTCGGCGTGCTCGGCAACGACGGCGCGGCGATCGGGGCCGTGGTGGTGGCCGCGTTCGCCCTCGCCGGGGTCGTGCTGGCCGTCGTCGTCCGGCCGTGGCAGCTGCCGCGGTGGGAGGCCGGCGACTGAGTCCTGGCGGATTCGGGCCGCGCAGGTCACCATGGCGATGACATGAGCCACTGGGCAGAGCAGCCACGGGTGAGCGCGTGACCACGGTGAACCCCTGGCTCGCGTTGCCCGACGGCGCGCCCACCCCGGTGGTGACCCGGCGGTTGCGCGCTGCGCACGAGGCGCTGGTCACCCGCGGTGGTCGCGGCCCGACCGGCCGGCACGTGCGCCCGGTGGTCTGGGAGTCCTGGCGGCGCAGCCTGGGCAACGGCGTGGACCCCGACGGCGTGGCCGCCCCGGTCGACCTGCTCGACGACGATCTGGTCGCCTACCGGGAGGCGCACCCGCTGGCCGCGGTCATGCCGGTGATCCGCCGGTTGCTGGTCGCCGACGCCGAGGCCGACAAGATGATCGTGGCGGTCACCGACGCCGCCGGCCGGATGCTGTGGGTCGAGGGCGACCGGCAGCTGCGCGGCCAGGCCGAGCGGATGCACTTCGTCGCCGGCTCCCGCTGGGGCGAGGACGTCGTGGGCACCAACGCCCCGGGCACCGCGCTGGCGCTGGACACCCCGGTGCAGATCTTCGGCAGCGAGCACTACAGCCGCACCGTGCAGCCCTGGAGCTGCTCGGCCGCCCCGGTGCACCACCCGGTGACCGGCGTGCTGCTGGGCGCCATCGACGTGACCGGTGGCGACCACGTCGCGAGCCCGCACGTGCTCACCCTGGTCCGGGCCACCGTGGCGGCCGCGGAGTCCGAGCTGCGCTGGCAGCACCGCGAGCAGCTGGCCGGCGGCCCGGCCCTGCCGCCGCGGCGGGTGCCGACCACCCCGCTGCTGGAGGTGCTGGGCCGCGAGCGGGCCCGCCTGACCACCAGCACCGGCCGCACCGAGCTGTCGCTGCGGCACTCGGAGCTGGTGCTGCTGCTGGCCGAGGCCGCGGTGACCGGCGAGGGCCGCAGCGCCGAGCAGCTGGCCGCGGAGGTGCACGCCGGCGACGCCGCCGCCGTCACCGTGCGGGCCGAGCTGTCCCGGGTGCGCAAGCTGCTGGGCGAGGACCTCGTCGGGTCCCGGCCGTACCGGCTGACCTCGCCGCTGGACACCGACCTGGACCAGGTCCGCCGGCTGCTGACCCGCGGCGCGGTGGCCACCGCGCTGGAGCGCTACGCCGGGCCGGTGCTGCCGCGCTCGGAGGCGCCCGGGGTGCGGGCCGCCCGCGCCCGGCTGACGGGTTCGCTGCGCGCGGCGCTGCTGCGCGCGCCCCGCCCGGACCTGCTGCTGCGGTACAGTCGGCTCCCCGAAGCCGCCGACGACGCCGCCGTCTGGCAGGCCCTGCTCGACGTGCTGCCGGTGAGCTCGCCCCGCCGGGCCGCCGCGGCCAACCAGCTGCTCCGGCTGCGCCGCACCCCGCGCCCCCGCTGATCCCCGGGCCCCGCGGGGCGGGGTGGAAAGCTCTGAACACGTGACCGCCACCGCCGCGCGCCCCGCCGCCCTCGACACCCGCCGCGCGGTGCTGGCCATCGCCGCGCTGTCCCTGGGCGCGGTGGGCATCGGGGTCAGCGAGTTCGTCACGATGGGGCTGCTGCCCGAGATCGCCGACGGCGTGGCCGTCGACATCCCCACCGCGGGCCACCTGGTCTCGGCCTACGCGTTCGGCGTGGTGGTCGGCGCCCCGGTGATCGCGGCGACCGCGGCCCGGCTCCCGCGCAAGGGCCTGCTGCTGGGCCTGCTGGTCGCCTTCCTGGTGGGCACGGCGCTGACCGTCGCCGCCCCCGGTCACGGCACCCTGCTGGCCGCGCGGTTCGTGGCCGGGCTGCCGCACGGGGCGTACTTCGGCGTGGCCTCGCTGGTGGCCGCCTCCCTGGTGGCGCCCGAGCTCAAGGGCCGCGCGGTCAGCTCGGTGATGCTGGGCCTGTCGGTCGCCACCCTGGCCGGGGTGCCCGCGGCGACCTGGCTCGGGCAGAACCTGGGCTGGCGGACGGCGTTCGTGGCGGTGGTGGTGCTCGCCGTCCTCACCGTCGTCGCGGTGCTGGCACTGGTGCCGCGCACCCCGGGCAACCCCGAGGCCACCGTGCGCAGCGAGCTGGGCGCGCTCCGCCGTCCCCAGGTCTGGCTGACCCTCGGGGTGGCCGTCGTCGGGTTCGGCGGGTTCTTCGCCCTGTACGCCTACATCGCCCCGCTGACCACCGAGGTGGCCGGCATGGACGCAGGGTTCGTCCCGGTGGTGCTCCTCTGCTTCGGCGTCGGCGGGGTGCTCGGCACGGTGCTGGGCGGGAAGCTCGCCGACGTCGCCCTGTTCCGCTCGCTGGTCTGGTCGATGGCGGCCACCGGGGTGCTGCTGGGCGCGGTGTACGTGGCCGCGCGCAACCCGGTGTCCCTCGTCGTCCTGGCGTTCTGCATCACGATCGTCACGTCGGTGCTGGTGGTGACCCTGCAGCTGCGGCTGATGGAGGTCGCGGTGGGCGCCGAGCTGCTGGGCGCCGCGCTCAACCACTCCGCGCTGAACGCGGCCAACGGCGTCGGCGCCCTGCTGGGCGGGGCGGTCATCGCCGCCGGGTGGGGGTACGAGTCCACCGCGGTGGTCGGTGTCGTGCTGGCGGTGCTGGGGCTCGGGGTGCTGGCCTGGTCGGCCGCGCTGCGCCGCCGGGAGCTCCGCGCCGGCTGAGCTGCAACAGGCCTGCAACGTTGCACGCTCCAGCAGCTGCGGCATCCGGTCGCCGTCCGGTCGGCCTCTGCGGACCCACAGGCCTGTTGTCTCCGCACACGCGGGCTGTCCCGAGTGCGGTCCGCCAGGTAAGCGTGGCCTAAGGACTGTGTCCGTCGGCACACTCGGGCCAGGTGGCGGGCGACCGCTGTCACACGACCCTGCAACGAGGCGGAGTACATGACGCAGATCAACGTGCGGGTCGACGGGGCGTCCTACGTGGACGACGTCGAGCCCAGAACACTCCTGGTCCACTACCTGCGGGAACAGCTCGGCAAGGTGGGCACGGTCGTCGGTTGCGACACCAGCAACTGCGGCGCCTGCACCGTCCACCTGGACGGCGAGAGCGTGAAGTCCTGCACCGTGCTGGCCGTCCAGGCCGACGGCAGCGAGGTCACCACCATCGAGGGCATCGCCGACGGCGCGACCCTGCACCCGATGCAGAAGGCCTTCCACGAGCAGCACGGCCTGCAGTGCGGCTACTGCACGCCCGGGATGATCATGGCCTCGATCGACCTGCTCAAGAACAACCCGAACCCGAGCGAGCACGAGATCCGCGAGGGCATCGAGGGCAACCTCTGCCGGTGCACCGGCTACGTCAACATCGTCCGCGCGGTGCAGCAGGCCGCGGGCGAGATGAGCTCCACCACGACGGGAGCACAGGCATGACCCTCACCGACGAGCCCACCACCGTCACCGAGCCGGCCAAGGAGGTCGGCTCGGCCCGCCTCCGCAAGGAGGACGGCCGACTCATCACGGGCAAGACCAACTGGACCGACAACATGGTCCTGCCGGGGATGCTGCACATGGCGTTCCTGCGCAGCCCGGTCGCGCACGGCACGATCAGCAACCTCGACGTCAGCGCCGCAAAGGACCGCCCGAACGTGGTCGCGGTCTTCACCGGGCAGGACTTCAAGGACGAGCAGGGCAGCATCCCCTGCGCCTGGCCGGTCACCCCGGACATGGTCAACCCCGGCCACCCCTCGATCGCCGTGGACACCGTGAACCACGTCGGCGAGGCCGTCGCCATCGTCGTCGCCCGCACGCGCACCGCCGCGGTGGACGCCGTCGAGGCCATCGACGTCGACTACACCAACATCCCGGTCGTGCTGGACATGGAGGAGGCCGTCAAGGACGGCGCCGACCTGGTCCACGCCTCCACCAGCTCCAACACCAGCTACCACTTCGTCTTCGACGCCGGCGAGGCCGGCACGGGCACCGACACCGACGCGGCCTTCGCCGACGCCGAGGTCACCGTGTCCCGCCGCTTCGTCCAGCAGCGCCTGATCCCGGCGTTCATGGAGCCGCGCTCGGCCGTGGTCGGCGTCTCCGGCGACAACTACACGCTGTGGTCGGCCACCCAGATCCCGCACATCCTGCGGGTCATGGGCGCCCTGACCACCGGCATCCCCGAGCACAAGCTCCGCGTGGTGGCCCCCGACGTCGGCGGCGGCTTCGGCGGCAAGCTGCAGGTCTGCCCGGAGGAGATCCTGGCGCTGCTGGTGGCCCGCCGCCTCGGCAAGCCGGTGAAGTGGACCGAGACCCGCTCGGAGTCCCTGATGACCGCCCACCACGGGCGCGACCAGGTCCAGTTCATCGACGTCGCCGCCAAGAAGGACGGCACCGTCACCGGCCTGCGGGTGCGCCTGCTGGCCGACATGGGTGCCTACCTGCGGCTGATCACCCCGGGCGTGCCGGCGCTGGGCGCCTTCATGTTCCCGGGCATCTACAAGTTCCCGGCCTACCGCTTCGAGTGCGACGGCGTGTTCACCAACAAGGTGCCCACCGACGCCTACCGCGGTGCCGGTCGGCCCGAGGCCACGTTCGCGATCGAGCGGATCATGGACGAGCTGGCCGTCGAGCTCGACATGGACCCCATGGAGCTGCGCCGCAAGAACTGGATCAACGCCGAGGAGTTCCCGTTCACCTCGGTGGCGGGCCTGCAGTACGACTCCGGCGACTACGAGCAGGCCACCCAGGCCGCGCTCGAGCTGCTGGGCTACGACGAGCTGCGCGCGGAGCAGAAGCAGCGCCGCGAGTCCGGTGACCCGGTCCAGCTGGGCATCGGCATCTCGACGTTCACCGAGATGTGCGGCCTGGCCCCCTCCCGGGTGCTCGGCTCGCTGGCCTTCGGCGCCGGCGGCTGGGAGCAGGCCTCCATCCGGATGCTGCCCACCGGCAAGGTCGAGGTCATCACCGGTTCCACCCCGCACGGCCAGGGCCACGAGACGGCCTGGAGCCAGATCGCCGCCGACCAGCTGGGTGTGCCCTTCGAGGACATCGAGGTGCTGCACGGCGACACCGCGGTCAGCGCCCGCGGCCTGGACACCTACGGCTCGCGCTCGTTGGTCGTCGGTGGCACCGCGGTGGTCAAGGCCGCCGAGAAGGTCGTGGCCAAGGCCCGCAAGATCGCCGCGCACCTGCTCGAGGCCAGCGAGGACGACCTGGAGTTCTCCGGCGGGAAGTTCTCCGTCAAGGGGACGCCGGGCGCCGGGCTGGGCATCCAGGAGATCGCCCTGGCCATCTTCGCCGCGCACGACTACCCGGAGGGCATCGAGCCCTCGATCGACGCCGAGGCGGCGTTCGACCCGGTGAACTTCTCCTTCCCGCACGGCACCCACCTGTGCGCGATGGAGGTCGACACCGACACCGGGTTCGTCAAGATCCGCAAGTACGCCTGCGTCGACGACATCGGCAACATCGTCAACCCGATCATCGTCGAGGGCCAGATGCACGGCGGGCTCGCCCAGGGCATCAGCCAGGCCCTGTACGAGGAGGCGATCTACGACGCCGACGGCAACCTGACCACCGGCACCTTCGTGGACTACCTTGTGCCCTCGGCCATGGACCTGCCGACCTTCCACACCGGCAACACCACGCACGCGGCGACCAGCAACCCGCTGGGCGCCAAGGGCGTCGGCGAGGCCGGCTGCATCGCCAGCACCCCGGCCGTGGTCAACGCCGCGCTGGACGCCGTCCGGCACCTCGGGGTGAAGGACATCCTCATGCCGCTGACCCCCGAGCGGGTCTGGCGGGCCATCCACCAGGGCGGGGACGGCGGGGCACGCGCTGCCGAGGGCAGCAACGCCTACGGCGGCGCCCGCACCACCGAGTCCGGTTACGAGGAGGCGAAGTGATCCCCGCTGCGTTCGCGTACGCCCGCCCCACCACCGTCGACGAGGCCTTGTCGGCCATCGCCGCCGGCGGGGAGGACGTCAAGATCATGGCCGGTGGGCAGTCGCTCATCCCGGTCATGCGGCTGCGGCTGGCCGCACCCGAGACCGTGGTCGACCTGACGAAGGTGACCGAGCTGCGCGGCGTCCGCGAGGACGGCGACTCGCTCGTCATCGGGTCGATGACCACCCACTCGGACATCCTCCGCGACCCGCTGATCGCCCGGTACGGGAAGCTCATCGCCGAGGCCACCGAGACGGTGGCCGACCCCGCCGTCCGGCACCGCGGCACCTTCGGCGGCGCCCTGGCGCACGCCGACCCCGCCGGTGACCTGCCCGCGGTGGCCCTGGCGCTGGACGCCGAGTTCGTCATCGCCGGGCCCGGCGGTGCACGGCGCTCGGTGCCGGCCTCGGCGTTCTTCGTCGACTACCTGACGACGGCGCTGGAGGACGGTGAGCTGCTGGTCGAGATCCGGGTGCCCAAGCTCGGCGAGGGCTGGGGGGTCCGGTACGAGAAGTTCAACCGGGTCGCCCAGGCGTGGTCGATCGTGGCCGTCGCCGCGGCGGTGCGCCGGGAGGGCTCGACGATCGCCGAGGCCCGGATCGGCCTGACCAACATGGGCTCCACCCCGCTGCGGGCCACCGCCGTGGAGCAGGCCCTGGTCGGCGCCGACGTCAGCCTGGAGACCGTCACCGCGGCCGCCGCGCAGGCCGCCGAGGGCACCGAGCCCAGCAGTGACCTCAACGCGCAGGCCGACTACCGCCAGCACCTGGCCAGGGTGCTGACCGGACGAGCGGTGCGGGCGGCCGCCGGGCTGTAGCGTCGCCAGCAGGCTCCAGCACGTCCCCCGGACGCCGGCCGGTCCACCCCTCTCGCGGGTGGGCCGGCCGTCGTCCGCACACACCACCCGGAGGTCCACCAGTGCAGTTGGAGAACTCTTTCCTCGTCCCCGTCCCCATCGACGACGCATGGAAGGTGCTGCTGGACATCGAGCGGATCGCTCCGTGCATGCCCGGTGCGGCGCTGGACTCCGTCGACGGCGACGACTTCACCGGTCGCGTGAAGGTCAAGCTCGGCCCGATCAACCTCACCTACGCCGGCAAGGCCTCCTTCATCGAGAAGGACGAGGCCACCCACAAGGCGGTCATCGACGCCCGCGGCAAGGACCAGCGCGGCAACGGCACGGCCGCGGCCGTCGTCACCGCCCAGCTGCAGGACGAGGGCACCTCGACCCGGGTCAACGTGCTCACCGACCTGAACATCACCGGCCGGCCGGCCCAGTTCGGCCGTGGCGTCATGACCGACGTCGGCAACAAGCTGCTCGGCCAGTTCGCCGACAAGCTGGCCGCCCAGCTGGGCACCAGCGACGAGCAGCACGCCCTCGACCTCGAGGCCGCCGCGCAGCAGCAGGAGCCCACGGTCAAGGGCAAGGTCGCCGAGGCCGCCGCCACCGCCGCCGGTGCGGTCGGCGAGGTCGCGGAGTCCGTGGCCAGCACCGACGCCGACACCCCGATCGCCGAGGCCGCCCGCAAGGCCGGGGCAGCCACCGCGGCCGCCGCCGACCAGGCAGCCGACGCGGCGGGCGAGGCGGCCAAGCCCGCCAAGAAGGCGCCGTCCAAGCCGCCGACGGGCACCACGGGTCCGGCGAACAAGCCCGGCACCAGCGGCCCGGCCGCCTCCCGCCCCCGGGCGGTCCAGGCCGAGCCCGAGCCGATCGACCTGCTCGAGGTCGCCGGCGGCGCGGCGTTCACCCAGTTCGCCAAGCCCGCCGCGATCGGCGTCGGCGCCCTGGTGCTGGTCGCCCTGCTGGTCCGCCGCATCCGCAAGTAGCCCCACCCGCTCCCGGAGCGTTGATCAGGGGGGTGCCGCGAACTCCGTCCTCCTGCGCCAGATCTGGTGCAGGAGGACGGACTTCCCGGCACCCCCCTGATCCATGCTGAGCCAGGCGCGTCAGGCGAGGGCGGCGAGCCAGGTGGTGACGGCGGACCGGACGGCGGACGGGTCGGCCTTCAGCGCGTGGTCGCCGCGCACGGCCACCACCTGTGCCCGGTGGTCGCCCAGCGCGCCCTGCACCTCGGCGGGGCCGCCGAACGCGTCGCTGTCGCCCTGCACGACCAGCACCGGGACGTCGACGCCGGTCAGCTCGTGCGCCCGGCTCTTGTCCGGCTTGCCCGGCGGGTGCAGCGGGAACGCCAGGCACAGCACGGCGGTGGCACCCAGCGGCCCCGCCGTCCGGCAGGCCACCCGCGCCCCGGCGCTGCGGCCGCCGAACACCACGGGCCCGGTCAGCAGGTCGGCGATGCCGGCGTGGATCGCCGTCCAGCCCTCGTCCAGCCGCGGGGGTGCCGCGGCCACCCGCTTGCCGGCCACCCGCCACGGTTGCTCCACCCGCAGCACCCGCCAGCCGCCGGCGACGGCGGCATCGGTGGCGGCCAGCAGGTCCGGGGCCTCGATGCCGCCGCCGGCGCCGTGGCCCAGCAGCAGCGTGCCCACCGGCGGCCCGGCCGGGTCGTCGGTGGTGACCCGGGCCGGGCCCAGGGGGGTGTCGACGTCGCGGGGGCTCACGCGGTGGCGGGCCGGCGGGTCAGCGGCGGCAGCGCGAAGCCGTCGGCCACGTGCGCGGCCAGCTCCAGGTAGGCCTGGCGGGCCGGGGCACCCACGCGGTCGAGGTCGATCAGCCCGCCGGTGACCAGGTGGGTGTCGTAGGGGATCTCCACCACGGCGCGGCAGCGGGCGGCGAAGTGCGCCCGCACCATGCCCATGTCCACGTCCCCGGTGTTCGGCCGGACGCTGGAGATGACCGCCACCGACCGGGAGACCAGCTCCTCGTGGCCGTGCGCGATCAGCCAGTCCAGGGTCTTGCTGGCCCGGCTGGCGCCGTCCACCGACGGGGCGCCGACGACCACCAGGGAGTCGGCGATGGCCAGCGTCCCGGACATCGCCGAGTGCAGCAGGCCGGTGCCGGAGTCGGTCAGGATGATGTTGAAGTACCGCGCCAGGATGTCCGCGACGGTCGTGTACTCCTCCTCGCTGAACGCCTCCGACAGCGCCGGGTCCTGGTCGCTGGCCAGCACCTGCAGCCGGCCGGCCAGCGAGGTGAACGCCGAGACGTCGGTGAAGGACCGGATCCGGTCGGTGGCGGCGAGCAGGTCGCGCACGGTCACGTCGGTGACGTTGGTCAGCCGCTCGGCCAGCGTGCCGGCGTCGGGATTGGCGTCCACGGCGACCACCCGGTCACCGCGGTGGTGGGCCAGCGTCAGGCCGAGGCAGCAGGTGGTGGTGGTCTTGCCGATGCCGCCCTTGAGCGAGACCACGGCGATGCGGTTGCTGCCGCGCACCGGCGTGGTCACCCGCTGCACCAGGGCGCGGTGCTCGATCTCGGCCTGGGACAGACCCGGGTTCACCGTGCCACCGCTGGCCTTGTGCAGGAACCGTCGCCAACCGCGGGTCGGCGTCTCGGCGGCCTGGCGCAGCAGCGACTGCGAGGTCAACGAGGGCGGGGGACCGGCGGGCTGCGGCTGACCGGACTGCTGGTCCGGCGTCCAGGTGGCGCTGCCCTGGCTGCCCCAGCCCCCGGGGGCGGGCTGCTGCTGGGCCCACTGGCCCTGCTGGACGGGCTCCGGGGCCGGCGGCTGCTGCTGCGGCTCGGGCTGGGCGGCCGGGGCGGCGGGCTGGGGTGCCTGCAGCTGCTGCTCCCACGGACGGGCGCCCGGCGGCGGCTCCCAGGCCGGCTGCTGCGGGGCCTGCTGGTTGACCTGGTGCGACGGCACCTGCTGCTGCGGCGCCTGCTCCCAGGAGCGCTGCTGCTCCCAGGACGGCTGCTGCTCCCAGGAGGCCGGCTGGCCGACGGGCTGGTCGGCCGGTCGCCAGCTGGGCGCTGGCTGCTCGGCCGGCGCCTCGGTGCGGGGGCGCTCGGCCTCGGCGGCCTGCTGCCAGGACGGCGGCTGCTGCCAGGATGCGATGTGCTCCTGCGAGTGCTGCTCCCAGGAGCGCTCCTCGGCGGGCACGCTGGGCTGCTGGGCGGTCTGCTCCCACGACTCGGCGGCCGGGCCGCCGGGGGGTGGGGACAGCCGGATCTCCTGGGTGCCGCGCTCCTCGTCCGCGCCGGCCTGCGCGCCGTCGGTGGACCAGCTGTCCAGCGAGGCCTGCCAGCGGTCGCCGTCCGTCTTCCGGCGGGCCTCCTCCGACGGCGTCCCGGCCTCGGCGGCGGGGTCGTCGGGGGTCGGGTCGGCTGGGCGGTCGGACACGGATGGGCCCCCATCGGGAGTCGGCGAGGTACCGGCCGGTGCCGGTCGGACGCGATCACGCTAATGCAGCAGCGCGCGCCCGGCCTGCCCGATCACCCGGTCGGGGGCAGCGACACCAGGCCCTGCGCCACCGCGACCAGGTCCTCGCCGGACACGTGCGGCGGGTCGAAGACCGGCGCGTGCCGGCGCTCGGTACGGGCCGACCACCCACCGGTCAGCCCGGCCCGCTGGGCGCCGTGCACGTCCCAGGCGTGGACGGCGACGAGCGCCAGGTCGGCCGGGACGACGTCGCACACCCCGGCGGCCCACAGGTAGACCTCGCGGGCCGGCTTCCAGGCCCGGATCGCCTCGGAGGACAGCGACCGCTCGACCAGGTGGGCCACCCCGCCGCGGGCGAGGCCGGCTTCGGCGATCCCGGGTGCGCCGTGGGTCAGCGTGACCACCCGGATCCCGGCGTCGGCCAGCAGCTCGAGGGCGGGGGCCACGTCGGGGTGCGGGGACGTGCCGGCGAACCGGTCGGCCACCGCGGACCGGTCGGCGGCGGGCAGGTCGGTGAGCTGCACCAGCGCGGTGTCGAAGGCGTCGCGGAACCGGCACCAGCTGCCGGCGACGGTCCCGGCGAACCCGGTGCCCAGCGTCCGGGAGAACACGGCCGGGAAGAGCTCGGCGGACACCCCGTGGTCGACCAGCGCCTGCCGGACGGGGGACAGGTCCAGCAGCGTCTCGTTCACGTCGAAGGCGACCACCACCGGCCGGGTGCGGGTCACCGGTCCTCGTCGTCCCGGCGCCGCTCGGTCTCCAGCAGGCGGTCGGCCGCGCTGCGGTCGGGCTCGGCGTCGCCCTGGTGCAGGCGCTCGCGCACCCCGCGGACGACGAACCAGACGACGACGGCGACCACGGCGACGTAGATGACGTAGTCGAAGTACTGCAGGTAGTCGTTGACCACGTCGCCCAGGGCCACCCCGAGGCCGATCAGCAGCGAGTTCCAGATCAGCGAGCCCAGCGTCGTGTAGGCCAGGAACTGCGCCCACGGCATCTTGACCACCCCGGCCGGCACCGAGACGAAGCTGCGCACGATCGGCACCATGCGGCCGAAGAAGACGGCGGGGCGGTCGTGCCGCTCGAACCACTCGAAGGTCCGGTCCACGTCGGCGGTCTTCACCAGCGGCAGCCGGTCGAGGAACGCGTGCGACCGGCGGGGGCCCAGGGACCGGCCGACCTGGTAGAGCACCGCGGCGCCGAGCACCGAGCCCAGGGTGGCGAACAGGATGGTCGGGACCAGCGCCATCCGGCCGTCGTTGATCAGCACCCCGGCCGCGCTGAGCACGACCTCGCTGGGGATCGGCGGGACGACGGTCTCGATGAAGATGGTCAGCCCGACCCCGACCGGACCCAGGGTCTCGATCAGGTCGAGCAGGAAGCCGGTGATGCCACCCTGGTCGGACGAGGTCGCGGCGAGGACAGACATGCGCCCACGGTATCGGCGGCTAGCGTCCGGGGGCATGACGCAGCGATTCACCGCCCGGGCCGTCGTCGTCGGTGACCGGGCCGGCACCGTCGTCCCCGATGCCGTGCTGGACGTCGAGGACGGGCTGATCAGCTGGGTGGGCCCCGCGGCCGACGCGCCCCCCTCGGACGCCGAGGTGACCCGGCTGCCCGGTGTGCTGACCCCCGGGATGGTCAACACGCACTCGCACGCGCCGATGGTGCTGTTCCGCGGCCAGGGCGAGGGTCTGCCGCTGGACCGCTGGCTGCGCGAGGTCATGTGGCCCCGGGAGGCCCGGCTGACCCCGGAGGACATCGAGGTCGCCATGACCGCGGCCTCGGCGGAGATGCTGCGGCACGGGGTGACCACCAGCGTCGAGATGTACTTCCAGCCCGAGCGGATCGCCTCGGCGGTGCGGGCGACCGGTGCCCGCTCGATCGTCGCCAACCCGCTCATCGGGCTGCCCGGCTACGGCACCTTCGACGAGCAGCTGCAGACCGCGGTCGGGCTCGCGTCGTCCTCGGACGCGCAGGTGGAGTACGGGATCGGGCCGCACTCGGCCTACACGGTGCCGCTGCCGGTGCTGCGCGAGGCCGGCCTGGCCGCACGCGAGCACGGGCTGCTGCTGACCATCCACGTCGCCGAGACCGCGACCGAGGGCGCCGACCTGCTCACCGAGCACGGGCTGAGCGTGCCCTCGCTGCTGGCCTCGCACGACGTCCTCGGCGGGCGGGTGCTGGGCGACCACTGCGTGCACATGGACGACGCCGACCTCGAGCTGTGGCGGGAGTACGACGTCGCCGTGGCGCACTGCCCCGGGTCCAACGCGAAGCTGGCCAGCGGCACCGCGCGGCTGCGGGACATGCTCGACCTGGGCATCCGGGTCGGGATGGGCACCGACGGCCCGGCGTCCAACGACAACCTGGACCTGTTCGAGGACCTCCGGCTGGCCGCCCAGCTGGCCCGGCTCCGCGAGCGCGACGCCCTGGCGCTGACCGCGCCGGAGGCGTTCTGGCTGGCCACCGGCGCCGCCGCGGACGCGGTCGACCGGCCCGACCTGGGCCAGCTGGTCGCCGGCCGGCGCGCGGACCTGGTGCACCTGGACACCGACGACATCGCGTTCACCCCGGTCGGCGACATCACCGACCTGATCACCCACCTGGTGTGGTCGGTGGGCTCCCGGCACGTCCGGGACACCTGGGTGGCCGGCCGCCAGGTGGTGCGGGACGGCGTGTCCACCACCGTCGACGAGGCGGAGCTGCGCGCGCAGGTGCAGACCCGCGCCCTCCGGCTGGCCGCCGAGGCGCGCGGGTGAGGGGGCCGGCACGGTCGCGGTGACCCGCGGACGTGTTCCGGCCGTGACCCAGGGGCAACCCGGGGCGACGAGGGTCGACCCGGCCGAGCCAGTGCCCCCGGAGGAGATCCCGTGACCGCCACGCAGCCCGTCGAGCTCACCGTCGTCGACACGACCACCGCGGCCTGGGAGCTCTTCCCGGTCCCGGCCATCGGGGCGGAGCTGGAGCACGTGCCCCTGGTCAGCGATCCCGAGACCGGGGTGACGGTGCTGAAGATGGTCTACCGCGCCGGGTTCACCAACCCCTGGCACACGCACCCCTGCGCGCACGGCGTCTACGTCCTGGAGGGCACCCTGCGGACCCACCAGGGCGACCACGGCGTCGGCAGCTTCGTCTGGTTCCCCGAGGGCGGGACCATGCAGCACGGGGCGACTGACGACGCCGACGTGACGTTCCTCTTCATCACCAACAAGGCCTTCGACATCGCCTTCGTGGATGACCACCAGCACTGATCACCGAGGGACCGGCCGCGCGCAGGAGGCCCGCGGCTGACTCAGGCGCGGAGGGAGACCGTCTGCCCCCGCGCCACGGTCCGGACGACGCCCGGGGCCCGCCGCCGCGCCACCTCGTGCACGAAGTTGCCCAGCGGGTCGCGGAAGACGCCGTAGTCGTCGTAGTGCACCGGCACGGTCACCCCCGGCCGCAGCAGGTGGACCAGGTCGGTGCCCTGGCGGGCGTCCATCGTGACCAGGAACGGGCCGATCTTGGTGCCGCCCAGGTGCGGCACCATCGCGTCCAGCGGTCCGCAGCGCTCGAGCACCTCGGCCAGCACCGGGCGGAGCAGGGTGTCCCCGCTGACGTAGCCCCGCCAGCGCACCTCGCCGTCCCGGACCAGCTCCAGCACGCTGCCCATCACCTGCGGCAGCAGCCGGGCGAGCGGGCCGGGGCCGTGCACGCCGGGCACCGAGGTCACCCGCAGCACCACGCCGTCCCGGTCGAGGGAGGTGGTCTGCCAGGGCCGGAGGTCCTCGGTCGAGGTGAACCCGCGGTCGGCCAGGCACCGGGCCGCCTCGGGCGTGGTCACCACGCGCAGGTCCTTCGCCAGCTCCGCGGTGGCTATGCGGTCCCAGTGGTCGCCGTGCATGTGGGACAGCAGCACCCCGTCGAGCTCGGGCAGGTCGGCCGGCGTGATCGCCGGGTCGGTGAGCCGTCGGCTGCGCAGGCCGTACCCGAGGTGCGCCCACTGGCCGCGGTGCAGGAAGTTCGGGTCGGTCAGCATGGTGAACGGGCCCAGCCGCAGCAGCGTGGTGGCTGTCCCGCCGAAGGTCAGGGAGACGTCGTCGTCAGGCATCGCCCTGCCCTACCCCGGTCGGCGGGGTGGGAGTCACCGGTCCGCGACCAGCTCCGGCAACCGGGCGACCAGGCCGGCGCAGGCCGCCTCGACCTGTGCGTACACGGTGGCGAAGCCCTCGGGCCCGCCGCCGTAGGGGTCCGGGACGGACTGGTCCGGGTCGCCGTCGGGGTCGAGGTCGCGCAGCAGCACGACCCGGGGACGACGCCGGTCGCCGACCATCTCCTCCAGGTCGGCCTGGTTCGACCGGTCCATGGCCACCAGCAGGTTGAACTCGCCGACCCGGTCGGGCGTCATCTGCTGCGCGACGTGCTGCGTCGGGTCCAGGCCGTGCTCGGCGAGGACGGCGGCCGACCCCGGGTCCATCGGGCCGCCGACGTGCCACGGGCCGGTGCCGGCCGAGCTGACGACGACACCGTCGAGCCCGTCGGCCGCGACCATCTCCCGCAGCACCACCTCGGCGATCGGGGAGCGGCAGATGTTGCCCAGGCAGACCATCGCGATGCGGTATGGGTCCTCAGCAGTGCTCACGAACTCGAGTGTTCCTGTCGGTCCCGGCTGGTAGACAGGACCTGTGTCACAACCCCGTTCCGTGGACGACTCGTTCCTGGCCCTCCCGCTGTCCGCGCTCACCGACGCCGCCCTCACCCGCGCCGTCGACCTGGGCTGCGAGCACGCCGACATCCGGGTCGAGCGCATCCGCACCCAGACCATCCGGCTGCGCGACGCACGGGTCGAGGCCGCCGCCGACGGCGAGGACCTCGGCCTGGCCGTCCGCGTGGTGCACGAGGGCACCTGGGGCTTCGCCGCCGGCGTGGTGCTGACCGCCGCCGAGGCCGTCCGGCTGGCCGAGGAGGCCGTGCTGGTCGCGCAGGTGTCCGCGGCGGTGAACACCGACCGGGTGGAGCTCGCCCCCGAGCCGGTGTACCCCGACGCCGAGTGGGTCTCGGCCTACGAGGTCGACCCGTTCGCCGTCCCCGAGGCGGAGAAGACCGGGCTGATGGTCGAGCTGTCCGAGCGGCTGCTGGCCGCCGACGGCGTGGAGCACGTGCAGTCCGACGTCATGCACGTCAAGGAGCAGAAGTACTACGCCGACACCGCCGGCACCCGCACCCGCCAGCAGCGGGTCCGCATCCACCCGACGTTCACCGCGCTGACCGTCGACCGGGCGACCGGGGCCTTCGAGTCGATGCGCACGCTGGCCCCGCCGGCCGGCCGCGGCTGGGAGTACCTGACCGGCGACACCTGGGACTGGCGCGGCGAGATCGCCGAGATCCCCGAGCTGCTCCGGGAGAAGACCAAGGCGCCCAGCGTCGAGCCGGGCCGGTACGACCTGGTGGTCGACCCGTCCAACCTGTTCCTCACCATCCACGAGTCGATCGGGCACGCCACCGAGCTCGACCGCGCGCTGGGCTACGAGGCCGCCTACGCCGGGACGTCGTTCGCCACCGTCGACAAGCTGGGCAGCCTGCGGTACGGCTCCTCGTTGATGAACGTCACCGGTGACCGCACCGCCGAGCACGGCCTGTCCACCGTCGGCTTCGACGACGAGGGCGTCGCCGGCCAGCAGTGGGACATCGTGAAGGACGGCGTGCTGGTCGGCTACCAGGTCGACCGCAACATGGCCCGGCTGCGCGACATGGGCCGCAGCAACGGCTGCGCCTTCGCCGACAGCGCCGCGCACGTGCCGGTGCAGCGGATGGCCAACGTCTCCCTGCAGGCCGCACCCGACGGGCCGAGCACCGAGGAGATCATCGCCGGGGTCGACCGCGGCATCTACGTCGTCGGCGACAAGAGCTGGTCGATCGACATGCAGCGGTACAACTTCCAGTTCACCGGCCAGCGCTTCTACAAGATCGAGGGCGGTCAGCTGGCCGGCCAGCTCAAGGACGTCGCCTACCAGGCGACCACCACCGACTTCTGGGGCTCGATGACCCGGGTCGGCGGCCCGCAGACCTACGTGCTCGGCGGCGCCTTCAACTGCGGCAAGGCCCAACCCGGGCAGGTGGCGCCGGTCAGCCACGGCTGCCCCAGTGCGCTCTTCGAGGGCACGACCATCCTCAACACGGTGCAGGAGGGCGGGCAGTGACCGCCATGACGGGCCAGCAGATCGTGGAGGCCGCCCTGGCCGCCAGCACGGTCGACGGGCAGATCACCTACGTCGTCGACAGCTCCGAGGCCAACCTCCGCTGGGCCAGCAACAGCCTGACCACGAACGGGGCGATGCGCTCCCGCCAGGTCGTCGTCATCTCCCTCGTCGACGGCGGCGCCGGCATGGCCGCGGGCACGGTCGCCCGCACCGGCACCCCGGACATCGCCGCGCTGGTCGCCGCCAGCGAGCAGGCCGCCCGCGACGCCGGCCCGGCCGAGGACGCGGTCCCGCTGATCAGCCCGGGCGACCCGATGGCCCCCACCGCCACCGGCGACTGGGACGCCGAGCCCGCCACCACGTCGATCGAGGTGTTCCGCGAGGTCGCCCCGGCGCTGGGCCAGGCCTTCGGCGAGGCCGGCGGCCGCGACGAGCTGCTGTTCGGGTTCGCCGAGCACCAGCTGTCCACCACCTACCTGGGCACCTCCACCGGCCTGCGGCTGCGGCACGACCAGCCCACCGGCCGGGTCGAGCTCAACGGCAAGAGCCGGGACTTCGGCCGCTCGGTCTGGGCCGGGGTCGGCACCCGCGACTTCACCGACATCTCGATCGAGGCGCTGGCCGCCGACGTGCAGCGCAAGATCGCCTGGTCGCAGCGCCGGGTCGACCTGCCGGCCGGCCGGTACGAGACGCTGCTGCCGCCCTCGGCGGTCAGCGACCTGATGATCTACGCCTACTGGACGATGGAGGCCCGGGACGCCGACGAGGGCCGCAACGTCTACGCCAAGCCCGGCGGCGGCAACCGGATCGGCGAGCGGATCTGCGGCCTGCCGCTGACCCTGCGCAGCGACCCCGCCGAGCCCGGGCTGGAGTGCGCCCCGTTCCAGGTGGTCGGTGGTTCGTCGGGCTCGTCGTCGGTGTTCGACAACGGGATGACCACCCCGGCGATCAACTGGATCTCCGGGGGCACGCTGACCAACCTGATCCGGCCGCGGGCCTGGGCGCTGCAGCAGACCGCACCGCCCACCGCGGCGCTGGACAACCTGGTGCTGGAGGACCCGCAGGCCACCGCGTCGACCGAGGAGATGATCGCGAGCACCGAGCGCGGGCTGCTGCTCACCACGCTCTGGTACATCCGCGAGGTCGACCCGCAGAGCCTGCTGCTCACCGGGCTGACCCGCGACGGCGTCTTCCTGGTGGAGGACGGCGAGGTGACCGGCGCGGTGAACAACTTCCGGTTCAACGAGTCCCCGGTCTCGCTGCTGGGCCGGGCCACCCAGGCCTCGCGCACCGAGCGGACCCTGCCCCGGGAGTGGAACGACTGGTTCACCCGGGCGGCCATGCCGATGCTCCGCGTCCCGGACTTCAACATGAGCTCGGTCTCCCCGGCCAGCTGACCGGTCCCGTGCGCCTGCACGGCCCGGTATCCTCGTGCCGGGCCGTGACTGGCGCACAGGTGGGACACCACCGGGGAGCGGTCCCGACGGACCGCCGCGCGCCTGGGCACCCAGCGATCCCCGGAGGAGCCCCGATGACCAGCACACCGTCGCCCGAGAGCACCGCCTTCCGCAGCGCGCTCGAGGTGATCGGCGCGGTGGAACCCGCCGTCGCCGCCGCCATCGGCCAGGAGCTGGCCGACCAGCGCGACAGCCTGAAGCTGATCGCCAGCGAGAACTACGCCTCCCCGGCGACCTTGCTGGCGATGGGCAACTGGTTCAGCGACAAGTACGCCGAGGGCACCCCCGGCCGCCGCTTCTACGCCGCCTGCCAGAACGTGGACACCGTCGAGCGGCTGGCCGCCGAGCACGCCCGCGAGCTGTTCGGCGCGGAGTACGCCTACCCGCAGCCGCACTCGGGCATCGACGCCAACCTGGTCGCGTTCTGGTCGATCCTGGCCCACCGGGTCGAGACCCCGGCGCTGGCCGAGGCCGGCGTGAAGAACGTCGACGCGCTCACCGACGCCGACTGGGCCAACCTGCGCCGGGCGCTGGGCGACCAGCGGATGCTCGGCATGAGCCTGGACGCCGGTGGTCACCTCACCCACGGCTTCCGCCCCAACATCAGCGGCAAGATGTTCGAGCAGGCCAGCTACGGGACTGACCCCGAGACCGGCCTCATCGACTACGCCGCGCTGCGCAAGCAGGCCAACGAGTTCCGCCCGCTGATCCTGGTCGCCGGCTACTCCGCCTACCCGCGCCGCGTCGACTTCGCCGCCATGCGGGACATCGCCGACGAGGTCGGCGCCACGCTGATGGTCGACATGGCCCACTTCGCCGGGCTGGTCGCCGGCAAGGTGTTCACCGGCGACGAGAACCCGATCCCGTTCGCGCACGTGGTCACCACCACCACGCACAAGTCCCTCCGCGGCCCCCGCGGCGGCATGGTGCTGGCCACCGAGGAGTACGCCCCCTCGATCGACCGCGGCTGCCCGCTGGTGCTCGGCGGCCCGCTGGCCAACGTCATGGCCGCCAAGGCCGTCGCGTTCGCCGAGGCCCGTCGTCCCGAGTTCGCCGACTACGCCCAGCGGATCGTGGACAACTCGCGGGCGCTGGCCGAGTCGCTGCTGCGCCGCGGCATCACCCTGGTCACCGGTGGCACCGACAACCACCTGGTGCTGGCCGACGTCTCCGCGACCGGGCTGACCGGTCGCCAGGCGGAGTCCGCGCTGCTGGAGTCCGGCCTGGTCACCAACCGGAACGCCGTCCCGGGTGACCCGAACGGCCCCTGGTACACCTCCGGCATCCGGCTGGGCACCCCGGCGCTCACCACCCGAGGGCTGGGGACGGCGGAGCTGGCCGAGGTCGGCGACCTGATGGCCGACGTGCTCGCCGCCACCTCCGCGGTGGGCGAGTCCAAGGTCAAGTACACGATCGAGGACGGCGTCGCCGAGCGCGTGCACGCCCGGGCCAGCGAGATCGTCGGCGCCCACCCGCTCTACCCCGGCGTCGACCTGAGCTGACCCGACCCCGGACAACGATCATGGGGTTGTCGCCCACCCGGCACGCCGCCTGTGCGTGTCGAGCGGACAACAACCCCATGATCGTTTGCAGGTCCTGCGGTGTCCGGTCCGCCGTCCGGGTTCACGGGACGGCGGACCGGACACCGGTCAGACGGTCGTGCGCCGGCGACCGGCCAGGGCGAGCCCCATGCCGCCGGCCAGGGCCAGCAGGCCCAGGCCGAGGGCGTCGGTGACGTCGGCACCGGTGTAGGCCAGCGTCGCCGCGGACGAGTGCGAAGCACTCACCGAGGTGCCCTGGCTGGTCGAACCCGAGGTGCCGTGGCTGCCCGAACCCGAGGCGACCGGCGTGACGTGCTCCGCCGGGGCCGGGGCCGGGGCCGGGGCGACCGGCTGGACCGGGGACGGGGTCTCCGGCTGCACCGGGGCGGTCGGCTCCTCGCTGGGGCAGTCACCGGCCGCGTGGACCGCGCAGCCACCGTCGGCAGAGGTGTTGCCGCTGGCGGAGGTGGTGTTGGTGGCCGAGCCGCCGTCGCCGCCGGTGCTGGTGTTGGTGGCGGCGCCGGTGGTGGTCACGGGGTTGCAGTTGTCGTTGCTCTTGTAGTTCCAGCAGTGGACGGTGACCGAGGCGCCGCTGTAGGCGATGCCGTAGTTGCCTCCGTCGCCGCCCCGGACGTTGCCGCTGTTGTCGGCGTCGTTGCCCTCGGCGTAGCCGCCGTTGGCCCGGGTCGGTGCGTCGACGACGGTCTCGGCGGACGAGCTGCCGAAGCCGACGGCCTCGGAGCTGGCCGTCACGTCGCCGCCCATGGCCCGGCCGCCGTCGGCGGAGGTGGTGCCGCTGGCGGAGGTGGTGTTGGTGGCCGCGCCGCCGTTGCCGCCGG